>JANQJN010000162.1 GCA_028281625.1 Emcibacteraceae bacterium | reverse complement strand
ACCCCAAAATTCAACAGTTTGCTTCAAGGTGGTGCGAACATAGTGAGTTTCGATTAAAGTTGCAATATTGTTTTTTACTTATTTTCACTTTTTTTTGCTTTTCTTTATCGCGCTTAAATTTTACTCTCAGCCAGAACATATCGCTAAGGAGCAATAAACACTCTAAATGGCCTGGGACAACATCATATCAAGATCCGTATGGGTTATAGTACAACCCAGTAATTTTCTTATCCTAATGTTGATTATCGGCTTTTTGCTCAGGAAACTCACTCACGATTATTCCAGGCTAAATTTGTTTGCACGCCGCATTAGTGCGGTAAGTATCATCACTCTTGCAATCGCAGGGTTCTCAAATGCGTCTTCATGGCTCCTATGGCCTATTGAAGGCCGGTTTTCAGAATATACAAATGTTTCCAATCACCCTCCATATAGCGGTATTATTGTTTTGGCAGGATCGGAACGAACAGCAATAAGCACATCATTTAATCAGGCAACCTTTAACAACGGAAGTGAACGCCTTACTGAAGTTGTCAAGCTTGCACGAGAGTTTCCTGAACTGCCAATCATTCACAGTGGGGGTGGTCGTCAATCTAAAAGTGAGTGGTCAGAAAATGATGTCGCAAAAAAATTTTTCGAAGATTCAGGTATTGATAGCTCAAGGATTAGATTTGAACCAAATTCTTACAATACCCACACTAACGCAGTTGAAACAGCAAAATTAATTAAACCTAACGAAACAAACAAATGGCTATTGGTGACAAGCGCGTTTCATATGCCAAGGTCCGTTGGGGCCTTTGAAAAGGCCGGAATAAATATCCAGCCATATCCAGCAGGCTATATGACTACACTTCAATTTGAGGGTATTTTAAAGTTTAAAGCCTCTGGCAATCTGGCCCGCCTTGACTGGGCTATTCACGAATATATCGGACTGGTAGCCTATTACGTCACGGGAAGATCTAGTTCGCTTTGGCCTGAGCCATAAACGGCTGTTATAACTGCCATTTGCGAATGTACTGTGGTTTCTCCTTGTCGCGCCACATAGCTTTGATATCAGCGATTAAACCGCCAGGTTCAAGCAAGCGTTCAAGTTCGGACATTTGAATATCTTTATATTCATCATGGGATACACAACCCACAACAGCGACATAACTGTGGTCCGGCAGATCACTCAAGTCACCTTTAAGATCGATATTAAAGAACTCTTTTGCTTCTGCGGGGTCTGCCGCGGCGTCATGTACATCGACCGTAAAGCCACGAACCTTCAAACCCTGGATGAGATCGACCGCCTTTGTGTTTCTTAGGTCTGGACAGTTTTCCTTAAACGTTAGACCCAGAACCAAAATTTTACCAGCACCTGAAAGCTGAGCCCCAATGCGCTCGGCGACAAAATCGGCCATACCATCATTAATAGCGCGCCCGGAAAGAATAATGCGCGGGTCATGATTAATTTGCTTGGCACGTTCCGCCAGATAATAAGGGTCTACACCAATACAGTGACCGCCAACAAGTCCTGGTGTAAAATTAAGGAAATTCCATTTTGTTCCGGCAGCCTCTAAGACGTCATACACTGAAATACCGAGCTTCTGGAAGATCATAGTAATTTCGTTAACAAATCCGATATTGATATCGCGCTGAGCATTCTCAATTACTTTTGCGGCTTCCGCAACTCGTATACTGGATGCCTTGAACACCCCACCGCTTGTTACTGCGCAGTAAAGCTCTTCAAGAATATCAACAACTTCCGGTGTTTGACCGGAAATCACCTTTGTGATTTTATCGACAGTGTGGACTTTGTCACCCGGATTGATCCGCTCCGGTGAATAACCAAGATAAAAATCTTCGCCACAAACAAGTCCAGATTTTTCTTCCAAAATTGGTCCACAGAGTTCCTCTGTAACACCAGGATAAACAGTACTTTCAAAAACAATGATACTGTTTTTCCCAATAATTGGTCCTAACGTTTCACATGATGCGCGAACAGGGAACAAATCTGGCTTGTTATTTTCATCCACTGGGGTTGGAACGGTTACAATGTAAACACCCGCATCACGAATTTCTTCAACGGAACTGGTAACCGCAAGTGAACTCGCCTCTAAACGTTCACGTTCAATTTCTTCCGTTCGGTCGAAACCATCTTTAAGTTCCGCAATTCGTTGTTCGCTAATATCAAATCCAACCACGTTGAATTTCTTCGCAAGCGCGACAGCGAGTGGCAGACCAACGTATCCTAAGCCTACGACAACGATTGGTGTTTCAGAAGTTAGTGAAAGAGCTGACATTTATAATTATTCCGCTTTTATTGTAATTTTGGTTTTATTTTTCGCTACCCTAGCCCCAAAATGTTAAAAAATACATAAGATTTAGGCATTTAATCAAAACTTCATTTAATCAAGAATAGCATTCCATGTACGACGAATTTTATAAGGTCGGCTTGCAGCAAGTATATCAAACAGATTTGTAGCATGTTCAATCTTTTGACCGCCGTTTTTGCCAAGCCTTTTTAGTCTCACTCTGGCTTTTTCACGGGACTGACGATACCAGAAGAAATCGAAAGGAACCGATACATAAAGACCCTTATCAAAATTACCTTGACCAAAATCACTATCTGACATGTCCGTATAGGTCGCCCACGCGCCAATACGAATACCATTGTTAAACTGACGGGATATATCGAATGTCGACCCCCAATCTTTGGCCAGGTAGCGACCGAAACTTATCTTTGTAGTAATATCATATTTTTCATTTACGTAATAAAGATTTACATGCCCCGTTACCGTCTCATAATCGCGCATGCTGAAAAGTTGGTCATAATCCCTCTGCTTAACAAGGCTAACATCTATTCCCGCCGCCAGTGCACCGCTATATGGATGGTACAATACTTCTCCGCTGACGCCCGAATACATGCTTTCCAAATGCCCAGCGGTCATGCGGGTGTACACTCCTTTCGCTGGATTTGCGATATGTTCAACGCTCAATCTTTGAATACTTGTTGTTCCCTCCGCGGCATAAAGTCCGACGTCGCTGCGAACATGAGCAACATCAGGATTGGTCGACGGAGTAATTGTATCTATGTCTCCGACTATATGTTGCTTTATTTCAGTGTTGATTTGCACATTTTCCGTGATATTGGCTCGACCATAGAATTTCACATTTAAATCCGCTTTAAAATGATCGTTTTTATCGGATCCAAAATGTGTTTGAACTTCAGGCAAAATACCAAACTCAAAGTTTGGAAATTCTTCATACCTTCCGTCATCATCCAGTTTCATGGTTGGGTCCTCAATTTCAGCATTTGCCAGAATTTCTTCCGGACTGCTATTGAAGTCAGCGACTTTCTCAAAATCTTTTCTGAGCACTGAAACTTGCGAAACTGGAATGCCGCGCTCTTTGGAAATAAACTTAAACCTTTCCACTGAATCTGGTGCATGGTTGGTAAGTATTCGAGAAGCTCGTCCTACATTTTTACTTATATCAATAAAGGGGCCAACGTTCTTTTCGATCATAACTTCATCTTCAAACACATTAACCGCGGACGGACTTAGTTTTTTATTTTTAAGCATATCGAATATTTTACGCTCGATCATTGCCCTTTGTTCGCCGCTCATTTCGTTAGCATTTTTTTCTTGGGCAAAATAGCTAGTATGCCGGTACATGGCTAGCGCCTGTTGACCAAGTGCTTCGTCCCTGGAGGCCCTAACAACCTCGCTTTCAACCGAAAGTGTTACCGCGTTATAACTCTGAAGTATTGCTCCGAGCGCGATCATTTTATCTGTAGAATTTGTATTATTATTTTCTAAGGCAATTTCAACATGCCCTTCAATGAAGGACATTTCAATTACCCGATAGCCCATTCGTTCCAGTCTATCAAAGATGACATCCGGATCAGCAGTATCTTTATAGTCATTGGTAGAAGTTGCCCTGTTTTTAAGCTCTCGTACTCTTATTGCATCTACTTCTGGAACATTAGCAAGATCAAACTTTTTCGGTCGATGTAAATTTTGTTTAGCCGTTAAATGGATACCAACTTGATTACCATGGTATAAGCCAGCGCCAACCTCAAGCCATTTATTGGCCTTGAAATTTACGCCAACATTAAAAGCGGTTTTACTCCTGTAATCACTAAATTTTTCGATCTGAGACTTATCAAAGGTAGAATATTCGACTTTTGCTGTAAGACCTTCTATAGGGGTGTTGTATTCTAACCCCCAGAAGAAACCCATTTTCTCGCCCGAAAAGTAATCCTTAAACCTCAACTTTTCAGATCCAGGGTCATCAAAATTTCGATGGCGAAACGACTCTCCAAAAATACGCGAAATATTATATAGCTTGGAGCGCTCAGCGAGCCGCCCAAAACCAAACCCCATGGACACATCGAATACAGAGATCTTTTTGCTCGCAACAATATATTCGCCACTAAAATTTCCATCTCCAAGCAAATCTTGCAAACCGATCGCAACGGCAGGCCTGTATTTTGATTCCTCAAACAGTCTCAACTTTACATCAATTGCTTTGTCTACGCCGTCAATATCGCTGCTGTGATCGCTAAACCGAAGTGTGGTTTCAAGCCAAGGTGTCGCTTGCCATGTCGAATAATAATTTTGAGTACCATCCTGATGGCCAATTCCCAATGTTAACTGGCCATCCTCAGAAAATCTTGCATTCCTCATTTCCAGTAAGCCAACACCACCGAAAGCACCAATACTGCCCTCGTCACGATTGGTATCAAAAGTTAGTTGTTGTGCTTTTACAATTTGTGGTGAAAATAAAAAAAGAGGACAAAGGGCGTATTTGAAATAGCTCATATCAATACGCCCAGCGGCGACCCCTTTTATTCCCTTAATTTCTTACGAGTACAGCGATCGACGCTGCAGATACGGCAAGATTTCTGAAGATATCGCCAATTTCTCTAACCAACGTAAGATTGTCATATGGACTTAAATCAGTTGGGACAACAATCGCCGAACCTGGTGGAATACTCAAATTGCTATCGCCTCCCCACGAAGCGAGACTAATCGGGCGTGCTACTCCATTGGGGTAAACAACAAACACCCGATCTTCATCAGCAGCGCGCGTAAATCCGCCCACTTCTTCCAAGTAGCTGCTCACGCCCTTGCCGGGTACAAATTGCAGAGCACTTGGATTAAGAACATCACCAACTGTTACGATGAAATTTGGTCGCTTTGGCATAAACAAGCTATCACCAGCTTCTAGAACTAGGTCTTTACTGGGATCAAGGTCGAGCACAACAGGATCAGATTCAATGACCACGCGGCCAACAAAATCCTGATCAGCCATACCATTAATCATTCGTTGCAGCGCAATAGCGCCATTCGCTTCGATGTTCTTTTTAACAGATGCAGAAACCATAGCCGATTGCAATCTCTGCGCAGTCTGCTGCATTTCCTGCCGCTGAATTTGCTTAACACGGTCTCGGGTAAATATTGCACCATATGGATAAGCTTGGTCTGTTATCCCTCCAGCCCTGGCAATTAATGAAGACAATTTTTCACCTTTTCTAATGGTATAAACACCCGGCTGCACAAATTCGCCGGAAAGCAACACTGCTCCGGCCTCAAAATTTGTGTAGACGCTGCTCACGCGCACACCACCACCCGCACTCACCGTTACGGCATTTAAATCTGAAACTGTGGCATCTACATATTCCCAGTTCATAACCAGGTTGCCGTCTACCGCTTCTTCGCGATAGCTTGTAATTTCAATTCTCCCCATATTTGCATCGTTAGACGTACCTCCAGATACAGCGAGTAACAAGTCGACTTCCGTTTGATTGGCAATTGGAAACACACCCGGCAATCGAACTGCACCATCAACAGATACTATATGCTCAAGCGTGAAAGACAGAAGATTATCCACATCCTGATAAATTGCCGGGCACATTTCGAAGTTATTTTCTTCTTCGCCATCTTCCTCATTTTCTTGCTCAAGTTCCATTATGGCTTGATCAGTTGGCGTCGCTGTAATTCCAAGTAAGGCCTGTCTGCGCTGTTCTTCGAGGACCAGAAGTTCCGTTTCGTCAAGCATCAATTCCCTGTCAGCCTGTTGTTCCTCAGTACTTTCTCTTCTAACAAAAACAGCTCTAATCGCGGTCGCAAAACGGTCTGATTGAGTATCCGATATAATGCGTGCTAGTTTTTTAACCGGAGCACAATATGCGTTGTTTCGTTCACCATTTGGCAAAAATTCCTCTTCCAAATAGTCGCTTGTGAATATTGCCTGTCTAATGACATCCGATTTTAAAAATTCAACATCATCGCGACCAAAGATAACAACTTTGTCATCATCCTGCAGTTCAACATTTTCATCACCGAACAATACTTTTTGCGGACTAAACGGGATCAGTTGCCTCGTCTGCGTTTGTGGATCGGTTCTTTCTATAACACCAAATAAAAGATAGGGATTATCGGTCAAATTCTTAACTGAACCGATTAAATCTTTTACACTGGAATATACGGAAACCGCCCTAACACCAGGTGTTTTAACATGCCCAGTTAGTGAAACACGCCCAACCTGAGAATTCTCCATAAGATTCACAAGAACAATTTCACCACTTGAAATAGTTTTTCCGACGTCTAATCGCTCGATATTTGTTCTACCGGTATTGTCAAAGCGCATATGCGTTATGGAGTTCCCTTGCTTCCTTATCGCCCCACCTGCTAGCTCTAAGGCTTCAGCAGCACCAATTTCTTCTTGCCCTCCCGCAAGCTCATAAATACCCGGTCGGATGACACTTCCATCCACCGCTATTGTCGCGCCCAGTGTGGGGACAACCAGTCTATCACCGTCCTCTAAAGTTATTATTTCACCTGTGGATCCTTCAATTACATTGTAAAGATCAACGGAAATGGTTTCATTACCCCGTTGCAATATTATGTTGCGTAGCGAGCCAGTCTTTTTAACTCCCCCCACATGCAACAAAACTTCAATGGGGGTTGCTAAGCTAGTGGTGCGAACGACAGTAGGGTTTTCAACTTCACCAGCGACCAAAACGGAAATATTTCGCAAAGTAGCAAGTGAAACAAATACATCTGTACCGATTAGGCTTTCGCTGACCCTACGGCTCAACTCCTCAGTGAGCTCAAAAAGTGTTAATCCAGAAGCATTAAAGGGTTCAAGCGCAGGTACAATTAACCTTCCTTCACGATCCACTTTGACCGAAACCACTTCTTCCCGCGAACCTTTGAAGCTGACGATAAGCTGGTCCCCAACTCCCAAACGATAACTATCGGGCACCCTGCCAGTTGAAAGTTGATCCATGACAGGAAGGCGATCAAATATGGAGTAACCAAACTGCTCAAGTATCAATTCTTCTTCTGAATTCAGGCTATTTCTGCGAGCATTATAATCGTTTTCAATTATTGAAGGCCCTTCCTCGCGGCGTTTTTCTAATTGCAGTTGAAGTTCTTCCATATAGGCTTGTTCACGTGCCTGGTCCAGTGGCGAGCGCACAACCGTTGCATTTGTAGTGGAACCAGTCCTCCGCTGAATTTGATCAAATATTGTTTGATCCAGCCCTTGAGCAAATGTCGATGTACCAAAAAGCGGAAGCGTTATTGATATGAATAAAATTGTTTTCAACGTTTGATATATTTTATCAATCATTCGACGAAAGTTCCTAGTTTGTAACGGTTTACTACAAAAATTAACCATAAAATTTAAGCATACTGGCAAATCTAGCATAAAGCAGTAGAAGCGCAAGCAATTCATTTAATAATTAGAGAATTCTGCTCATCCGTATCCACCAATGATTATTACTATTTCTCAGATGCTTTGCTGCTGCTAGACAACTTTTTTGATCTTCAAATAGAGCGAAACACGTCGCACCACTGCCAGACATTCGTTTGAATATCACTCCCTCACATTCATTCATTCTATCAAGAACGGTCTTTATCTCATCATTAAGAAGGCATGCTGGTTCCTGTAGGTCATTTGAACTGCCTTTTATATGGTCCAACATTAACGACCAATGAATATTATTGATATCAATCTGCCTCCCCCCGAAAAATCCGGAATTTTGCCGGCGGAAAGCTTGAAACACCTCCGGTGTAGAAACAGCGACCTGTGGATTAACAATTAATATTGGCTGACCAGTTTTTATTAAGACCGGGGTTATATTCTCTCCTATTCCAGTCATCCGCGAGGACTTGGACACAAGACAAACTGGAACGTCAGCTCCGATTTTTAGAGCGACCTTGTTCAAGTCTTCATTGGATATCTTCAAACCTAACAACTCATTCGTCAGCTTAATCGCTGCCGCAGCATCTGCAGATCCGCCGCCAATTCCAGATGAGACAGGGAGGTTTTTAATGAGATTAAAAGATAAATCCGGCCTTACACCGGCAAAAGCACAAAGTTCCTTTGCCGCTTTCAATACTAAATTACCGTCATTCGGCCTCAGATCATTAGCGAAAGGGCCGTCTATCTTCAGCGATAACGCATTGGAATAATTGGCCGTTAGTTCATCACCCAATTCAGTGAACACAACGATACTGTCGAGTAAATGATAGCCGTCTTCACGGCGTCCGGTAATTCTAAGATCTAGATTAATTTTTGCAGGGGCAAGCACGTGCTTCTTCACCTAAAAGGATTTTTCGTATCCGTTTTCAATTTTATCCCTGATACCTTCAACTTTGTCCTCATCAGGAGATAGAGATAGAGCGTGGCGCCACTGAAAACGTGCTTCGTTTTTGCGGCCAACCGTCCAGTATACATCCCCCAGATGATCATTGATCGCCCAGTCTTGAGTTTGAAGTTGGGCCGCGCGTTCAAGTATCGGAACAGCTTCTTCTTCATCACCCATCTTAAACAGCGCCCAACCCAGGCTATCGACAATATATCCATCATTGGGCCTTAATTCGACAGCGCGTTCCAGCATTTCTTTCGCTTCTTCATAATTAACACCCTGATCTACCCAACTATACGCGAGATAATTCAGAACCATCGGTTGTTCTGGACGCAGCTCAAGAGCTTTTTTAAAGTCTCGCTCCGCTTCCGGCCAACGCTTTTCCTGATCAAAAACGATACCACGTGTGTAAAATAACACCCAGTCTCGTTCATCTTCCTCTTCAATCAGTTCGACGACACGGTTATAGGCCGGGATGGCCTCTGCATATCTTTCATGAGTTCTATAAAATTCGGCAATTGAGTTAAGCACCTCGCGATTATCCGGATATTCCTGGTCCAGTGCATTAAATGCTGATAGCGCCTCTTCATCCTGCTCCATGTCATTTAAAAGCCATGCGCGCTGAATTCTAGACTGGAAATAAAGGGGGCTATCGCTGCCGATCAGATTGAAATGTTTGGAAGCGCCATCATAATACTCGTCACTTTCAAATATTTGCGCCTGCAGAAAATGTGCGAGCGGAAAATCTGATTTAAAATATAGCGCGTATTGAAGATAATCGGTAGCCACTCTTTTTACATTATCCTGCATCAAAATTGTTGCAACCGTATAAAACAATTCCGCGAAACCTTCTTCAATATTTGTTACGAGTGGCGATATTTGCTCTCCATTTTGTGCCGCAATTAGACCAGCTTTTAGTTGCTCGTTGGATGGTGCCTCCTCCAAATATTCCTCAAAAATTTCAACGGCTTCTTCAGACTTTCCTTGTCTAATCAAGATTGCACCATATGCCTCCACTGCCCTAAGATTTAAAAGTCCACGCTCAGTTAAGGCACGGGAGTAATAATCCGCAGCAACATTGAGATCCCCCATATATTCGTAAACTAAGCCCGCTTGGAAAAAATTAAAAAAGTTGAAAGTGGTACCGTCATCAAACCCTTGGAGAATTTGCTCCATTTCCAATCTATTGCCTTGGTCGGCATGGATCCATGCACGAAACACAGGCTTAATCAGATTAAGTATACCATTGGTAGAAAGCTGATCGACAGCTGGTAAGGCTTCGTCATAGCTCTTGTCTTGAATAGTTTCGAAAAACAGTATCAATCTTGAAAGGTCTGTTTCCTGTTCCATGGATTTCAGGCGATGACCGATTGTGATCGCATCATTAAAGCGGCCGTCGATAACCAATATCGCCAGAGTTTCCTGATTAAGTCGGACGTTTTGAGGGTCCAGTTTCAACGCATTAAAATAATTTTCAGCAGCAACGTCAAATTGTCGGTTCGCAATCGCATGTCGACCCGTAAGATACTCACCAAACGGTTCATTTGGGGCATCCGCAGTTAAACTTTGTGCCCCCGCCACTCCCGTTGGCGTCAACCAAAGAATAGATAGTGCCAGAATGGACCGACTGAAGAATTTTATTGGTGAGAGTGAATTCATATAATTACTGTCTGCCTGCTGAATTGAACAATGCCGTTTATAGGCATGGGTATCCTAATAATTCCCTAAGAACGATTACATATTTGGGTAATTGGGACCACCGCCACCTTCCGGTGTGATCCAGTTAATGTTCTGTGTTGGGTCTTTAATATCACATGTTTTACAATGAACGCAATTTTGTGAATTAATCTGCAATTGCGGTTTTCCTTCTTCGATGCCGATAAATTCGTATACACCCGCTGGACAAAATCGTGCTTCAGGGCCAGCATATACATTGTAATTGACCTCTACCGGAACGCTCGCGTCTTTAAGCGTCAGGTGGCAGGGTTGATTTTCTTCGTGATTAGTATTGGATAGAAACACAGAAGAAAGCTTATCAAAAGTAATTTGCCCATCGGGCTTGGGATAATCAATTTTTTCACTTTCAGCGGCTGGCCTCAAGCAAGTATGATCTTCATCGTGGCTGAATGTCCAGGGAAGAAGAAAACCAAGCCCGATGTTATTCATCCACATATCAAAACCGGCATATAAAGTACCCCAGAAAGCACCAAATTTGTGGATGGCGGGTTTGGCATTTCGCACCCGCTTAAGGTCTTTGTAAACCCAACTGTCAGAATAAGCCTGATCATAACCTGACATATCACCATCACTTCCAAGCGCTTCAAACGCCGTTTCAGCCGCGAGCATGCCAGTCTTCATGGCATTATGGGTGCCCTTAATGCGTGGCACATTAACAAAGCCAGCGGAACAGCCAATAAGCGCTCCTCCTGGGAAAGACAACTTCGGTACCGATTGAAACCCGCCCTCATTGATGGCTCGGGCACCATATGAAATGCGTTTACCACCCTCAAACAATCCTTCAAACGCAGGATGGGTTTTATAACGCTGCATTTCATCAAACGGCGAAAGATAGGGGTTTGAATAATCAAGTCCGACAACAAAACCAACCGCCACTTGATTATTATCCAGATGATAACAAAAACCACCGCCGACAGTATCACTTGTTAATGGCCAGCCTTGCGTGTGAACAACGCGCCCTTCCTTATGTTTGGCAGGATCAACTTCCCATAGTTCCTTTATACCAATACCGTAGGTCTGCGGCTCACTATTTTCGCGAAGATTGAATTTTTCAATCAGTTTTTTCGAGAGTGATCCCCTCACCCCTTCGGCAAAGAATGTGAATTTTCCGTGAAGTTCCATGCCGGGCATATAGCTGTCTTTATGACTGCCGTCTTCGGCGATCCCCATATCGCCAGTTAGAATGCCTTTAACAGATCCGTCTTCATGATAAAGAACATCTGCAGCGGGAAATCCTGGGAAAATTTCTATGCCCATGTTTTCTGCCTGCTCCGCGAGCCAGCGGCACAGATTTCCAAGACTAACGATATAATTGCCTTTGTTGCTGAGCAGTGGCGGCATTAGAATATGCGGCATTGATGTTTTTCCGTTTGCACTTAATGCCCAATGCTGATTATCGGTGACTGCAACATTAACCGGCGCATCCTTTTCTCTCCAGTCAGGGATTAGTTCATTAAGCGCTATGGGATCGATCACAGCACCGGAAAGAATATGCGCACCAATTTCCGATCCCTTCTCAAGAACACAGATCGAATAATCCTTTCCTTCAGCGTCGCATAATTGCTTAAAACGGATCGCGGCACTTAGGCCGGACGGACCACCGCCAACCACGACGATGTCATATTCCATAAATTCACGTTCCATATGATATAATCCCTGTATTTCCTTAGGGTTCACTTAACCTTAAAATATAGGTGCCGTCAATCAAACTTGTTGGCAAACAAACTATTTATTTCCCAAAAAAACTATACTAAGCTCATTTCAATCATTACCCGTCATATGAGGCCAAAATATGAAATTCGAAGATGTGGCACGCCTGCCACTTACCAGCCTGCCAACATCCTTTTACATGCTTCCCAATTTATCAAAGGAGCTCGGCGGCCCGGATATTTATATAAAACGTGACGATGTGATGGACCTTGCTCATGGCGGCAATAAAACTCGAAAGCTTGAATATGTTTTTGCCGATGCGCTGAAAAAAGACGCTGACACGATCCTCACTATGGGTGGCATACAGTCAAACCATGTCCGCCAAACCGTATCGGCAGCTGCAAAACTGGGCCTAGAAAGTCATATTTTTCTGAACAATCCGGTGCCGGAACGCCTTTCACAAATGAAAGGCAGCGGTAATTTCCTCATGGATAAGATCATGGGCGCCAGTGAGTATATCATTGATGGTGACGATGATATGGTTGCCACAGAGATGAGCCGCATTGAAAAAAAGCTGATTTCTGAAGGAAAAACCCCATATCCGGTTCCCATGGGTGCATCAAACGGACTTGGCAGCCTTGGATATATGATGGCTGCGCGGGAGCTGATGATGCAGTGGGAAAATATGGGCATTAGTCCTAGCCATATTTTTGTTGGCACCGGAAGCTGTGGAACTCACGCTGGATTACTTGTTGGCCTTAGATATTTCGGCAACACAACAATTAAAGTAGTTGGTATTTCGGTTAGCCAGCCCGAAGAACGTAAAAAAGCTGATCTTAAAGATCTGATAGATCAGATTTACAAAGTGATTGATCTGCCAGATGATCTTATCAGTGATGATGACCTGATTGTCAGTGGTGACTATTACGGTAAAGCCTATGCCTACCCCACTGATGACGCCAATGACGCCATTAAGCTGCTAGGCGAAAAGGAAGGCATCATTCTCGACCCCGTATATACGGGCAAGACAATGGCCGGAATGATTGATATGATAAAAAACAATAAATTAGATAACCCGAAAGACATTGTGTTTCTCCATACAGGGGGTGCACCGGCAATTCATTCGTTTGCCGATTTGTTTTTAGATTTGGAGGAAAAGATAAATGAGCGATAAGTCACGTAGAAATTTTATTAAAGGTGCTGGCGTCGTCGCCATAGCAGCCGCGTCAGCAGGAAAGCTTTGTTTCGCACAGGCCAGTGAAAAATTTGACGCGATCCCGCGCATTAAGCTGACTACACTCCCCACCGCCTGTAACAAAATGGCCAATGTCACCAAGCTGTTAGGCGGACCCGATCTTTATATCAAACGAGACGATGTTATGGAACTGGCCCATGGTGGCAACAAAACCAGAAAGCTTGAATATTCGCTGGCCGCAGCTCTTGAAAGCGGAGCAAAGGCAGTGGTGACCCAAGGGGGGCTCCAATCAAACCATGTGAGGCAAACCGTGTCCGGTGCAGCGAGGGTAGGACTTGAAGCCCATGTGATCCTTTCAAATCCTGTACCGGAAATGAAAGACGAATTGATGGGCAGTGGTAATTTCCTGATGGATCAGATCATGGGGGCCCATATGTATGTGGCCGAAGATGGTCGCGGACCAGTGGTAGAACAAGTTCTCGCTGATCTGACGGCCGCTGGCAAAAATCCCTATAATATTCCCTCTGGCGCATCCAATGGTGTGGGTAGTATGGGCTATGTGAATTGCGCCCGCGAACTGATCAATCAATGGAACGCCATGGGCATTTCACCTTCGCACATTTTCCATCCGACGGGAAGTTGTGGAACACAGGCCGGGCTGCTGGCCGGTTTTCGCTACTTTGGCAATACAACAACCAAAGTGATGGGTGTTTCTGTCGGCGGCCCCGCTGAACCCGTACGCAATCGTATCCGTCAAATCCTTAATGAAGCTTGTGAAATGATTGGTGTTTCCTCTGATATTGTCAGCGACGACGATATCATTGTGGTCGACGAATATTACGGGCAGGCGTATGGATATCCAACCGAAGCGGGTATAGAAGCCGTTAAAACTGTAGCTTCCCGTGAAGGTGTGATTACTGATCCGGTATACACTGGCAAAGCCATGTCAGCCATGTTGGATATGGTCAAGAGCGATAAGCTTACAAACGCGCGCGATGTAACATTCCTCCACACTGGCGGCGCGCCGGCAATCCATCCTTATCGGGATTATTTCCAGAGCTAATATGACCAGAATCGTTTCCGTTATTCTGATAGGATTGTTTTGCGCAGCTGCGGCGCAGGCCGAAACTTTTAAAGTGGTGATACTTGGAACAGGCACACCCCTAACATACCCTGACCGTTCAGGTGCAGGCGTAGCGATCCTTTCCGGCGGAAAAGCCTATTTAGTTGATGCTGGCGCAGGTATGTTCCGAAAAGCACGCGAGGCGCATTTGAGCGGTATTGAAGAGCTGGCCGCGCCTAATCTGGATAAATTGTTCATAACACACCTTCACTCAGACCATACAGTGGGGCTCGCCAATATGATCCTCGCACCTTGGGTACTGCGCCGCGAACTCCCCTTAAAAATTTATGGCCCACCCGGCACCAAACACATGGCGGATATGATCTCAGAAGCCTATAGCGAAGATATCAATATGCGTCTGCATGGTTCACAACCGGCTAATCCGAACGGTTACAAAGTGGAAACGCTTGAGCACTGGACCTCGGGCCTGGTGTTTGAAGACGAAAACGTTATCGTTGAAGCCATAAAAGTCCCGCACGGCAGCTGGGAACAGGCATATGGTTACAAGTTTACTGAAAAAGAAACAGGAAAAACCGCATTGGTTTCCGGCGATACTGCAAAAAGCGAGGCAGTTCTGGAAGCCGCACGCGACGTTGATTTTTTGGTTCACGAAGTGGTTTCGGAAATATCACTTAACACCAGATCGGAAGACTGGCAAATCTACCAAAGATCATTTCATACAACACCATCCGAAATTGCTGAACTAGCAAGCATAGCTAAGCCGAAGCAACTTATTCTTTACCACCAGATATATTGGCACAAAGAACATGATAAGCTGGCTGAAGAAGTGCGCGCAGCTGGTTACTCCGGAAACGTTGTTTCAGCAAATGACCTGGATGTGTTTCAGTGATGAATATTCGCGAAGCCACAAACGCTGATTTCGATCAGATCTGGTCCATTTTCCATGAAATTGTCGCCGCCGGTGAAACTTATGCTTATCGGCGCGATACAAACAAAGCTCAAGCCAAATCAATCTGGCTAGATTATCCCCGAAAAACTTATGTTTTTGAAGAAGACGGCATTATCCTAGGCACTTATTTCATCAAAACCAATCAAGACGGACAAGGGGATCATGTGTGCAACTGCGGCTATATGGTCTCAAGCGCTGCGCGAGGCCGCGGCATGGCAACAAAAATGTGTGAACACTCACAAGATATCGCCCGTGAATTAGGATATAAAGCCATGCAGTTTAATTTTGTTGCTGCGAGCAATGAAGGAGCGGTTCGACTTTGGGACAAACTCGGTTTTGAAACTGTTGGCCGCCTTCCCAAGGCTTTCAATCATCCTACGCAAGGATATGTGGATGCCCTCGTGATGTATAAATGGCTTTAGGCACCTTCCTCGACAAGCAGTTTGATTGCGTCTTCCATTTCTGACTTTGACATAGTCTCATTTAAAGAAAGATAATCCCTTATGGTACGACCAGCACTATCTAGAGCCTCCACATCAGCTCCGGCTTCTATTAGTAACCTAAATAACTTCAGCGAGGCATTTTCCGCTGCATACATCAGCGCGGTTCTATTTCTTATGTGAACTTGAAAATATCTTGGATCATCGTACCTTCCATATCTGGGTAGTTCATAATTACCAGTAGAAAGATTCACCAGGACGTTATTTTCAAGCAGGGTTTTTACGGCGGTAAAATTGTTTAGATGCGCCGCAAACATGAGGGGCGTTTTTCCAAACCAGTTTGTTGTATTCAAATCTACCCCGTGATTAATAAGAAAAGTAAGTCCGGCATTATTGTCTGACTCGAGTGCATAAAAAATAGCCTGCTCAAAGACAGGAAAACTATCCTGATACTTTGTCATTTCAAATTTTTGTTCTAAATGGAGATGGGTATCGTCTTCCAGAAATTTAGCAATATCCCGATCATCGTTTGCCGAACCACCGAGTAAAAGTCGCCTGAATTCTACAGCAGCAGATGGCGCGACATCCACGCCAGTCCTCCTACGATACAAATATTGTTCGTATTGGCCGCCAACCAAATTGTTGTGGAACCTGTTTAATGAACTATTTGCTATGTTGATTGCTGTTTCCCCATCCATACCAAATCTTCTGGTGTAAATTTCTACCATTTGAGACTCTACAAGATCGAGAGATGAATTTAATATTTTATACTGGCGATATTCCCAAGGCCCTAAGTGCTTCCAGCCTTTGAATAGGTCCTCGATCCTTTCTGTTTTTGCCAATGCGAGATTGTTAAACACCCAAGGACGCAAAATCGCAGTCCAAAGTTTCTGCACATTGTCGCCATGTTTGCTTGGCCGGTCATTACCAGCGATGCGTTGTGCGGTTTTCAGTAAGTCATTCATAGCAGTTAGTTCTGGCAAATAATTCAAGTAACTATTGTCGCTTGATGTATTTAGAGATTCATTTCTAAGAATGGCTGTTTCACAGACTTTTGATTGTGTAAGAAATTTGTTTTGACGCTCTTGCGTTATTTCAAATTTACTAATGATAAGTGGTTGGATTAGATCCTTACCCCGCCTCTCTGCCCAAACAAAATAATATTCGTTTTCAAAAATAATTGGAATAACGTTTTCATAGCTGATTGTTTCTCCACTTTGCGATATGTTTTCCGTATCGATAACTGGAACTTCGTCTTCCGCAACATCGTTGTAGCTGAAACCATAAAGTGGTTTGATTTTCCCCAGAAACGAAGTTATCGAAAATGTGAGTGGAATTTCACCAGCAAGTCCAGTACTGCCTACGACGAAATATTTCCTTATATCATATTCACCAGCAATTTTGTGAGCCGGTTGCTCAATCAAGTAACTTTCTCCGTTGCTCGCTGTAAAACGATGTTTAATAGGTTGAAACACCACACGTTTGTATCCAAACCAATCCTGATACTCCCTCGGCCCGCCATTTTCGGCGTCAGCCTCCATACCCATATCATAAGAAATAGCTGGACTAATTACACGCGGGGAGGTTTCTTCAGATAAATAACTGTTTTCCACAATTTTCAATAGTCCCTCGCACAATTTTGGATTTTCATTGATAATTAGTTGTGGCTTGAGTATTGGAAAATTATCAGAAATTTGTGCATGTGTAGAAAAACTAGGTAACAAAACACATAAATAAAAAAAGAAGACACGCATCAATACCCCCAAGCAGTTAGATTAATAAATACAGTTCTTACACCAATTTGTGTCTAAATTAAGAGTGCATTTGCTACCCCAATACCCCAAACAAAGTCACGCCAATGAAGTTTGCCGTCGCATAGCCAAATGTGCCGCACAGAACCGCAGGTGTTACCAGCGATTTCCAGCCCATGGCGCCTGCCATGGCGGCGGC
The DNA here is from genome assembly GCA_028281625.1 of Emcibacteraceae bacterium. Taxonomy (GTDB): domain Bacteria; phylum Pseudomonadota; class Alphaproteobacteria; order Sphingomonadales; family Emcibacteraceae; genus Pseudemcibacter. The sequence goes on along the minus strand of JANQJN010000162.1, from coordinate 57,438 downwards.
CGTCGGCGGACCCAAGATACAAGCGTTTGAACCCACCAATGCTTCTGGAAGCCCAATGTTAAAGAGCTTACAAAACGCTAGGATTACCACTAGGTGCACCGAAAGAATAATAAACGCGAACAGCGCATATAACATACCACTTTGGATCATGGTCATAATATCAACACTGGCACCAATGGCACCCAGGAACAAATACATAATTGCGATACCGATTGGGAAGGCCTCAGTCAGTTTGATAATATGATCATGAGCATAGGTCGCCATGGCAACGGTAATGAGCGAAAGAAGGAGCAACCTGACCGAGCCTGCACCGATTTGCTGCAAGAACGGGATCATATCAACCAGAATTTCTGCGAGATAACCACTTATCGTAACAATCAAAAACGCAATACCCAAAGCCGCTACGGCGCGTTCGATGGCGAATGGTTTCTTTTCTTCTTCCGAAACCTCACCACCATCAGAATAGGCATCAGAGTTGGCATCATACTTGAAAAATCGCACCATAAAATTCATGGACGGGATGGCGATGAGCAGTGCCATAAAGGACACCCCAACCACATTGTCCGCTGCAATACTAACCGACATAACGTGGCCGTCATCAAAGCCAATGGCATTGGCAACCCCGGCAAAGTTAGCGGACCCACCGATAAATGTAGCGCTGAATATGGCGCCAAGTTCCGCTTCAAATTCCCCAAGCGGTAGTAACGCAACACCCAGTAATGTACCAATTGTGGTACCAATCGCCCCGAAAATAAAAGCGATCATTGTCGGGCCGCTTTCTTTGAATATTTTTTTTAGGTTGGCGTTAAACAATAAAAGCACGATTGCAATCGGCACTCCCACACCATTTATACTTGAAAACACAGCATTCTGTGACGGTATAATTCTGAAGTTAGCCAGGATCGCACCAAAAGTAATAATCATGATCGTGCCAGAAATCTTTTGACCTAGTGTGGTTTTCTCAAGTCGAAAAACAGTTGCGACCAAAAGCAACATGATCGCCCACAAAGCAAATTGATTATCTGGTGAAATTAATGCCTCAGCGTCTGCAAGCATTTAATACCCTCCCTGAATTTATTCTTGAAATGAGCGTAGCGGCATGATTAGCTACTCTCAAGTATTATTTAAGCCGAAAGTTTTATTTTTGGGACAAAGTCATGCAAATTAAAATTGAAACCAAATCATATCCTCTGAAGGAACCATTCATCATTACCGGATATACGTTTAATGATGCCGACGCGGTACAAGTTACTGTCGAAAAAGAAGGTCATATCGGTCGCGGGGAGGCGAACGGTATTTATTATGAAGGTGAAACGCCTGAAAGCATGGCTGCCCAGATCGAAGAAGTTTTTCATAGCCAGATCGCCCATGAAGAAGTGGATGAGCTACTGCCACGTGGTGGCGCACGCAATGCGCTTGATTGCGCGCTCTGGGATCTTCGCTGCAAACAGCAAGGAAAATCCATCTGGCAACTTCTGGAAATTGAGCCAAAACCGCTTGCCACTGTCGCCACAGTCAGCATTGAAACCCCTGAAAATATGGCAGCAAAAGCCAAATATTATGCAAAATACCCCAATCTAAAGATCAAGCTTTCAGCAGATAACCCAATAGAACGCCTGGAAGCCATCCGCGCAGCCCGCCCTGACGCGACCCTCATCACCGATGTGAACCAGGGATGGAGCTTCGAAGAACTCAAAGAATATATCCCTCATTGCAAACGATTAGGCCTTGCCATGATTGAACAGCCCCTGGAACGCGGCAAAGACGAAATGCTGGAGGGTTTTAAATCTGAAGTACCCTTAGGTGCTGACGAAAGCTGCCTGGACAGCGCCGAATATGAGCAAAACGCACGCCGCTATGATGTGATTAATATTAAGCTGGATAAATGTGGCGGCCTTTCTGATGCGCTTAAAATCATCAGATTGGCGCGGCTTGGCGGTAAGGGACTTATGATCGGCAATATGACGGGGTCATCGCTGGGCATGGCGCCTGCCTATGTTGTGGGCCAGTTTTGTGAATTCATCGATATTGATGGCCCGCTATTCTTAAAACAAGATATTGACCACGGCCTGGACTATGCCGAAGGCGGTATCGCCAGTCTTCCCACACCTGAACTTTGGGGATAATCAGCGGTAGCGGGATAATAATGCGTCTGTTAGTTCCCGATAATAGTCGGGACTGCCGTGCACCCAATCGGGTAGACCATCCTTGAAAATATGAGGATCCTTAGCAAAGCCCTTCCCTTTTTCTCGCCAGGTTCGTGCGTTAAAAAATTTGACACCAATTCCTTCGTAAACTTCGGAGATTACATTCTCATATAGCACTTTTATGGGCTCAAGATGGCGATACTCGTCTGAATATTTCCAAATTGGCGGATCTGAAATGGCAATAACTTTGTAACTGTCACTAACAAGGTTTTTCAAAAATTGTATCTGATCGCCATATTCTGCTTCAAAAAACTTGGGGCCATATTTGAGTTCAAACTTTTTGGTTGCGAAATTCTCTTTGATCCACTTACCAAATCTGTTTGTTGAATAATTGGTTTGAATACCAACATTTGTAAAAACGATGGGTTTTTTACCGGTTTTCATTTCACTTATTTTTAAGTTGTCCAAAAGTTCAAGCCAGGCATTTCTGGATTCTTTATTTTCCAATAGAACCACATACTCGTCATCGTCCAGATGAAACTGGCCGAAATTCCAGGCCGATGCATTCATGAGCGCACCACCTGAGTGGGGAATGTCCTTTTCTTTTAAATTTTTTGAAATATGTCCCATATGACTGTCGCCGATAAGTACATATTTAGATGGCTCAATCGAATGAATAGGATTTCGCACATTATCCAGAACCATTTCTTCACAGGCGGCGTCTCCCATCTGTTCCATATTCTGGCTCAGCATATCCGCCTCACGTTTTTGCTTTTTCATCGCTTTTTTAAATTCATATGGAAGCACTACCGCTTCTAAATGCGACATAACATAAGAAACACCTTCTTCAGTTACATCACGCATATTTTCTTTAAAAAACCGCCCTCCATTCGCATGTGATGTAATAATTTCATATGACGGAAAATAATCCACGTCTTGGTTTTCATTGCATAACGCGTCTGCCACCGTCCTCAATATTGATTTGGATTTAATAGTTGCTGTCAGCACATGATTGTCAGAGGCCGTCGCCGTTAAAGGGACAGGTGAAACGGTAAGCAAAAATTTGATATTGCTGTTTAAGCTTTTTGCGAGTTCTATCGCACTATTAAGCTCATCAATATTTTCCGTAACATCAAAATTTTTGAATTTGTGCTTTTCCGGATCAAATTCGCCGCATATGGTCCCGGGACACATCGGGTACACGACCCCATCTGTGTCAACCCAGCTTTCAGTGAGGCCCAACGTAAATATAAATACATCCGCTTGAGATACACCTTCGCGAAGCTCTTCTATTGCGTCCTCACGCGCAGATAATAATTCTTCCTTCGACGAAAATCCTTCGCTCATAAAAGCGGGCCGTAAAAGGTCATAATATTTGCCACCGTTTTCGTAAAACACTTCGCTCAGGTCCGCTTTATCTGTCGCCGCTTCAAGCCATTGCCGAAGGAGTGCAGTGCTATATATATTTCCAAAAGCAAACGAAAAATTATGATCCTGATCTAGCGCTGAAGGCAGGTAATCAAAATTGCGTTTGCTCAACCATTTTCCCACATGTTGGGCGAAGCAAGAACCCGCGGTGACGATTTTTGATTTTTTCTTGATCTTAAATTTGGAGCGCCAGATGTTGTCATAATAAGACCCATTCTGCTTGGCCCTGACACCAGTTTTCCAAAATTTTTCGTCCGGTAAGTTGGTGTAAGGATTGTCAGCTGCTTCGCTCATTCTTGTGCTTGCCCCTCTGGAAAGACGATATTGTGATTCTTGTTTAGATCAACGCTATCCAATCAGCTGAGCGGATGCAATAGCGACAGTTGCCACTGTGATAAAAACTACAATAGCTAAACCAATAAACGACATCAGTTCTCGTTAAAATTGCTTGTGCGAATAACTGGCTCTGCTTTTACAGCCACTTCTTTGATTTCTGGGACTTTAATTTTATATACTTCACGTTTTGATTTCGAAATTCCCCAAAGCGTACGGTCATTCTCAGCCCTATCCCAAGCAATCCCCTGCCCCTGAAGCGCATTTGGAACAACAATGGTCGCGGCATGTCGTAATATTGACCCGGCCTCTGGTATCTCCATGACATATAATTCGCCGTGATCATGCCCTGTAAGATAAAGAAACCCGTCTGATCCCCAAGACCCACCGCTGTTGCTCATGGGCGTCATCCGCTCCAGAATATGATCTGGAATAATCCAGCTCTCAAGAATTCTATAATCATCATCCATCTTAACAATCTGGGTATTTTGCGTTTCACCGTACGGCTCTGTGTCACCATTTTGCACTTTATCGTAATTGGCAAAGGCACCCCACCAGAAACCATCGTAGCGATCCAGCCATGTAAAGGAGCCGCGATTGATACCGAAGCTAAAGGTTTCAATATGCTTTAATGTCTCTGCGTCCCAAACTTCCACAGAACTTGTCATCGGCCGATTGCCATAATTTGAATGGGACGCATAAAGTTTGTCATCCAATATCATGCCGCTATCCAGATGAATAATAACGTGTCCTTCTTCAACACCATCCCATTGAATTATGGGTTGCCCGGTGGCCTTAGAATGTTTGGTGATCCCATAACTATCAACTGCGTAGAAGTGTTCCTGATCAACTGCCACTCCTTGCCTTGCATCAAACGCTGAAAATGTTTCAAGCAGAACCGCTGTATATTCAGGCACATTTTGTCCGTTCGCACTTACGCCAAACCCGATAGCAAAGATTAGAGGCATTATAAGATGTTTCATAAAAGTGTTCCCTGTCTGGCAATAAATTTTCTTCACAAATCATTATCGTATCAATGTTTCAGCTATGAGACTCTGTTGTGACAAATTGAAGTAGAAGTAGTCTTTAAAGTTTCTAAAAACGGTCACCCAATCATCACATTTCCATCATCAGTCTTTAATACCAAATCCTTATTCAGAGCCCACGTCACGCGCAGGAGAGATTCGCTTCATCCTCCCAGTACAAAGTGAAAAAACAGATCTTACAAGAGGAAATTTAAATGACTAACACCATCAAAAGCGCCATAAAAATTGCGCTCCTTTCATCCACTGCTGCCCTATGCTGGACGCCCGGTTACACGCAGCAAACTCAAACTACGACAGCTGCCGATGAAGATACTATTGTTGTCGTGGGCTCTCGCCTATCACGTCAAAGGTCAATCGACGCAAAGAAAAATTCAGATACAATTAAAGAAGTGATCAGTACCGATGAACTGGGAAAAATCGCGGATAAGAATATCGGCGAAACATTGAACCGTATTCCAGGCCTTTCCATGCTTGTGGAAAAAGGGGAAGGTCGTTTCGTTCAGATCCGCGGCGTTTCTCCTGACTTAAACAATGTAACCGTCAACGGCTTAAATTTTGGCTCCCCAGAATCCGATGGCGGCGGCCGTTTGGTGCCTATGGATATGATTGGCGGTGAGCTATTGGGCGGTGTGGAGGTTGTTAAATCTCGCACGCCAGACATGGACGGTCAGGGCATTGGCGGTACCGTTAATGTGATTACCAAGAAACCATTTGATTATGATAAAGATTTCTTCGGCTTTGCATCTGCACGTGTCGGAACTGAACAATATTCCCGCGATGATGATTTTGGCGGACATCTCCCCTACGGTGGCGATCTAACCATTGGCGGCATCAACGAAGAAGAAACTTTCGGTTGGCTAGTGGGCGGTTCAATTTCGTCACGTGAATATGTTGCGCCCGGAATTTATCAGGACGATTGGCGCGAAGAGGCAGTTGACAGCACAACGGTCGCTTTTCCGGAAGAAGTTAAAAACAACTATTATGTCATTGGACGCGAGCGCATCAATTTTAACGGTACGCTTGAACTAAGACCAACAAGCGAAACCCGCCTGTACCTAAGGGGTTTCTATGCCAAATGGGACGAATTTCAACACAGGAACCGCTTCCAACAAGGGCTTGGCGGTGATGTTGTTTCTCTTGGAAATAATAGCGGAGTGTCAGATGGCAATCGAATTTCCGCAAACATCCGTAATGAAAAGCCGATGAAAGAAGTGCTTAGTTTTAACCTCGGTGGTGAAAATGATTTTGAAAATGTTCTTCTGGATTATGAAGTTCAATGGGGCAAAAACGATTTGGATGAGCCCTATTCATATTGGGAATTCAGAACCGACACCAACTTTGGTCCGGATGCCTGGTCCATACAGGATAACGGTATCGTAAATATCTCACCAGATGGAACACTGGACCGTCAAGATCCTGCGAACTTTGATTTCCGCCGTGTTCGTTTCCAGGAACGCACAATGGAAGAAAAAAATCTACAGGGTAAATTTAACATCACCTTTGATCTGGATGGTGACATTGTTATCAAGGCCGGTGGTAAGTATAACCGCGTGAAACGTGAGAATGATTATTCCCGTGAAAGATACGATGGCGCAGATGGCTTCGACCTGACGCTTGCACAAAACGGCTTTACTGGTAACTCATTTACCAATGATGCAGGCGGTAATCTTCAGCCAAATCTTTTCATGGACATCGACGCTATGGACAGCTTCTTTGGCTCAAACCCTGCTTACTTTGAGCTAAACACTGGCGATACATTCGCACAGAATTTCGCATCAGACTATAATCTTACCGAAAGCATATACGCCGGTTATTTGATGGGTACATATGAAGCCGAAACTGTACAGATAATTGGTGGCGTACGCGTCGAACACACAAATGTAGATAGTGAAGGATACCTTCGCGACGGCGATGCAGCGGTACTGGCACAGTCAGGTGGGTCCTATACCAACTGGCTCCCGTCTTTGATTTTCAACTTTAGACCGGACGAGGAATTCATCCTCCGTGCTGCCTTTACACGCTCCATCGGCCGACCAGATTTCGACGCCATTGCCCCACGTTCTTCTTATTCTGAAGAAACGGGCGAAGGTAGCCTTTCCGTTGGCAATCCTGACCTCAAGGCCCGCACGGCCTGGAATTATGACTTGGCCGCCGAATGGTATTTCAATGACGAAAGCCTAATCTCTGTTTCTGCTTTTTATAAAGATATTTCAAACCAGCTAAGCAGTACCCGCGACGTTCTTAACGATCAATCTGCTATGAATGCAGCGCTTACGGATCTTGGTCTGGGTGGGGCTATTGATACAACGGACCTAACCGAACTCGCCATTTCATCAACTGTGAACCGAAACAAGGCATCCATCAAGGGTATTGAGATTTCCTTGATCTCCCAGTTCACACAACTGCCTTCCCCATTTGATGGGTTTGGCATTTCCACTTCTGTAACTTTCATTGATGCGGACGTTGAAGCCATTGACGATACTGGCGCTGTAACTAAGCAGAAGATGCAAAACCAGCCAGACAGAAGCACAAGCATCAGCCTATTCTACCAAAAAGGGCCGTTTGAAAGTTCTGTTACTTACGGACACAACGAAAGCTTCCTGACCGATGGAGACGGCACCCAAGCAACGGATCTGTCGCAAGGTGCCTTTGGACGTATTGATGCTAAGGTTTCCTATAAAGTGACTGATACCCTCAAGGTATTTTTTGAAGCGCAGAATATTAACAATGAACCGACAACAGAATTCCAGGGTGGCAACAAGCTATGGAACACGGAACATGAATATGTCGGGCGTTCTTTCTTCCTTGGGGCATCAGCAACTTTCTAAAGAAGTTTCCTCCTAAAAAATATAACAACAAACATTTCATATAAACTTAAGGCCGGTATTTCCCTACCGGCCTTTTTATTTTAGTGACAAATTCAACTTGGATTATTATAGAAAAAGGATGACCAATTTAATGAAAACTGCAGCGGCATTTATTTTTCTGGCTCTGCTGTCAGCCTGTGATAACAGTAATGAGCTAAACATCCGGGATCATAAACTACCTTACTGGCAAAATTTGATCGAACGTTCCACCGATGAACTCAACTTGGTGGTCATCCACGCCACTGAACTTACCGATATGGCAGAGGCACGCGAATATGGCGAACGTGTACTCTACGAAGGAAGTGGGACCGGGGCATCTGGCCACTATTACATCGATCGGGACGGAAGTATCGAGCAATATGTGCCCGATGATCGAGTAGCCAATCACACATCAGGCTGGAACAGACGCTCGTTGAGCATCGAACTCATAAACCTTGGGCGATATCCCAACTGGTTCCATACAGACCATCAAGTGATGCAAGAACCTTACCCAGACGCACAGATTGAGGCACTGATCAAACTCGTGAATGAATTTAAGCGCCGCTATCCATCCATCGAATTTACCGAAGGACACGAAGACCTTGATCGCCGCATGATGGCCGCCGAAAATGATCCAACCCGCGATGTACCAAGGAAAATGGATCCGGGTAAGCATTTCCCGTGGGAGCGCTTCATAGCAGGCACTGGCCTTAAAAGGGAAGCTCCTATGCTAAACCCGTCTGAAGGGCCGATTATAAAACAAAACTTTTTAGATTATTGGCAAAGCTTGGAATCCCGCGAAACAGATGATTTAAATTTGCTTGTAATTCACGCAACGGAACAACCAGACTGGGCGACGTCCCGTGCTTTCGCGGATGAAATCAGATACGAAAACCGCACTGGTGCCGCTGGACACTATTATATCGACCGCGTCGGAAATATTGAACAATATGTTCCTGACGAGCGGCGCTCCAATCATACCACCGGTTGGAATGATAACAGTCTGAGTGTGGAACTTATAAATACTGGTAGATATCCCAACGCCACACATACGGACCATCAGGAGTGGAAGTACGCCTATCATGACTTGCAAATAGATGCCCTTATTGAATTGATTGAAGAATTCAAACGGCGTTATCCCAAGCTAAAGTATATTCAAGGACATAGTGATCTGGATCAGCGATATATACCTTCGAGCAATGAACCGAGTACATTGGTAAGACGCCGCATCGATCCAGGTGAAACCTTTCCCTGGGAGGGTGTTGTCGCCCGAAGTGGCCTTATCAAGGAAAAACCTCCTGAAAATCAGTAATTTCGCCTCAATTAAGACTCATTTTTCTGAGAATATTAGGCAATATGGAGAATAAAACAGGGTTAAGAAATGCCATGAAAATTATCATCGCACTTATCGCTACAATAGGAGCCATTTATGTGGTTTCGCTGCCCGCGCAGGAAATTACGCAGCAAGCGGGAGATTTCGTCTTTCGCAATGATATAAGGCCAGAATACAGTAAAAATCTTTCTGTTTCTGAACTTAAGGACCTTAAAGCAGCAGAAGACATCACCATCGTTGATGTGCGCCTGACAGAGGATTTTGAGACTGATCCGACGCTAATACCCGGTGCAGAATACCGTGATCCTGAACTGATCGCCAGTTGGGCTGACCTTCTTCCAAAAGATAAGAAAGTAGTCCTTTATTGCGTTAAAGGCGCTTGGGTATCACACAAGGCAGCCACATACTTAAATGAAAAGGGGTATGATGTGAGCACCCTTGACGGCGGTATCGTGGATTGGAAAGCCTCAGAAGAGTAAAAGGCTGATCCCTTGAAAATCAAGCCACCAGCCTTTATAATTAAGTTTCAAACGAGTGGTTCTATGAACCATTCCGGCGTTTATGACCCTGCACGGTCATAAGCGCCATTTTTATTCCTCTTTGCAACAATCACAGTCACACTGAGAACAGTCGCAACCCTTTTCACAGTTGCATTTCTTTTCTTCTTCTGCTGTCATCATTTTCTCCTTTTTATGAACAACATGATTTTTCAATTTGGTCGGCAGTCGCACGAAGCATCGCCGCAACATTCGACCGGTTTACGTGGTAAAAAACTTCTTTACCGCGTTTTTCAGCGGATACAATCCCCGCATTCTTTAGTATGCTCAAATGTCGACTCACGACCGATAAATCAACGGTGCAGCAGCACGCTACATCCCCCACGTTGCACGGGCAATCGCGCGAGCATAAATTGTTCAAAATCTTCATCCTGTTTGGATCACTCAGGGCTTTAAAGACCAATTCCTGTTCCATATCATCACCTCATATGTATATATGCACAATAATGCAAATAAATAAACGTATCAACAATTTTTTGATCTAAGACGCTTTACTCAAAACGTCCTAATCCATCTTCGCATTCACCAAATGGCCGCGTTGGCTTTGAGCTTCGATAAAGATACGTTTGATCTGCGGATGGCGCTGTTTAATGTCGCGCTCCGTTTCAGTGATGATACTTTCCACCTGCCCTGCTGGAAGGTTATTTTTAAAATCCAGACTGAGGTTTAAAAGAATATCATTGGGGCTAAAGTGCATGGTTAGCACTTCATTGATATTATCGACTGAAGGGTGACCTTCAAACAAATCACTAATGCTGTCAATCAGCGCTGGATCGGCAGCTTCACCGATCAGCAGGCTTTTGCATTCAAAGGCAAGAACTGCGGCTGTGCTCGCCAGGATCAGACCGATCACAACCGAGGCGATCCCATCTGCTTCCGGGATATTGAAATAATCGCCAACAAACAGGCCAATTAAAGCTGCGAACAGGCCGAGCATGGCTGCTGTATCTTCAAACAGGATCGCAAACAGACTTGGATCCTTTGACTCATGCACTGCTTCCACCATGCCTGTATCACCACGCCGGCGGTTAAATTCGTCGTAGGCCATTTTCCACGGGTAAGCTTCAAAACAGATGGCGACGATAAGCACAATATAGTTGATATGAATGCTGGTGATCTCAGCAGGCTCATAGATCTTATGAAATCCTTCATAGAGCGATACGCCAGCACCGACCGCAAAAATAATCATCGCCACACAGAAAGACCAGAAATAGAGTTCCTTGCCATATCCAAATGGGTGGTCCTTGTCGGGCTTACGATCTGCTTTCTTTATACCGTAAAGAAGCAGCACCTGATTGCCACAGTCCACGATACTGTGAACCGCTTCTGAAAACATCGCTGATGAACTTGTATAAATCGCTGCAGCGAGTTTACTGACAAAAATAAGAAAGTTGCCAATTAGCGCCGCTAATATGACCTTTTTAGAAGAATGTCCTGCCATTGCCTATTAATAACCCCGAAATTGCCCCGATGTGCTCATATTAATGACACAGTAAAAAAATACAAAAGAAATAAATAATGTAATTAAAATTTTAATCTTCCTGTTATATAGTTGCCCCATGACGACAAATTTGAGCGTACAATCTGAACTTGAACCAGCACAATTACTGCAGTGGTATGTAGAGTGTGGGGTGGACGAATGCATCTCTGACCAGGAAATAAACTGGTTCGAGAAAAAATCAGAAGCGCCATTAAAACAACAGGTTAGCGTAAATTCACCTAAACCCAGACCACAAACACCGACAGCACCACTAGCGTCAAACCGTGAACTGATTGAGGAAGCAAAGCAAATGGCTGCAGGATGTGACAGCCTATCGGCGCTTAATGCAGCGATTCTTGAATTTGATGGCTGTAGTTTAAAGAAAACGGCTTCAAATACAGTATTTTGTGATGGGAATCCGGATAGTGACATCATGCTGATCGGTGAAGCACCCGGCGCAGACGAAGACAGGATCGGAAAACCATTTGTCGGCCAGGCAGGCAAACTACTTGACCGTATGTTCGCCACCATTAACATGAACCGAGAACAGGATTTTTACATCACCAATGTGCTCCCGTGGCGCCCACCAGGCAATCGTAAACCGACAGATCAGGAATGCGACCTCTGCCTGCCATTTTTAAAACGTCATATCGAGCTCTTTAATCCGAAAATGATTGTGTTAATCGGCGGTACATCTGCAACTGCTATCCTGAATACAAAGACGGGTATTACAAAATTACGTGGAAAATGGTATGATTATGCCCTTGGTGAACAGAAAATACCGCTAATGCCGATCTTTCATCCGGCCTATTTGCTGCGTCAGCCACAGTGCAAAAAACAAGCCTGGCATGACTTGCTCACCATAAAAGAGAGATTAGAGAGTTAAGAGTATGTTGAGACAGTTTCTGATTATAGCTCTTTCGAGTGTGTTAGTTGTGTTTGGAGCAAATGCACAGTCGAGTTTGGATAACTTCACCCTCGAGCCGCTCAGTCCTGCTGATGTGGAAACTTACCGCAATATTTTTTATGAGCAAAACCGTGGCCGCTGGAAACAGGCGGATGATGAGATTAAAAAAATCGAAAACACGATCCTAATGGGCCATGTTTGGTATCAACGCTATATGCATGCGACAGCTTATACGTCAAAATTTTCTGAACTTAAGGCCTGGATGGAAAGCTACGGTGACCTTCCCGGTGCACAGCGCATATATGATCTTGGCAAACGAAAGAATGGTGGATCAACTGGTGGAATGATGCAGCCAATGACCGGCCGTACATATGCCTTCCCAGCGGACAAACCGACGCCCCCTTCCCGCGCTGAAATTGAAGCTGCCAAGGCAGAAGCGGCGAAGCCAGCACCACCACCAACGGAAGCTCAGCTTCGAAAAAGACAGGAGCGCCGTGATGTAGCGGAACTTAACCGGACCATCAATCGCTATCTTCGGCAACATAACGCATCCCGCGCTGAAAAACGCCTTTGGGCCTTCACGGAACGTGGCATTCTCACCTCCCGCGAAATTGATCAGCAACTTTCACGCATTGCCAACGAATATTATCTGACCAATCACGATGAGAAAGCATTCGCGCTAGCGCAGCTTGCCAGCCGTTCCCGCGAACATATCTCGCAAGCGGACTGGATCGCTGGCCTAAGTGCCTGGCGCCTTGGTGATTGCACGGTGGCTGCCGAACATTTCAGCCATGTTGCTGATTCAGCGGTCGCCGGTGACTGGACAGCTGCGGCAGGTGCTTTCTGGGCGGCACGCTCCTATCTTAATTGTCGTCAACCAGCCCAAGTATCAAAAATGCTCAAAAAAGCAGCGGAATTTGAAAAAACCTTCTATGGTATCTTAGCCGCACGTCAACTTGGTGTGGAGATAGATCTTGACTGGACAGCACCAGAATTTACTGAAAGTGATTACCGTGAACTGCGCGGAATTTCATCGGTTCACCGTGCTATCGCTCTTGCACAAGTTGGTGAAAACACTCTCGCTGATCAGGAACTTTCTGTGGCTTGGAGCCGGACGCGGGATAGTCAACATGCCGCCTTGCTTGGCCTGGCAGCACGCCTTGGCTTGGCAGCAACCCAGCTTCAAATTGGTCGCATTGAAGAACAAAAGCGCATTGCCGCATTGGATAGCTCACTTTATCCGGTACCCTATATTACACCAGAAGGCGGATACACTCTCGACCGTGCGCTGCTTTTTGGCATGATCCGTCAGGAAAGCGCCTTTAACAGCTGGGCCAAAAGTGGCGCCGGTGCCCGTGGACTGATGCAATTAATGATGGGCGCTGCTGGTGATATGTCACAAAACCGTCGTTTGCAACGCATTAAGCTGGATGATCCACGCTATAATATGTTCCTTGGTCAAAAATATATGAAAACCATGCTGGAAAATTTTGCTGAAAATAACCTGTTTAAGTCCCTCACCGCATATAACGCCGGACCTGGCAATATGCAAAAGTGGGTCAAAAGTACTAATTTCCAGGATGACCCGTTGCTTTATATTGAAAGCATACCCGCGCGGGAAACACGCATTTATATTGAACGTGTATTTTCAAACATGTGGATATATCGTATGCGTATGGGCCAGGATACTCCAACGCTTGATCTTATAGCTCAAGGCAAATGGCCCACTTATGAGGCACAAGACAACATTCAAACGGCAGCAAACAATAAAGAAACAAGATATGCCAATCGATCAGACTAAAGATTTTCTACCTTTAAAAATAGCCATTCTCACCCTTTCTGACACCCGCGGCCTCGACGATGATATATCCGGTCAGGTGCTTGTGGATCGCTTAATGGACGCAGGGCACAAACTAGCTGACCGTGCGATCATCAAAGATGATAAAGACGATCTACGCGCGCAACTTCGCAAATGGATTGATGATGACGAAGTTGAGGTAATCATTTCCACAGGTGGGACGGGTCTGACTGGCCGGGACATCACACCTGAAATTTTCCACGAATTTTATGACAAGGAAATCGAAGGATTTGGTGAAGTATTTAGGGCAATCTCATTCAAACTGATCGGCACTTCCACCCTGCAATCACGGGCGACGGGTGGCGTTTCCGGTGGAACATATATGTTTGCCGTTCCCGGATCTCCTGGCGCCTGCAAAGACGCCTGGGATCATATCTTCGCAGAGCAGCTGGATATCCGTTTCCGTCCCTGCAATATGGCGGAAATGATGCCACGACTTAAAGAAGTATAGCTTTTAGCCGCCGTATAGCATTTATTTATCTTTTCCCGTTATCATGCGAGCAAATAGCATCGCGGAACATAATGATATGGGGTGTTTAACGTGAACCAGTTTGTAAAACCGAACTCTGGAAGAACTGCAAAAAAGATAATTGGTGTCGCAATTGGCGTGCTCATGATCATTCTGCCAATTGGTTTTTTTATTTATATGACCTTACCCAAGGAACCTGAACTTAGCCCCCTAAGCACCTTGAGCATCGCAAATGACTTGCCAGACAAACCTGAAATTACCCAACCCGCCTGGTCAGGAAATGGCAATTACATCATTTTTGATTCGCACACCCATACTGAATTTTCCGACGGAACCATCAGCCAATCACGCCTCGCCGCCATTTCCGCGGATCGTTGCGGCGCCCTGGCTTTTACCGATCATTCGGATATTCAGGGTGTTTCCTCCCCGGCTCGCTTTAATGAAATAGATGCCATTCGTACATCTTATCCCAACATGATTGTCTTTAGTGCGCTTGAGATTAACATTCCGTCTTACAATGGGCGTGAACATCTGACACTGATCACGCATCCCGATCAGGAGCGCCGCAGTCTGGCGGCCCTGCGGGCTCTCGCCGAAAAAGAAAATGATGATAGCGAAACAAAGGACATAACCCGTGCCTTTGACGAACCCTTTTTCCAGGCAGTGAATAATTACAACGGTGTAGGTGCGTCAACTTTGGTATTTTATAACCACCCGAGCCGACAGGACGGTAACATTATCGAAAATAAAAACGACCTGATCGCCTGGAGCCGTTGGTCACCACATTTTGTCGGATTTGAAGGCGGGCCTGGCCATCAAAATGTTGAACCCCATGGCCTTTACGAAGGAGATATTAAAACGGTCAATCGATGGGATCATATCGCGGGAAATGTTGGCGATATTTGGGATCAGATGCTGGGAAGTGGATACCAAATGTGGGGCGCGCTGGCCAGTTCTGATTTTCACAATTTGGAGGAAGACTTCCCGCCATGCACATTTTCACGTACCCATGTTGAAATACCGGAGCGTAGCCACGAAGGGGTGCTTCAGGCGTTACGCGCAGGGACATTCTGGGCAGATATGGGCATGATCCTTAATCGTTTCGATCTTTCAGCAAAAGTAGTCGGTGTGGATACAGTCGCCCGCCCGGGTTCAGTGGTTCAGCTTGGCGAAGACAAAAATATCGAGCTAAATATTTCACTTACCCGAAGTGGTGGTTCACTTGGCAAATCACTTACTGTAGAATTTATAAGCAACTGTTCGGACGGCAATCCCGCAATTGTAGGAAGCAGTGTGGTTTCTGAAAATGAGAGTTTTGTCCGACTTATGCTGCCAGCACTAAGTGAAGGCACAGACAGGCGTAGCTGTTATGTGCGCTCTGTAGTCAGGCTGGAAGACGAAACAGACCCTAAAGTCGCAATGACAAACCACATAAGGTTTATGTTTTAAAAATGAAAATAAAATCTGTTAATGCCCCCGAAACCGAAGCGCCATCGGGCGGATACTCGCAGGCAGTTGAGGTGACCGGGGCGACCCGCACCCTTTACATAAGCGGTCAGATCCCTGTGGATAAGAACGGCAACACCCCAAAGGATTTTTCCGATCAGGCTAGACTTGCTTGGAAAAATGTAATCCACCAGCTGGAAGCTGCGGATATGACGCTTGATAATGTGGTTAAACACACCACCTTCCTTTCAAGCCGCGAATTTTGCGACGAAAATAGCCGGATTAGACAGGAAATTCTCGGACATAGAAAACCCGCGCTCACAGTGGTGATCGCGGGTATATATGATGAAAGCTGGCTTCTAGAGATTGAGGTTATTGCAGCGGATTAGGGATTTATTTCGTAAAATGGATTTTTCGTACTTGGTCTTATATCGCTCTCACGAAACCTGAATATCACTATATCTTCGCTAGGTAATATATCTGTTTCGCCGGACCAGACATCTGTTTCTCTATCGAATGGCTCTACTTTAACAATATTTTCCAATGCGTATCCTGCTGGTAGATCATAAAAATCAGTCGCAGCTCCTCCAGCTACTATCTTTTTAGAACCATCATCGAACGACATGTGAAAAAGCAAATAGCCCATTCCTGTTTCCCAATATGTGTGAATTTCTTTAGAGAATTCGATCGGCAACCTATTTTTTGAAGGAAAAATACGTTTGATTTCAGTGACCGGAAATTTTGAAGCGAATGCACCTTCTATATCAAACAAGATACCGCCTTCACGCAAATAAGCGTCCATATTTCGAATAATTGCATTCTCTATAACAGTTCCGTCCACAAGTTCAACGGAACACGGATAATATAATCCGGGTCCATCTGGATCACTTGGTTCAATTTTGTTTAGTTGATCTTGCTGCACTAGACTAAGCTTCTCGAATCCTGCGTAAATTCGATCCTCTGCATTTGAGCGTTCGATTACCTCTTCTTGGGATATGTCACGTGGTGTTGGAACCTTTATTTGATCACCTCCTAAAACTTGCGCACTTACAGATGGCGCTGCGCACAGCAGCACCATCAAGATAAGACAATGCAAATTTCTATAAATTTCCCCCAATTTAGCACCTCTATTCATTCATATAAATGCTATCCATCAGTTCATGACGTGGGCCATTATCATCGCAGACCGCGAAGAAGCGACCTTCGCCGCCGCGCATGGCCACACCGGCATAACGGCTTTGCTTATCCAGCACATAAAACTGCAGGTTAAATCTGATTTCACCTTTTTCATTCATATAGCGCTCGTTACCCATGCAGAAATCACGCACACGCTCAAGTGCATACATACCCGCGTCCTTCGGATGCATGCCGTCACGCATTTTTTCAACGATCAGGAATGAACAAAGATGATAAAGGTTCATTTCACCAAGGCCGGTTGAGCCTGCGGCCCCCACATCATTATCCACATATAGGCCTGCCCCCAGGATCGGGCTATCGCCAACACGGCCCGGCACTTTAAAGCTGCGACCCGATGTGGTGGTATTACCGCAAATCTCACCTTTATGGTTAATGGCGTTGGTGTTGATGGTGCCGTGAATATGTTCAATATCAATCCGGCCTTCTTCGGCCATTTGATAGGCCACATCGAAGCCTTTCTTTTCAATGAAATCAAGGTCTAGCTCAGCGAAGGTACGGTTATCGCCTTCTTCCTCGACCCGTTTTTTCCATTCAAGATAACGTTTAAAGGACCGCTCACTGTTAAGGTCCCCCTCAACACGATGACCATTTTCACGAGCAAAGTCGGTTGCCCCCTGCCCAGCGAGCAAGTGATGATTTGTTTTCATCATCACGTCCTTGGCAACCAGTGACGGCATACGCACGCCTTGTATGTAGGCCACACCACCGGCCCGCTTAAGCGGTCCGTGCATACAGCAGGCATCCAGCGTCACATCACCGTTGGCATCGGGAAGGCCACCGTAGCCCACGGACGTGTCTTCTTCGGAAATCTCGGGAAGATTATTACAGGCAATGGTCGCGTCCAGCACATCATCCCCTGCCGTAATCATGCGGTAAGCGATCGCGACACCCGTTTCCCCATCATCATTGGTTAGGCGATTACCATTATGCGCCCCGACCACAAGCGGTTTATAACTGCTCATTACCGCTGGCGCCTGACCGCGTCCCGCTGCAACGGCGGTGCTGGTTCCAATGGCGCTCGCCGCTGCAACCGTCGCCGCTGCGCCCAGCACTTCTCTTCTGTTCATATCTTTTGCCATGTTTTTCTCCCTTATATTTCTAATGAATTTATAATGAGGGGATTTATGAAGGGAGTCAAAAAATATCTTTCATCACACGGATCATCTCAAGGGCGTTTTCGTCACCATCGTGCGTTAGCCCAGCAAGAATGCCCGCTTTATCGGCTTCATTTTTATTCTGGCTCATTTTCCATTTGCCGGTAAGCTCTGCAATTTCAATTTCAAGCCCAACAATGCCTTTCATTTGGCCACGGATGTATTTTTCCGGTGCGTCCGTGATTTTCCAAGGATCATCCCTTCCTGCTTCATGAATGTCAGACAGAGAGCCAATCTGGGCGATAAGCCAGTCGGGGTCATTAACAAGCCTAAGCAAACCCTTCGCATGAACTGTGGCGTAGTTCCATGTGGGAACCACTTTACCATGTTCGGCTTTAGAAGCATACCAGGACGGACTGACGTAATGATGGGGCCCTTGGAAGATAGCCACCACATCGGTACCCTCGTCAAAACCCTTCCAAAGAGGATTACCTTTGGCCATATGAGCTCGTAACGTCCCATTTTCGCCGAGATCACGATGCAGCACGAACGGCAGGTGATTGACGGATAATTCACTTCCTTCATGAGCAATCAGTATCCCGAATGAATAGGCATCAATAAGGTCTTGCATGACCGAAATGCGGTTTTCCATAAAAAGCGGTGGTTTAAACATTCAAAACTCCCTGTCTTGATCCTCCGCAGTATCCACGGCGAATGACTGTTAGACAAGGACTAAAAACAAGAATTTAAATCTTAATTTCGCTGATCTGAATAATTGGCTCTGAATTGGTGTAATTGGGCACGTCACCCATTATCTTTTCAGCATGTGGCGCAAAGGCTTTTTGAAACTCTTCCACCGAATTAAACGTCAGGTGCCCCATGGCGATGAACGCAGCCTCTTCCCCTGGCGTACCACCTGCAAGTCCGCTATCGACATTACCTGCCTTAAGCGCGTCACCTAGGATTTCCACTACCATAGGAACATGTGTGTTGCAGTAATAATCAATATCGAAATTTATATCCGGCCCGTTCGGATAAATAACGCTTACTTTAATCATAGTATTCCCCCTCTTAGTTTATTTTATAAGGTGTGAAGCAATTAACTTAACACAAATCTTCTGCTGTATCTACATCACTGAGGAGATCAACAAAGTCAACCCGCTGGGTAAGTGAAATATTGGAAACTGTATCCTTAAGCGCATGTTCGGTGGACCAGCGCACCCCTTTAAATGGTGCAATACGAGCGCGGCGACGTCGCATGCCCACCATCCAGTAGCCGCCATCAGTGGCAGGGCCAAATACGGCATCATGATTTCCAAGGGCTTTGAAAGCCTTCCTTATATGTAATCGGTTGACACCGGGAATATCACCACCAATTAGAACCAGTGGCCCTGACCCTGCGGTATCGAATACGTGCTGCATACGTTGGCCCAGATCGCCGCCTCCTTGAGGGATAATGTTGAAACGCTTGTCAAAAAAGCTACCTCTATAGTCATCCGGCGAGACGCAGATTAACGTCTTCCATGGCCCCACTCCCACGCGTTTGATCAGTCCCCTCACCGTCCGGCGATAAAAACACCAGGCTTTAAAGGTGCCAATATCACGGGCCAATCGTGTCTTCACCCGACCGAGCCTAGGTTCTTTGACGAATATGACCAGTGTCCTGCTCTCCATCAATAAATCTTCTTAATGGTTGCCGGGTCTACACCCAATTTATAGAGCAATAGGCAAAAGCCATTTCGAAACATGCGAAACAGATAACCATATTTATTATATTTTTCTGCCGACGTAATCAGCAGGTGCCTGCCGGTTCGCATGCGGTCGCGACCAAGGCGGCGGACGATGTCCACATCTTCCATTAGCGGCATTTCATTATAGCCGCCCACCTCATCATATAGTGCTCGGGATATAAATAATCCCTGATCCCCATAAGGAAGTGCAAAAGCCCAGCAACGAAACCGAACCCAATATTCCAGAAGCCGTGGAAAGAAGCCCTCATCATCAAAGCGCAGCCTAAAGGCAAAGGCTTTATCCGGATGATGTGTCATATGATCCGTAAGTGCTTTAACCCAGCCCTGGGTAAGCGTACTGTCCGTATGGAGGAAAAAGAGCCAATCGCCCTTGGCAAATTGTGCACCCGTCTTAAGCTGAAGGCCCCGCCCCGGGTTTGTGTTCACAATCACATGGTCTTTAAAGGAATAGGTCTCCACGCCACCGTTGACAACAATCACGTCATCTGGAAGCACATTAAGAAGTTTCTCCAGTTGCTCATCAAATTTTAAGGTTGGTATGATGACGGTAATGCTCATGTTTGCTCTTTATTTATTTCAGCGGAAGTCTATAGTCACTTTATGAAAAAGGAAACACCCAAACCTACTTATGAACTTGAAGAAAGACTTGGCGCACCCAGCAAGATCATTTGTGGGGTTGACGAAGTGGGTCGCGGACCACTCGCAGGCCCTGTTGTCGCCGCTGCTGTGATCCTGAATCCGGCCCTAATCCCCCACGACTTAAACGATTCAAAAAAGTTGAGTGCCAAAAAACGCGCCTTTTTAAATGATCAGATTCTGGCCGCCGCAGAGCACGCATACGGTGAAGCCAGTCTGGAAGAGATTGATGAGCTAAACATCCTCCATGCCAGTATGCTCGCTATGCAGAGAGCCGTGGCAAATTTACCCCGTAAAGTAGATCATATTCTGGTCGATGGAAACCGGCTTCCAGATTTCGACGCACCTGCCACTGCGGTCGTAAAAGGGGACCAAAAATCGGTTTCAATTGCTGCTGCATCGATAATTGCCAAAGAAAAACGCGATTTTTTAATGAAAAAATTACACGAAATTCACCCGGAATACGGCTGGAATCAAAATTCCGGATATGGTACCCGCGCGCATCTTGAGGCACTAAATCTTGTGGGTCCGAGTCCTTTTCACCGGAGATCTTTTTCACCGATCCGTGACCTAATGACTCAAGAACGCCTTGTAAGCAATTGATTCCATGCAAAAAAATGCTTGACGCGATTCGCCAAATGATTCATGATTCCAGTCATGACACAAAAAACGAACATAAAAACAAAAAAGGTTGCTGCCGCCGATAAGGACAAATCAGCGCGCAAAAAACCCGTTTTAAAATCGCTTCCGATAGATCAAATTCTAAAGGGCGATTGTATAGAGCTTATGAACAGCTTGCCCGAGAAATCAGTCGACGTAATCTTCGCTGACCCTCCCTACAACATGCAACTAAAAGGCGAACTTCATCGTCCGGATAATTCACATGTTGATGCTGTCAATGACAGCTGGGATCAATTCAGCGGATTTGAAGCTTATGATCAATTTACCCGAGACTGGCTCACCGCCGCGCGCCGGGTGCTTAAGGATACGGGCACAATCTGGGTCATTGGCAGCTATCACAATATTTATCGTGTGGGATCCATCATTCAGGATATTGGGTTTTGGGTGCTTAATGATATTGTCTGGCGCAAAACAAACCCAATGCCTAATTTCCGTGGCACCCGATTTACCAACGCCCATGAAACCCTGCTTTGGTGCAATAAGGGCGAAGGCTTTAACAAATATACCTTTAATTATGAAGCCATGAAGGCTTTTAATGATGATGTTCAGATGCGTTCTGACTGGCTGCTACCGATTTGCTCAGGCAAGGAACGCCTCAAAGTAAATGGTCACAAGGGCCACAGCACTCAAAAGCCGGAAGCGCTTTTATACCGCGTTTTACTCTCATCCACCAATAAGGAGGATGTAATCCTTGATCCATTCTTCGGATCAGGTACCACCGGAGCCGTTGCCAAGAAACTTGGCCGACACTTCATCGGCCTTGAACGCGAAGACAAATATATCCGCCTTGCAACGGATCGGATTAAAAACATTGAACCGCTTGCCGAAGACGAGCTTGAAATCACGCCAGCAAAACGCGCCCTGCCCCGTGTGGCCTTCGGAACGCTAATTGATAACGGCATGATAAAGCCCGGAACCATCCTTTTTGGTCCAGGAAAGCGCCACGCAGCAAAGGTTCGTGCGGACGGTACGCTTATAAGTGCGGATAATAAAGGATCAATCCACCAAGTGGGAGCCAAGCTGCAAAATGCTCCAAGCTGTAATGGCTGGACCTACTGGCATATGGAAGTGAATGATAATCTGGTCTCGATCGATGTGCTGCGCGCACAGGTCAGGGCCCAAATGAATTAAAAGGTTTAGTAGAGGAATAAAAATAAAAAAAGACCAATATTATCTTCCCCGATAATATTAACTGTTTACCTTCTCCGGTGAGTGACCCGCTACGCGCCCAACGTAGCGGGTTAATTGTTTCTTGAGCTGGAAGATTAGCTTTCCTACTCCTTCAAATAATCATGCATAATGCGATGGAGCATGTCCGGTTTTTCCTGGTGAATGAAGTGTGTGGCACCCGGCGCGACAAATAGTTCGCTTTTTGGAAGCGCTTCATGAAGTTCAACCGTATGGGATATGGAAATATCCCAATGATCGCCAACAATCACCAACGTGGGGACTTCAATTTTCGCCAGATCGTCCTTTGAAAGGTTTGGCTGCGTCGCCCACATCATTGCCATTTCCTTATAGTGCGCCTCGAAGTCGGAAATATCACTATGGCCTTTTAAATAATGAGGAATCGCCATCCCCGGAAATCCAGACGGATCTCGTGAGGCCTCATCATATTGGTCAAAGCTTGCATTCTTCCAGCCTTCTTTCTGATCTTCCGAATAAGCAGAATGATTGTAAACCGCCCCATGAATTACGGATTTTATTACGCGGTTCGGATAAAGATGGCTAACCATTAGCGCTGTTATACCGCCATCGCTTTGACCAAAGAGATGCGCTTTTTCGATATCAAGGTGGGTTAGCAGCGCCACCACATCCCCGGCCATTTGCTCATAGGTGATCTGCGACCGTGCCGCGCTACTCCTGCCCTGTTCCCTGCTATCAAGCGCAATTACCTTATAAAACTCCGCAAAATACTCAATCTGCGTTCTCATATCATCACGTGACATCATACCGCTATGCAGCATCACCAGCGCCTCTCCATCTCCGGATACCTCAAAATCCAAAATAACGCCATCCAAAGTTTCATATGTTTCCGCATACAGTAAATGAGATGACGATAAGAGAAAGAGAAAGCTATAAATTATATTTAAAAACAAGAACTTCATTGACTGTCCATTTTGGGTTATCATAGTTGAATATTTTTTATTTTTCCAGATTGGCTAATTCGAATATTTTGTTGGAAAAGAAAGTAAAATGTTTGTGCCGGCGCCGATGCTTGAAGTTGCATTAATGGTTCCGCCCAAACGGTATAAAAGCTGCCGTACAATAATAAGACCAAGACCCGTCCCCTTTGCCTGTGAAATAAAATGCGATCTAACTGATATATTAGTATTGTGAATTTGATCCATCACCTCATCTGGCATTCCCTGACCATTATCTTTTATGTTTATTTCCACCTTTTCTTCACCATTTCTTCTGGCACTAACTTCGATCAAGCCATTTTCCGGTGTATAGTTCTGAGCATTGGAGAGGATGTTATAAATGATTTGCTTGAAAATCCTGCGGTCGGATTCAATTTCGATATAATCATTTTCCAGTTCTACCGTTACTTGCTGATTTTTGTTATCGGAAATCGGTTTAAGTTCGTCTACATAGTTGCTAACCAATCTGCCCACATTGATCGGTTCAATGGAAACCGAAACTTCGCCCGTTTCCAGTTTATTTTGATCGAGGAGATCATTTACAAGTGAAAGAAGATGATTTCCACCGGAATTTATGAAAGTCGCGTATTCTTCCACCTTATTTGGATCAATTCCGGTCTTGGCCATCGTCTTCAGCATATCAGAAAAACCAATAATCGCGTTCAGGGGTGTTCGAAGTTCATGACTCATATGCCCAAAAAAGGCGGCTTTTACATCCAGTGCGTTATTAAGTTCCTTGACCTGTTCTGCAATTTTTTTCTGACTGTAAAAAACTTCTTTGCGTTGCTTATCCATGGTTACAACGACCAGCATACTTAAAAAGACAATAGAAATCAGAGCGATACGTATACCGCCTGGATCAGCACCGCCAACAAAAACAGTAAGCACATAAAAAAACAATGAGTTGGCAAGTAATATCGCAATTTGAAAATGCAATCTTTCTGCAAACAGGAAGGAAATCATCAAATATGCAACAGCAACCGACGTTAAACCTTCGTCAGAACTCACACTTATATAACTAATTGATCCTGCTAGAATATATGCTGTAAATACAATTATCCAGCACGCGGTTTTTTCCACAACAACATTTTGCCGAGCAAATTTCAGCATTATCCAGCCAAGTGCAAAAAGGACAATGCTGGTCACACCCGTCACATCAGAATTAAAAATATGGTTGTAAGGCACACCGGGCGTCGGCCCTGACCTGTCAGTTAACAATAACAGGCATATTACGACACCAGCTGGCGCAAACTTCTTCAAATTGTCAACATTATTCGCATGGGCATACGCAAGGTATTCCTTATCTGTTTTTAAGAACTCAAACACCTGGTTATGCCCTCCTAGATCGTCGATTTATGACATTCGACAATACTTATACATACACCAAATTTAAGAATTATTTAATATATTAGAATTATACGCGCCAACAATGCAGAGAGATCATAGGAATAGCCATTGTGGACAAGACCTATTTTGTGTGTCATTAGTTGGTGACTAACATTCAAATTGGGGGCTTCCGATTGTTTTATTCAAGTATAGTGTTTGCAGTTTGATATGAGTGATAAGTATAAAAAAATCACTTACCAAACGGGGTTTGCGCAAACGCGTAAACGTTTGCTAAGCCTACTAATCAGTGGGGTAATCACCTATTTTGTTGTTAAGTTCTTTTTCTTTAATGTGAATTCCGCGGAAGGAAACGGTTTGTTCGGGTTGGGACTAATCGTCGCTTACTATTTGATCAAAAATCTGGTTAACACCTTGTACCTTATCTTAAAAATTAAGCCCAGCTTAACTCTTTCACCAGATGGCATATTGTACGTACATGGTTCCGACAAACTAAACTATGACTGGAAGGATGTTGGCCCATTTGAGGCCATCCATACCAAAACGCAAAAATACATTTATGCTTATTTTGACAACACCCATGATGCATTATGCAGATGTGGCCTCGACCCTACACCTAGGCTTGAAAATGCCGAAATTATCTTCGACATATCCGAAATAACCGACATCCCCAATAACATTCGCGCACAGATAGCAACAAATGAACTGAATGATCGCAGAATTGTATTTGGTGCTCCTGAAGTTCCAGATCGCAAATATGCATCCGATGAGCATAAGGACAAAAAAGAAGTTGAAAGATTGAAACAAAAATTAAGGGAGCAAAGTAAAAAGAACTGGTTTAAGCTCTTTTTCGCCTTTATCTGGCGCGTTATAAAAGTCATACTAACTTTTATATTTATGTTGTTTGTAATGGTTTACGGAGCGGAACTTCACTTGCTGTTTCAGCGGCTGATGTTTTAAAGGATCTTAAATGGCAGATTTTATTGATGAAGCAATTAATACAGCAGAGATAACGCTTGAAGTCACACCTTTAGAAGATAACTGCTACAAATGCGATTTTAAAAGCAAACATCATGAAATGACCCGGAATATCACTATGGCTGAAGGATACGATGCCCCAAAACTTGGCAATCTAATTTATTATTATGCCACGGAAATTCAGCATTATGAAGATTGCGACGACATACTGGAATGGGCAGATGACAATGGCCTAAAGCCCGGTGACGCCGACACACTAAAAAGGTATCGGCAACTAGATCAGGATCACAGGGATATTCGCCTCCTCCTCGGTGAAGAAAATTATCAGGGCATGATGGGCGCCCTCGCTATCAGCCAAGCCATCGGAAACGCGATACCAAGGTAGGTTATTTCCAGCTTCTAATCTTATGTCCTTTTGCAGCATAAAAAAGAATGAACAAGTAAAAGGGCAGGCAAATGATATAGGCAAGCTGCATCTCGCCTATCATGAGCGACAAACGCCCGAATGCCAGCGGGATAAGTGCCCCGCCAGCCACTCCCATGATCAGAAGCGCGGAGCCTTGGGCAGTGAATTTCCCAAGACCATCAAGAGCCAACGGCCAGATTGACGGCCACACTAGTGCATTGGCAAGGCCCATCAATGAAACAAAAAATACTGAATTTGGTAAGATTGGTACCCCTGCCCACCCCCACAATAGTTGAGTAATACCACTTTCATCGATAGAGGAGAAAACAACGCCGAAAATGCACAATCCTCCCACAAGCGCCGAAAGCAAAAGTGCACCGCTTTGGCTAATATATTTTGGGATTGCTATCATACCCAGCAGATAGCCCACCACCATAAAGCTCATGGTAAAGGCGGTGAGTACTGAGAAATTTTCCATATAAAGTGTTGAGCCATAAAGATTAATGGTATCGCCCGCGATCACTTCCACACCAAGGTAAGAAAATATCGCAGCAGTGCCCAGTACCGTATGGGGAAAATCAAGGATGCTGTTTTTGCCTTCATCGTTGCCTGCCGCTTCGATTTCGCTACCCACTGTGGGTAGGTTTGAAAAATAAACCAGCGCGATCAAAATGACAAACACCATCGACATGCCGATATAGGGGATTATCAGACGCTCGGAAAGTTCCTGAATTTCGGCTTCACTTAGGACGAGAATTGCAAATTCTGACGCATCAGTCACATCACTAAGAACCAGTGCCGCGAACACCACTGGGACGACCACGCCCGCGACTTTATTGATTAACCCCATAATGGCAATGCGGCGTGCAGCACTTTCCCTGGGGCCGATGAAGATTACAAAAGGATTTGATGCCGTTTGCAAAATTGTTAACCCAGTTCCTAATATAAATAACCCAAACAGAAAAAATGGAAAACTGATCACCTTTGCTGCGGGCACAAACAGAAGTGCACCCACAACCATGATTGCGAGCCCCACCATCATACCATTTCGGTATCCAGTCCTGCGTAAGATCCCGGCCATAGGAAAGGCCATAACTGTATAGGCGATATAAAAAGTGAACGTCACAAACAGTGCTTCAAAGTCGTTGAGATTACATACAATCTTCAAGAACGGGATCAATGAGCCATTGAGCCAGGTAATAAAGCCAAAAATGAAAAACAAAACGCCAATCACGATCATTGGCAGAAATAAGTTCTTCTTAGCTGATTTTGTAGCGATTGTGTCAGTCAAAATGCTCTCCCTAATGAAAACCATAAACCGAAGTGACAAAAATGCATAATCAATTATTATCCCACTATCGTGACCCGCGATTTATGGTATAGACTTTGACAAAAGGAAAATCATGGCCGTACTTATCATGCTTAATCAGGTGGACCCGGAACCACTGGCGCAACATTTAAAAACCCATTCAGACTGCCCGGAAATTCGAATATATCCTGACGTGGGTAATCCCGAAGACATCGAATGTGTCATAGTCTGGAAGCATGACGAAGGCGTACTCAATGATTATCCAAATCTAAAACTGATCGCATCTTACGGTGCGGGTGTGGAAAATATCCTGAGCGACCCTGCTTTACCCGAAGAGGTTCCGATCACCCGGTTTGTGGATGATACCCTGTCCGACCAGATGGCCGAATTCGTGCTTGGAGCGATCCTTAATCACAGACTTCACTTGACTTACTACCGTGAACAGCAGGCCGCCGGACAGTGGCGGGAACGTGAATACTTAAAAGGAATGAATGTCACCATATTGGGACTGGGTGAACTTGGTTCCACAGCAGCAAGACTTCTCGATAAAAACGGATATTCAGTTTCCGGCTGGGCGCGTTCTGACAAGAATATTGAAAACGTCACCAGCCATAAAGGAAGTGAGCAGCTACATGATGCGGTTGCGGACGCGGACTATGTCGTTTGTTTGCTACCGCTAACATTGGAAACCAGAGGTATTTTAAATAAAGAACTGTTTTCGGCAATGAAAAAAGGAGCGTACCTGATCAATGTTGGACGCGGCGATCATCAAAACGAAGGCGATCTGATGGATGCGCTTTCAAATGGTCAGCTCAGCGGCGCACTCCTTGATGTATTCAGCACAGAACCTCTGCCCGAAGATCATCCCTTTTGGAAGCATCCAAAAATTCATATAACGCCACATATTTCGAGCCCGACCAACAGAGCCAATATCGCAAAGCAATTTATGGCCAATTATAATCGGCTTCAAAATGGTGTATCACTTCATCATCAAGTTGACATAAAAAGATCATACTAATAAATCTTGCGTCCGATAATTGATGGTGGTAATACCCACTCTTAATTTGAACGCTCTTTAAAACAGGTGAAACCATGAAGATACCCGGCAATACAATTCGCCCTGGTTATGTTGTTGAACATCAAGACACAATCTGGGTCGCAGTAAAAATACAGCACACCCAACCCGGCAAAGGTGGGGCCTATCTTCAGGTGGAACTTAAGAACCTCCTTGATGGTCGCAAACTAAACGAACGTTTCCGTTCGTCAGAAAAAGTTGAAAAAGTTCGTCTGGAGCAGAAAAATCAAACATTCCTGTTTGAAGCCGATGGTATGTATACCTTCATGGATACTGAAACGTACGAGCAGATTGAAATTTCAGCCGAATTTCTAGGTGAAAAAGCACAGTACCTGAAAGATGGTATGGAAGTGGTCGTTGAATATTATGAAACAAAGCCTCTTGGTGTGGATCTTCCACAAACCGTTGAATTCACTGTGGTTGAAACAGAGCCTGTAGTTAAAGGCCAAACCCAGAAATCATCCAACAAACCAGCGCTTCTTGATAATGGCATGCGCGTAATGGTCCCTACTTTCATCAATCAGGACGACCGCATCATGGTAAACACCGAAGACGGTAGCTACAACGAAAGAGCAAAATAATGGCCCTTAAGTCCGCTGTCATTAATGTGATGGAAAAAGCCGCCAAAAAGGCCGGTACAAAACTTGCGCGCGATTTTGGTGAAGTTGAGCACCTTCAGGTGTCCCGTAAAGGCCCAGCAGATTTTGTCTCAAAAGCAGATATTCGTGCTGAAAAAACCATTGTCGAAGAGCTAAAGCTCGCACGCCCGCAATTCGGTTTTATCCTGGAAGAAGGTGAAGATGTCGCCCCCCAGGAAGGTAATAATTCGGTCTGGATTATTGATCCACTTGATGGCACCTCCAATTTTCTCCATGGTATTCCCCACTTTGCAACCTCCATTGCTTTAGAACAAGGCGGCGACCTGACTGCAGCGGTGGTCTATAACCCAATAACAGATGATATGTTCTGGGCGGAGAAAGGGCGCGGCGCGTACCTTAATAATCGCCGTCTAACGGTTTCTGGTCGCAAAGACCTAAAAGACTGTCTGCTTGCGACAGGCATTCCCTATCACGCTCGCCCGCATCAGGACACTTTTCTGGTTAACATTGAGCATATTATGGGTGAAGTTGCTGGTGTACGCCGCTTTGGTTCCGCCGCCCTTGATCTTGCCTGGGTCGCCGCAGGCCGATATGACGGTTTCTGGGAAGAAGGACTTTCAAGCTGGGACATTGCCGCTGGTATTTTACTGGTTCGTGAAGCAAGGGGCATGGTTAGTGAATTTGATGGTCGGGCTAAAATGCTTCAAACAGGTCAAATACTTGCCACCAATGGCTCTATACATGGGCCGGTAACTCGTTTATTATCTTCTGCACGTAAAGCGCACCGCGAAAGAAACAAGTAAACGGAAAATGAGGCAATGAATCCAAAAACAGCACTCGCCATAAGTTCTGCCCTTTGGCTTACGATGCTACCAACGGGATCCATTGCCCAAACCAACTCCCTGCTTCCAGACATAAGTGCTAGTGAACAAGCACAAATCTTTTTAAACGCCGGGAACTTAACCAGCGTTGAACCTTTATTTATAACTTTCCACCCACAGCAAATTACACTTGAAGAAGAAAATCTTAAGGTGCTCAACAAATGGCTGGAACGGGTTGGTAAATCAGACGTTCCGATCCATGTTTATTCCTATGCAACACCGCCAACCAGCCGCCGTGACATGACACCCGCGTCGGCCCGCCATATGGCTATCCGCAAGGCCTTCAACCGCGCGATTGAGGCCAAAAACGCCCTTGAAGCGAACGGAATTTCTGAAAAGCTCATAGCCCTGCACACTATTGGCCCTGATGATGAGAATTTAACGGATCAACTCCGGATTACACTTCGGCAGCAATAGTTGTGAGCTTGTGTTTTTGAATGACTCTCATTTGGCAACTTGCTAAGATAATGGTTACTCACATTTTATCAGCACTAACATCCTTTGGTGGGGGAAAGGGAGGTCTGTTGGTACTTCTTAAAATACTTTCAACTCCGAATTCCAGTAAATGTGATGTTATTTTAAACTTTACTATTTGGAGAAAAAACCATGAAAACACTATTAGCTGCCTTTGTGTTTGTAGTTTCTTGGAGTTCAGTCACATTTGCTTCCTGTAGCGGCGTTGCGTGCAATGATATAAAAATCACTGAAATTTACCCAACTGATGGTCACACCTATATAAAAACAGATGGAATTGAAGCTGACTTAGGGAATTGTGTTCCCATTGGTAACGTATATCTCAAACTCCTTAATACACACAGTAGCGTGGACCGAATTTACTCTCTTCTACTCAGTGCCTATCTGAGTAACCTTGATGTCGACATAAGAACAAATGATACAGCGGGAAACACTGGTGATTGCACAATCGCGTATGCCAAATTGAATTAATTAACTTTTTTGGGCAATCGAACAAATTTATGTGATTGGTTGTTTATTAAAACCTGATCACATAAATTTTGTTCAGTACCTGATTTTATTCCGGCCCAATTATCTGCTCACTGGTTTTAGTCTCAATTCTGTTTCTGATCAGTCCAGAATAGCTTAGCGGTAGCGATAATTCATAAAGAAAACCTATTTTCGCCTTATTGTTGCCAACTAATTCTTAGACTCTCCCTTCCATTGTTGATAATATCCTTATCCAGAAGTATCAGGAAAATTAATTTAATAATAAGGGACTATGCGTTTTAGTTGCGAATGCGCATTAAGCCGGGAGCTTCGAAGCAAATGATTAAACCGCAAAAATATTTTTATCGCGCTATATATTTTCTTATCGCGGTCATTGTGATCTGTGCCTATCTATTCCCAACATTGCAGGAAAGTTTCGCTGCAAATCCACTTCTTAACGGTCTGATTGGTCTGGTTCTCGTGCTTGGGATCACCTTCTCTTTGCGCCAGACTTATTTGCTCGTCCCCGCGGTTGATTGGCTCGAAAGCTTCAGAAAAAATGAAAGCGCCGATGTAGCGCCGCAAGCCCCTGACCTGCTCGGCGCCATGGCAACCATGATGGAAGAGCAAAAAGCAAATAAGAAAATGTCTCTTTCCACCATGTCCATGCGTACGATCCTGGATGGCATTGCCGCCCGTATGGACGAAGGACGGGAAATCACCCGCTACACCATTGGGCTTCTGATCTTCCTTGGTCTACTTGGAACCTTTTGGGGACTTCTTACCACCATCGGATCCATTGGCGCCACCATCGACAGCCTCCAAGTTGGGAGCGGTGACGTATCGATCATGTTTGAAGACTTGAAAGAGGGGCTCGCTGCTCCGCTTGCGGGTATGGGTACTGCTTTTAGTTCATCGCTCTTTGGTCTTGCTGGATCCCTGATCCTTGGGTTTATTGACCTTCAAACGGGACAGGCACAAGGCCGCTTCTTTAATCACCTGGAAGATTGGCTCAGTGGCATTACGAAGCTTTCTGGCGGTACAAACATTGCCCTTGAAGCGGGTGACGCATCCGTTCCAGCCTATGTCAGTGCCCTTCTTGAAGAAAGCGCAGACAGCCTTGATAGCCTTCATAAAGTCATTTCAAAATCGGAAGAAAACAGAACCCAGGTTAATCAGGCGATCACAGATCTTTCGATCCAGCTCAGCCGCCTGGTGGATCATCAAACTGAGATGCGCTCGGTGATGACGCAAATGGTTTCCATTCTTTCCTCCGGCAAGGGAAGCGACAGCAAAACAAGTGAAGCTCACTTACGCAATATTGATGTACAGCTCAAAACACTAACCGATGAAACTGTGCGTTCTCAGGATAAGTTTGCCCAAAGTCTGCATTCTGAAATCCGCGTGCTTGCCCGTACCTTGGGCGCGATGGTTGATGGCTCGGCGAAAGCCGCCAAACCAGCAGCCGCAAAAAAGGTTGAAGAACAACCAAAACAGGCACCAAAAAGAAAACCCGTCATTGAAGACGGCAATTACGCCATGCCTGAACCAAAACCAAAAACCGATAAGAAGCCGGCCCTGACCGCAAAAAGGGATGATTAATGGCGTTGCTTAGATCCGCCAGGCGCCCAGGCAGCGCCAACGGCAATACATGGCCCGGCTTTGTTGATGCCTTAAGCACATTGCTTTTGGTCATCATATTCCTGCTATCGATCTTTATGCTCGCACAATTTTTCCTTGGGCAGGCCCTCTCCGGCCGCGATGAAGCCCTGGACCGCCTAAGGGACCAGGTGGTCGAACTCAGTGATCTTCTCTCACTTCAGCGTCAGGCCAATGACGACTTGCGCGCCAATATGTCTGCATTATCAGCATCCTTGACTGTCGCGGACGGTGACCGCGAAAATCTGCAGCGCCGCATTGCTGAACTTGAAGCCGATCTTGCCGAAGCAGAAGGCGTTACCGGTCGCGTTACCCGCTCCGCTGATGAGCAGCAGCAAATGATTGCTGATCTTCAAAGTCGTTATAATGTGGCGATGGACAATTTGAGTAATGAAAGGGCGTTATCTCAACGTGCACAGGATGAAGTAAATGTCCTAAACCAGCAAATTGCCGCCATGCGCCTTCAACTGGCGGCCCTTAACGAAGCGCTGGAAGCCTCGGAAGCACGGGACGCTGAACAGCAAGCGGTGATCACCAATCTGGGTGAAAGGCTCAATGCGGCACTAGCATCACGGGTTGCGGAGCTCAATGAATTTAGATCCGAATTTTTTGGCCGCCTTAGACAATCACTCGGGGACCGCACGGACATTCGCATTCAGGGTGATCGCTTTATCTTCCAGTCAGAGGTGCTCTTTGCCTCCGGCTCAGCCACACTTGGCGCTGGTGGACAGGAAGAAATGCAGAAACTAGCTGCGACGCTTAATGATATTATGACGGATATTCCCGATGATGTTGATTGGATCCTGCGGGTTGATGGCCATACCGATATACTGCCCATTCGCACGGCGCAATTCCCCTCTAACTGGGATCTTTCCACCGCAAGGGCACTTTCGGTTGTGAAATATCTGATTAGTCAGGGTATTCCCGCAGAACGCCTCGCGGCTACTGGCTTTGGCCAGTTCCACCCGCTTGATCCGGCTGATAACCAGGACGCCTATCGCCGCAACCGTCGTATTGAGATGCGCCTGGATCAAAAGTAATCAAGCCGTTGCAAGCAAGCTAACGCCACCGACGATTACCACTGACCAGGCGAGTCGCCTTTTCAAATGCCCCTCGCCGAGCAGTATGCTGCCCAAAAGCACCGAAATCAAAACGCTAGTTTCCCGAACTGGTGCGAGGAGTGTGACCGGCGTAAAGGTAATAGCATACAGAAACAATATATAAGCAAGCGGACTTAATAATCCAATGACAATCACACCGTGCCTGTGATCTGCCCAAAGTAACTTAACCGCATCTTTCCTGCGTATAGCAACCGGGGCAAGGAATATGGTTCGAAAAGTATTGGACGCGTAATCCAGAAGTACTGGACTCACTGCTACAATCGACACCACATAAGCGTCCCAAGCGGTGTAACTTCCAATACAAAGCCCGACAATTAAACCATACCCGATTGATGCTGTTACATTACCGGCACGTTTTGAAAAGCCCCCGGTTAGGAAAAATATCCCCGTGATGATTATCGCGCTGCCGGTTACGATTTGCGCATTCACCACTTCCCCTAAGAAAAGTACTGCGAGGATCATCGAAATCACCGGACCAGTCGAGCGAGCAAGCGGATAGACAAGGGATAGATCACCGTGGCGGTATCCACGCTGAAGAAGTGAAAAATAGACAGTGTGGATAATACCGCTGATCAACACACAAAACAGCGCATATAATCCCAAGTCTGGTTGTTCAATCAAGAATACATAAATCACCCACGGCAAGTAAAAAATATTGGATAGTAATGAAATCAGCCAAATGAGCTCCGCACCACCACCGATGCGCTTGACATAAAAATTCCAAATCGCATGGCAGATTGCTGCTGTAAGTACCAGTATTAATGCTGTTATTGTCATTTGATTACCTTAAAAATTTAAAAAAGCACACCGAGGCATGCCCATCTATCCCCCCTAGTTTTTTAATCTTTAAGGTGTCTACCGCTTTGTGGCTCATGGTGGCGCTCGGTCCAGACTTGATAAGATCAACGGAACCCTAGCCACACATAAATGGGTCCAGTTACAATATATCGACCTTACATTTTAATCAATACCGGGAATAGTTTTGCCAGCGATGTTACCCCATTTTCCCGCCGGAATGAGGGAAGCGCCCCTTTTCAAACCATTTTTCATCCAAAGAGGGAAACTCATCGGTCATTTCCGCAAAATCTGCCCAGTTTTCCTTTCCGGACCAACTGGTGATTTGAATTTTATAGGCCCGCGTGCGCTTAATATCGATATCGGTGATAGGAGCGAAATCTTTGTTTACTTCCATTTCGGAAAAATATTTGTTGATGAGCCCATAAAAACAATGTGCTTTTTCTTGACTGTCATCCACCTCGACTATATTCCCAAAGGCCATCACCGAACGATACTGCGTTGAAAATTCAAGTGCTTTGTTGGACGGCAGCATTTGCCCCATTTCGGCGGCGCAGAAGGCGATTTTTTCGTGGCGTTTTGTATTGGCGTCACGCCGGCCGATCAGTGCGCCATGCATATAAATGCAATGTTTATCGGCGTCATACCAGAATGTCATCGGATGCACGAAAGGCTGATCATCCCAGCGGGTCGCAAAATATCCCATGGGTGCGCGTGTGACAAAGTCGCGGATCCAATCATCATCCGTTTTATATTCCTTGAACCGCTGGTTTTGCTGTGGCCCTTCTTCAATGGCGTAACTTCTTTTACCTGGACGCTTTTTCTTTGGTACTTTTTGAGACATGCCGCTACCCACTTCTTATTGAATGAGTGCATCTTAGCGAACCTGACCATCTGGTCAACTGACTTCGACAAATCACAAAATCGTGAATATGGTTAACAAACACAGCACTAAATCGATACTTTATAACATGTATATTTTATGTATTTATCTTAAGCATTACATATAACTCTCTGTAATATATGTATTATTTTGTGATCATATATTAATACATTCTTAATACATCATTTGTATTCTTGGTTAATCGTTTGGGGGCAACAACTCGAAACAGGGTATATCAGAGGTCACCAAATGCTTGATAAATTTAAACTACCCGGGGGAAAAAATTCCAATAATAGTGAAGCCATCTTAAGGGCACTTGATACGTCACAGGCAGTCATCCATTTTAAACCAGACGGTACAATTCTTGAAGCAAACGAAAATTTCCTGAACACTGTTGGTTACACTGCCGATGAAATTGTCGGCAACCACCATAGAATGTTTGTCAGCGATGAATTTGCTGAAAGCAATGAATATAAAGAATTCTGGGACGCCCTCGCCGCAGGTGAGTATCAGGCAAAAGAATATAAGCGCTACGGCAAAGGCGGCAAGGAAATCTGGATCCAAGCGTCTTATAACCCACTTATGGATAACAATGGCACAGTATTTGAAGTTGTAAAATACGCCACTGATATAACGGAACAAGTTCTTCAAAATGCTGACTATGCTGGTCAAATCGACGCGATTAATAAGTCGCAAGCCGTTATCGAATTCAATCTTGATGGTACCATCCGGTTTGCAAATGAAAACTTTCTTGGCGCCGTTGGATATTCACTCGATGAAATCAAAGGAAAACATCACCGCATGTTTGTCGGTGAAAAATATGGCAAAAGCCAGGAATATGCGGACTTCTGGACATCACTTGCACGCGGCGAATATCAAGCAGCGGAATACAAGCGCTATGGCAAAGGTGGTAGGGAAATCTGGATTCAGGCGTCATACAACCCAATTTTTGATCCAAATGGCCAACCTTTTAAGGTTGTAAAATACGCGACGGATATCACAGAGCAGATCATGAGAAATGCTGATTATTCAGGGCAGCTTGATGCTATTCATAAAGCACAGGCGGTTATCGAATTCGAACTGGATGGAACCATTATTCGCGCGAACAAAAACTTTCTTGCGACAACGGGTTATACCCTTGAAGAAATTCAGGGTAATCATCATTCCATGTTTGTGGATCCAGAATATAAGAACTCTGCAGAATACACTGAATTCTGGCAAATGCTTGGTCGTGGAGAATATTCCGCTGGCGAATATAGACGGTTGGCCAAGGATGGTAGTGAGATTTGGATTCAGGCATCCTACAATCCGATATTTGACCCAAGTGGCAATCCTTTCAAAGTGGTGAAATACGCCACCAACATTACCGATCAGGTTAATGCACGTCATGAAACGGACCGTGTTGGCGGGATTGTCGATAGCAACCTTTCTCAAATTCTTGAAAGCGTGACGGACGCCAATGTACAAGCAACAACAATAGCATCCGCGTCTACGCAAACGTTGCAGACAGTTCAATCCGTGGCCGCCACTGTTGAAGAATTTCAGGCGTCATCACAGGAAATTGCCCGCAATATGGAAATTTCCCAATCTGAAGTGGAAAAAGCAACAGAGCAAGCGGAAGGTGCGGATCTATCGGCCAAACAGCTTACTGATGCTGCAAATGCCATGGGTAACATTACTGAAGTAATTTCCGACATCGCAAGTCAGATTAACCTATTGGCGCTTAACGCAAGTATCGAATCTGCTCGTGCTGGCGATGCTGGTCGCGGTTTTGCGGTGGTTGCGAATGAAGTTAAGTCACTGGCAAACCAGGTTGCAGCAGCCACCGAAAATATTGAAGAAGAGATCAAGGGCATGCAGACAATCAGCGGCGATGTGGTCACCAGGCTTGATCATATCAAAAATTCTGTGGGATCCGTTGAGGAAAGTGTCTCCACCGTTTCCAGCGCCGTAGAACAACAGGCCAGCGCTTCTTTAGAGATAACCAAAAATATGCAGGTTGCAACAACAGCGGTTGATGACATTTCAACGGGCATCAATTCCATTTCCGATGCCGTTTCCGGCGCCAACAAATTGGCCCAGGAAGGTACCGAAATTTATCGGGAATTACAGAATATAAAAAAATAAAAACACTAGAAGTTGAAATAACCTATGGCTGGCAAGGGCTTCTCACCTTGTCAGCCATTTTTTTTACACCCCGAACTGAAGCCCGGCGAGATGGGCATAGAGCCCATCTTGATGAATAAGCTGATCGTGAGTGCCGCTTTCCACGATTTTACCGTGATCCATCACCACAATGCGATCAGCTTTCTGCACTGTAGCAAGACGGTGCGCGACAACAAGAGTGGTTTTGTCTTGCATCAGCTTTTCAAGGGCTGCCTGAACCAGTTTTTCATTTTCAGCATCAAGCGCTGATGTTGCTTCATCTAGCAGCAGGATCTGCGCATCCTGAAGCACCGCGCGAGCAATTGCAATACGCTGGCGTTGGCCACCAGAAAGACGGGTGCCCCGCTCGCCAAGATAAGTTTCCATGCCTTCTGGCAAGCGGTTGATGAATTCGTCGGCGCGCGCGGCACGGGCTGCTTCCGCGATCATCTCGTCGCTGGCGTCCTGATTGCCATAGCGGATGTTGTCGGCGATTGATGTAGCAAAAATCATTGCTTCCTGGCTTACCACCCCAAGATGCTGTCTTACATCGATCGGATCGGCATCGGTAAGCGCAACGCCATCAATGGTAATCTTTCCGCCCTGCGGATCATAAAAGCGCTGCAGAAGTTGGAAAACTGTCGTTTTTCCTGCTCCACTGGGCCCTACGATGGC
Organism: Emcibacteraceae bacterium; assembly: GCA_028281625.1. Taxonomy (GTDB): domain Bacteria; phylum Pseudomonadota; class Alphaproteobacteria; order Sphingomonadales; family Emcibacteraceae; genus Pseudemcibacter. The sequence continues at coordinate 19,273 of JANQJN010000162.1, read as the reverse complement.
AACAGTTTCCCCTCCCCGCACTTCAAGATTAAATCCTTCCAGAATATTTTCGCTTGGTCTTGCCGGATAAGCGAAGGTTACGTTTTCGAACGCCAGTTCACCCCTCGCAGGCTTGGGAAAAGAGAGCGGGTTTTCTGGTGGCTGAATTTCACTTTCGGTTGCTATGATTTCTAGGCAGCGCGATGTCGCCCCCGCCGCACGCTGTAACTCGCCATAAACTTCACTTAGTGCGCCCATGGCACCAGCAACAAGTACCGCATAAATGATAAATGCCGTCAGTTCTCCTCCTGAAATATTTCCCGCAATAACGTCCCTCGCGCCAAGCCAGAGCACAAGATCCACCGCCGCAAAGACAAGAAGGATAATCAAGAATGTGAGAACCGCCCGCATTTTTGTACGGTCAATGGCGGCATCAAAGGCAATTTCGATAAAGCCTTTGTACTTTTTATTTTCAAATGTTTCCTGAGTATAGCTTTGCACAGTTTGCACCGCGCCTATGGTTTCGTTGGCCGTTGCACTGGCATCGGCAAGTTTATCCTGCGAGACGCGGCTGAGTGTGCGTACTTTGCGGCCAAAGAAAATCAGCGGCATAACAATAAACGGCAGCAGCAAAAATACATAGGTTGTTAGCAGCCAGTTGGTATAGAGCATCATAATGAGCCCGCCAATCATGGTAATCAGATTGCGAAGGGCCACTGATGCGCTTGATCCTACAACAGACTGGATCACCGTTGTATCTGTATTCAACCGTGACAAAATATCGCCCGAGCGGTTTTGCTCGAAAAAGACTGGGCTTAAGGTGAGTACCTTGCCAAACACTTCCCGGCGAATATCGGTTACGACTCGTTCACCAAGCCAGGTGACCAGATAATAGCGCGCAAATGTCGCCATCGCCAAGATGAGCGCAATTCCAAGAAGGGCGAGAAAATAAAAATTGATAAATTCAATACTGACGGATCCAAATCCCATATCCACGATACGTCTGATCGCTTGCGGAATCGCCAGTGTCGCTCCTGCTGCAATCACAAGGGCACACATGGCCTTAATGATCGTCGATTTATAAGGCCTTAGAAACACCCATAAAAGCTTGATTTCGCTTGCTTTTCCCTTGGGTGCCTCCTCGTCCTGATGACGGCGTCTATGATTATTATTTTGTTCTGACATAAATCAACGAGACTCAATTATCATTTTCTTCAGCCATGCGATATAGCACCTGTCGCGCGGGCAAACAATGAAAGATAAGTGATCATGTATAATTTTTGCTCTGATTTCAATGAATCTGCACTTTCCTGCTTGCGTTCGGGCAACCTCTTCGCTATATAAGCGCAACGAAAATGCTCGAGCAGAGTTGGAATTTTGCTCAAAGAGATAGAAAAGAGATTAAAATGAAAAAAGACATTCACCCGGATTACCACAAAATTACAGTGGTTATGACCGACGGTTCATCTTACGAAACTCGCTCCACATGGGGCAATGAAGGTGACACACTAACATTGGATATCGACCCGAAATCACACCCTGCATGGGTTGGCGGAACTAAGCAGGTTCAGGACAAAGGTCGCGTTGCACAGTTCAACAAACGTTTTGCAAACTTTAAATTATCCAAGTAATGAAAATTCGCGATACACGCTAAGAATTAAGGCTTCCGGATCGGAAGCCTTTTTTTTCTTATATTTCTTCGATTTTATCCATTAAGCTGTGAACTGGATTTTCACCGCCTCGTTCAAGTTCGTATAGAATACGGTCAATGCGCACGATCTTGGCGTATAGTTCGCGCGCTCTCTTGCTGTAATCTACAAAATCCTGAGGAAGTTTGCTTTCGTCACAGCCAAGCGGCATATCAAACAAATCTGCATTACTTAACCGTGCACTTTTTTTGGAGGCTTCTTCAACAGAAACTTCACCGCTCCTTACCCCTTTTTGCATAAGGCACCAAGACATCGCCGCCATAATACCGGACGTAATCCTATTACATTCAAGGGTATAGAAACTCATGGTATCAACACCTAAATGCTGAAAACTTTCTTTCACATTGCGCTGAAAATAATCGACAACAAGTTCACTTAAATCAAGTGCTTCATAGTAAAGTTCATCAAGCAATAGTGAATCGAGTGTTCCATCTTTTGCAAGGACATCATCTAACATAATTGACCTCAAATAAATATCAATCCATCCAGTAATAAAGAATAAACATTAAAATCGTCTTTACATATTGAAAAAGAAAAAAGGTACAATATTTATAATTTGTAAGGCAATGATTGTCGCCAAACGGGGCAAATTTGGCTTTACAAATACATAAACCGCCGATGGTTGGTCCAAGAGGAGAACCAAAGGCACTATCGCTTGAAGAAAAGGATATAACACTATGAGAACACTAGATTTTAGCCCACTACTTAAGTCAACGATCGGCTTTGATCAGATGAATAGAATTTTCGAAAACGCGGTTGGAAACAACGACGTTTCCTATCCGCCTTACAATATTGAAAAAATCGATGAAGATGATTACCGAATTACCATGGCGCTCGCCGGTTTTACGGAAGCAGATCTGAACATTGAACTTGATAATGGCGTGCTCGCTATTTCCGCTGATGGCAGCGAAGAAGACGTCGACGAAAGTCGTTTCCTTCACCGCGGCATCGCAAAACGCGCATTTAAGCGTCATTTCAGACTTGCTGACACAATTAAGGTGCTCGGCGCAACATTTGAAAATGGTCTACTGATGATCGACCTTCAGCGCGAAATCCCTGAGCACTTAAAACCACGCACAATAGCGATCAACAAGACAGCCGATGTTAAAAAACTTGTTGAAGACGACGTCGCGTAAGTAAAACTAAATTTATCTGAAGAAACTGTCCGCGTCCGCGTGGGCAGTTTTTTTATTTTTGATCGCTTCTTCTGTACGCTCAATCTCGGATTTTAACACAGCAACGCGGCTCTCCAATGCTTCAATACTGTGAACGGTTAGGTCTTCGTCTGTAATTTGTTTCAGGAGTGACCCTTTTGGGATATCAAGTTCTTCGTCGTCCATGTCATCCTCATTTATCTGTTGCTTAGCTTTCTCTATTCTCTATAAATTATAAAATCTGTCAATTGGGATAAAATGATGAAAGCGGTTAATATTAAAGAGTTCGGTCCCGCCGATAATCTAGAAATCATCGATTTGGAAATACCCGTTCCGAATAGTGATGAGGTGCTGATAAAAATCGATACAGCAGGCATTAACCGGCCTGATATCGTCCAGCGCAACGGATTTTACCCTCCACCCAAAGGCGCGTCACCCATCATGGGGCTTGAATGCGCCGGGACAGTCACAACAATAGGAGCAAATGTTACTGACTGGTCAGTTGGGGATCAGGTCTGCGCACTTCTGTCTGGTGGTGGTTACGCGGAATATGCAGTAGCCAACGCCGGTTGTTGTTTGCCCATTCCAAATGGTCTAACGCTTGAGCAAGCGGCAGCCCTTCCGGAAACATATTTTACCGTCTGGTCTAATTTGTTTGATCGCGCGAATTTAAGCAGAGGCGAAACCATCCTCATCCACGGCGGAACATCTGGCATTGGTACAACCGCCATCCAACTGGCTAAAGCATTCGGCGCAACCGTGATTACCACGTCAGGAAACGATCAAAAATGTGAGCAATCAAAAGAACTGGGTGCTGATCACGCAATTAATTATAAAACGCAGGATTTTGTGGACGTGGTCGGTGAGATAACGGATGGAAAAGGCGTTGATGTCATTCTCGATATGGTCGCAGGCGATTATGTGGGCAGAAATGTCAAATCCCTCGCAGAAGATGGGAGACTGGTGATTATCGCCGTCCAAGGCGGCGTCAAAGTGGATTTTAATATTCTTCCCGTGATGAGAAAGCGTCTGAGCATCACTGGATCAACCCTGCGCCCACGGGACAACGCGTTCAAAACAGCGATAGCAGATAACTTGAAACAACATGTCTGGCCACCTCTTGAAAAAGGTGAGATAAAACCGATCATTGACAAAATTTTTCCTCTTGAAGATGTTGTAGCTGCACACCAGTATCTGGAAAGTGGCGATCATTTTGGAAAAATACTGCTTAAGAACTAATTATTGACCCGCTTTACGCCAGATTTCAATGGTCTGATCAACAAAATCAGGGTCTTCCAAGCCTTTTTGCCAATCGACAGAATAAGAAGGGCTTCCGCTGCTCGGCAGATGCTCTTTTTCAAGCTTATCAACAAGCAGACGAACAGGAGCTTCAACCCCCTCACCCACCGCGAGCGCTTCGCGGTTTTGCAAAGATGACAGAGAATTTAACGATCCTTCGGCACCTTCCGGCAGTACGTGAGCAACAAAGCGTTGGTCCCTTTCGTTGTTCATACGCATGGCAAAAATTGTACCGCACTGTGAAAGCGCCGATTCAGAAAGTTCAGCTGGACGCTGAGAGACCAGCCCCATGGAAACACCATACTTACGTCCCTCTTTCGCGATGCGTTCAATCGCTTTACGGGTTGAATTAAATATAGTTGAATTATCGGTAGGAACATATCTATGCGCTTCCTCACAGACTAGAAGGATTGGACGCGCATCATTACCACGGCTCCATACAGCAAAGTCAAACACAGTTCGGCTGATTACAGAAACCACAACATTCACAATTTCTGACGGCACACCCGAAAGATCGATGGTTGAAACCGGCTTGTTGTTAACAGGAAAACGAAGTAATTCGCCAATTATGCTGTTAAGTGTATCATTCACCAGCATCCCGGAAAACATAAAACCAAATCGCGTATCGCGGCGCAGTTCATCAATTTTATTTTTAAGTCTCAAATATGGAGTTAACGTTTCCGGGTTATCCAGTTTACCCATTTCCTGATCCAGGAACGCCATCATATAGGATAATTTATAGGGGATTGGCGTATCCACCGTGATCAGTTCGGGTGAAATATGTTCATTGTTGTCCACTCGCGCTTCGAAAAGGCAGCGGCGCAGGACATCCGTTTCAATCATACGGTCTTTGCTGTTATACCCTATGAACATTTCACAATGTTCTTCAAAATTCATCATCCAGTATGGAAGTCGAAGATTATTAATATCGAAATGCATCGCGCAATCAGAAAAGGCTGTTTCATATTCGTTATGCGGATCAAGCATTATGATATGTGCGTCAGGAAGTCTTTCTACAATCCGGCGAATGAGTAACGCAACCGTGCATGATTTACCCGTACCCGTACTCCCAAGAATTGAAAAGTGCTTACCAAGTAGCGCATCGATATTGATGGAAGCCGGCGTGATATGTTGTGGAAATACGTGACCAAGATGGAAATGATTACTGTCGTTGTCCCCAAAAATCCCTTCCACATCAGCGAGTGTTACTGGATATACCGGCTGACCTGGGATTGGAAAATCGGTCACCCCACGGTCAAAAATCATACCCGTTTCGGTCATTGGCGCACGAATGCCGTGACCAAGAAAATCCAGTCGCATTTCCACTTTGCCTAGGATTTTGCCTTGTTCCTGTATTGCAATTACATCGCGAACCGTTACGAACAAAAATCCTTTTGATACTTTAATCTTCAAAATTGTACCAATTTGACCTGGCGAAAACTCTGCTTCACCACTATCTATATCGGACATATCGCGCAGTGTTTTTAAGTTGCACACAGCTTTTACACCATTGCCGCTTACTTCAGCAATGTAGCCAATCTCTCGAACGGGCTCGACTTCTCTAAGTTCCAAGGTGCTCATCTCTTTATCACTTTGGCTTTCCAACCTTTTTCCCATACGTCTGTTTCTTCCCTGCACAACTCTTATTTCACCTTGACGGAATTATACTCAGCCACAGCTAAAGAAACGGTTAAAATAAGATTAAATGCCGCTGATTTGCCCTAATGCATTTTTTTTTAAATTATTTGTCAGATTTCGTTGACAATTAAAACCGACATCTGTAGGTTCCCACAAAAGTTTGAAAAGTGCTGTGTCACTTGGGTCGAAATTGACCAATAGAAATAGCTATATAAGATATTTGAGATAGATTATGAAAGTCGTAAATTCGCTAAAGTCTTTGAAAAACCGTCACCGCGATTGCCGTGTCATTCGCCGTAAAGGTCGGACGTTTGTAATTAACAAGACAAACCGTCGTTTTAAAGCTCGTCAAGGTTAATTTCTTGTCGTCTATTATTGACAGATATATCTTAAACATAGTAAATTAGTTTTGTTGTGAGCTTCCGCTCATAGCATTCCGGAGGTCGTGATTCCCCCCCAAGGTCACGGCCTCCTTCTATTTTGGGAACAATAAATTGAAATTCCCCTTTAATTCAGAGGCTTTTAGACTTTAACGTGATAATCCTGTACGCGTGAAATGCGAAGAACGTTTGTCTTTCCAGGTGTTCCGAATGGCATACCCGCCATGATAACGATTCGATCATCTACACCAGCATATTTATACTCATGGCAGATATTGCAGGCTTTATCGATCATATCCTGAAAATTAACAGCATCTTGCGAATAAACACAGTTAAGTCCCCATACCAGCGCAAGTCGACGTGCCGTCCCAATGTTGGGTGTTAGCACAAGAAGTGGTGCTTGCGGTCTCTCCCTCGACGCCCTAAGCGCCGTTGAGCCTGAACCCGTATAACAAACAATTGCTTCCGCTTCGATAGTTTTGGCAACTTGTTTTGCAGCAGCGCTGATCGCATCAGCAGTTGTTGCTTCCGGCATGGTCTCGTCCCGGTTGAGCATGCGACGGTAACTTGGTTCACCTTCAATAGATAACGCAACACGGTTCATTGTCGCCACCGCTTCTTCAGGATACTCACCTGCGGCTGATTCTGCCGAAAGCATAATCGCGTCGGCACCATCAAAAACGGCATTTGCGACATCAGAAACCTCCGCCCGAGTGGGAACCGGTGCTGTAATCATGCTTTCCAGCATTTGAGTTGCCACCACAGCCGGAATGCCAGCACGCCGGGCATGTCGAATGATTTTCTTTTGTTTCGGCGGCACCTGTTCCATCGGCATTTCAACACCCATATCACCGCGGGCCACCATTACACCGTCGGAAAGGGCAATAATTTCATCAATCGCGTGAACTGCTGATGGCTTTTCAATTTTTGCCATGATAGATGCCCTGCCTGCGATAATGTCTCGGGCTTCCTGAACATCTTCGGGCCTTTGCACAAAGCTAAGAGCCACCCAATCAACGCCAAGATCAAGCGCAAATGCGAGGTCACCTTTATCCTTCTCTGTTAGTGCTGCAAGCGGAAGAATTGCACTGGGTACATTTACCCCCTTACGATTTGAGAGTTCACCACCAACAGTCACGGTTGTCGTAATTTTGTCTTCTTGGACTTTTTCGATCAACAACCTTATTTTACCGTCATTGAGTAGAAGTTCCGTCTTTGGTTCCACCGCTTCGTAAATTTCCGGATGCGGAAGCTGAACACGGGATTGATCACCTGGTTCATCGTTCATATCAAGGATAAACGTCTGACCAACTTCGAGGTCAATCGAACCGTCAGTAAACTCACCGACCCTGAGTTTTGGGCCCTGAAGATCAGCAAGCACCCCAATAGGCCTTCCGGTAGCCTTTTCCACTTCGCGAACAGTGTTGTAAAGCGCTGAGGCGTCTTTGTGTTCACCATGGCTCATATTAAGACGGAAAACGTCGGCTCCAGCTTCCGACAATTTCTTAATCATTTCAAAAGTGTTAGATGCGGGCCCGAGGGTCGCAATTATTCTTGTTCGTCTTTGACGATGCATTTATTTTTCCTGATTTGCTTTTGCGGCAAATATTAATACATAGAGCTCGAACCGTGTACAGCAAAAAATCCGCCAACAACATTAATTTTTTCCTACACAACGGGCCACTTTTCGATATACAAATATGGACTTGATTCACCGGATTTAATCTTTATGGCATTTGACATTATCAACCCAAACGGCAAGGCAAATATTGTTCTGATTTCGGAACATGCCAGCAATCATATCCCCAGTGAATATGATAATCTGGGCTTAAGCGATGAGCAGCTGGAACTGCATATTGCGTGGGATATAGGAATAGCTGAAGTAACAAAAAACCTTGCGAAATTACTGGACGCACCGGCTGTACTTGCTGGTTTCTCGCGTCTATTGATCGATGCCAACCGGGCTATAGGTCAGGACGGATTAATTCCGGAAACTAGTGATGGCCACATCATTCATGGCAATCAAAATCTATCGGAAAAGGCGACAAATGAGCGGATTGAAGAATTTTATCACCCCTTTCATAACATGGCCGCTGCCATCATTGCCGAAAAAGCTTTGAGCCATGAGGCTCCCCTTATATTTAACATGCACAGCTTTACCCCACATATGAATGGTGAGCCACGTAAATGGAATGGCGGACTTCTTTATAATACCGATGATCGGGTTGCAAGACTACTTCACGACCGCCTTGAAGCCAGAGGCTTCCATATCGGTGACAATGAACCTTATAGTGGTAAAATTCTATACCATACGTTGAATACGCACGCACTCGCGCATGGACTTCCCCATGTGAATGTGGAAATCCGTCAGGACGAAATATCTAACGATGCGGGAGCACGCCGCTGGGCAGACGTACTTGCAGAAGAAATACTCGACCTCAGGTCCCATCCTGAACTTGCGATAAGGCTTTGATAAATGGAGATAAAAATGGACAAACAAACTCAGCTTGAAATAGAAGCAGCTACATTCCGACGTATAATCGATCATATGCGCCTGCGCACCGATGCACAGAATATTGATCTGATGGGCCTCGCTGGCTTTTGTCGCAACTGTTTTTCAAAATGGTACGCGGCGGAAGCGGCAGAGCGTGGCATCGAAATTGATAAAATGGACGCCCGTGAAATTATTTACGGTATGCCATATGGTGAATGGACGGAAAAATACCAAACTCCAGCAACAGACGAACAAATGAGGCTAATGGATGAAAGCCTCGCCAAAAACAAACAAATGAAATCACAACAAGGATAATAGTAAAATGGTAGAAACTGGTGGTATCGCTGCAGATGCCTTACGTTCCTTTATTGAACGTGTCGAACGACTTGAAGAAGAAAAGAAAGCACTTGCTGACGATATCAAGGATATCTACGCTGAAGCAAAATCTGTGGGATTCGATACTAAAATCATGCGCCAAATCGTCCGCTTGAGAAAAATGGATGAAGCCGATAGGCAAGAGCAAGAAGCACTGCTGGATACCTACACGCACGCACTTGGGATGATTAGGGGATAACATAATAGGGAGCATCAAAATGTCACTGGTTCGCTTACTTCTCTTCAGTTTCGTTGCAATTCTGACGTCTTGTTCTGAACCGGTCGACGAAAACTCAAATGTCTCCTACATTCATGCGGGACAAATGATTGATGTGGTTAACGAACACGTTTTGGTAAACCAAATTATCAGCGTTGAAAATGAGCGTATCGTTGAAGTTACTCCTTTTGATAGTACGAAGGATTACCCAAATCTGATTGATTGGTCCGGATATGCTGTTTTGCCAGGCCTAATTGATGGTCACAGCCATATCGTAGGTGACATACAAAATGAAGATGTTCTCGCCCCAATAAAAATGACGGCTGAGGAAGATTACCAGCTGGGTGCTTTGCATGCTAAAAGAACCATCGACGCCGGCTTTACCAGTGTAATCGATCTTGGTACGTATCGAGCATTCGTCGATGTTAAACTACGCGATGATATTAATGCAGGGCTTTTGCCGGGTCCGCGTATGTATGTGTCTGGTGCCTATATCACCGCACCAGGTGGTGGAGGTGAAGTTGTTGGACTTGATTATGGTGTAGAAATTCCTCCTGAATTTCGTGAAGGTGTATCCGCTAACGAAGCTGAAGTGCGCGCCAATGTGAATAAGCTAATCGATGGCGATGTGGATCTGATAAAGGTTATCGCAACTGGCGCGGTACTCACCGTTGGCACAGAACCCGGTGAGCCGGAGTTTACGGAGGCAGAACTCCGCGCTGCCGTTGAAGAAGCCGCAAAACGCGGACGATATGTCACTGCCCACGCCCATGGTGCCGAAGGAATTAAAATGGCCGTACGTGCAGGTGTCCGCTCCATTCAACATGGATCACTAATGGATGATGAAGCCATAACCATGATGGCCGCCAAGGGGACGTGGCTGATCGCTGACATCTATAATGGTGATTATATCAACGAAGTGGGCACCGCCGAAGGATGGCCGGAAGAGACCATGCGTAAAAACCGCGAAACAACGGATGCGCAGCGCGCCGGGTTTGAAAAAGCGGTAAGAGCCGGAGTTAACATCGCCTTTGGAACCGATAGCGGTGTCTATCCCCATGGACACAATGGAAATCAATTCAAATATATGGTTCGTCACGGCCTTTCGCCAATGCAAGCGATTCAATCTGCCACCATCTGGGGGGCACGGTCTATGTCACTTGAAGACGATATCGGATCGATTGAGTCTGGGAAATTTGCAGATATGGTCGCAGTAGAGGGTAACCCGCTTAACGACATTACAATCCTCGAAAACGTGTCCGCTGTTATAAAAGGCGGACTATTAGTAAATTAATCCAACCTAATTTGTTTGTTAGCGACGTGACCTAAGAGCATCAACGAGTTCATCATGACGCTCGTCGTTGACCGCGCCACGCACAGAAATAATAGCCCAGATCACAGCTATAAACCAAAGCAGTGACAGCGCGCCAAACGACACCACAAACAGTACGATGCTGGCCACCCAGAGAATACCATTAAAGATGGCCTGGAAAATCTTACCTTTCAAAAGAAGCGCCAACGGAGGCACAATAATGGCGAGGAGGTAAATCATGAGTATGTCCCTTTTTTAATTTAATATACTTATTAAATTTAAGCAGTTCATAATCGATTTCAAGAAATTAAAATGTCGCTTTGTCGCAGAAATATGTCGTTTCGTCGCAAGTAATCGAAATTAATTCTCGTCAAGTAGTCCCATTTCTTCGGCTTTTCGGTACAAAGTAGAACGACCTATAGACAATCTCTTCGCGATCTCTGTCATTTTTCCATCATAACGAATATATGCATATTTGATCATCATTTTTTCAATATAATCAATAGTATGGACATCTGCATTCCCATCATAAATGCAGATATTATGAAATTCTTCCGGGATCTCCAGTGATTTAATCAGGTCGTCGGTCCTGCGATTATGAAGTTTCTTTTCCTTATCCATACGTTCAATATCCGCTAGTATCTGCGGAAAATCTTTTTCGGTAATCATCTCTCCTTCAGAAAGAATAACAGCCCTGAGCACTACATTTTCTAGCTGGCGCACATTGCCAGGCCAATGATAGCTATTAAGCAGCATGATCGCATTTGTAGTCAGTTGTTTGACCGGTTTATTCTCCTTCTCACAAATTTGCCTGATGAAATAATTTGTAAGAGTTTGAATATCCCCAGCTCTTTTATTTAGTGGTGGAAGTGAAACCGGAAAAACATTAAGGCGGTAAAACAAATCTTCGCGAAAAGCACCAGTGGTAATCAGACTATCAAGCTTTTTGTTTGTCGCAGAAATAACCCGCACATCAACACTGACGGTACCGGAACCACCGACAGGGTCCACCTCGCCTTCCTGCAGTACCCTTAGTAATTTCACCTGTAGATCGACAGGAAGTTCGCCAATTTCATCAAGAAATATCGTGCCGCCATCCGCATCAACAAATTTACCAGCATGGTCTTCTTTGGCATCTGTGAAAGCTCCTTTGGCATGACCAAACAAGATGCTTTCCACCAAATTTGCTGGTAGTGCCCCGCAGTTTACAACGACAATTGCTTTGTCAGCACGTTCACTTGTCTCATGGATAGCGCGAGCAAATACTTCCTTACCCACGCCGCTTTCCCCTTCGAGCAAGATGGGGACATCCGTTAGCGCCCCCTTACGGGCGAGCCGGATCGCACCAATCATGGCTTCGCTATCGCCAATAATCTTGGAGAACGCATCAGATCGCTTGTTCGCGGAATTTTCCCTATTACTCTCTTTAACCATATTCCATTTTCTTATTTGCCCGGGAAACTTTTATAAACTGTATCATAACGGGACAATGGTTAAGAAAATCACAATATTGTGGTAATTTTATGTTTCAATTTGAAACACCACAAGTCGCTTCAAAAAATATTTAAGTTATTTAGGGGTTTTTAAATTTTGCCCTACCCTTTTGGTTAATTTGTGTTAAGCTTTTTTCTACCGTGAAAGATACAGGTCAATCATTCCAAACGAATTGATTATTTCAAGAGGTTACCTAATGAAAATAGCGATAGTAAAAGAGCGCCGGGAACATGAAAAACGTGTAGCGGCGACCCCTGATACTGTGAAAAAGCTAATCGCGCTCGGTTTTGACATTGTGGTCGAATCCGGTGCCGGGAAAGGCAGTCAGATATCAGATGGTGAATATAGTGAAGCTGGCGCTGAAATTGGTGCGGATGCCGCAGCCACAATAAATGGTGCCGATATTATTTTTAAAGTTCAGAGGCCGCTGATTGCTGGCGAGGCTGACGTGGATGAACTCGGGTTAATGAAGCGCGGTGCAATGCTGATTGCGGTGCTTGAACCCACAAGTCATCCCGACCACATTAAAGCTTACGCAGACGCAGGCATAGAAGCCTACGCCATGGAATTTATGCCCCGTATTACCCGCGCGCAAAGTATGGACGTGCTTTCCAGCCAATCCAACCTGGCAGGATATAATGCGGTCATCGACGCTGCCCATCATTATGGCCGCGCCTTCCCTATGATGATGACGGCGGCGGGAACAGTTGCACCAGCCAAAGTTATGGTCATGGGCGCCGGTGTAGCTGGCCTACAAGCCATAGCGACTGCGAAACGCCTTGGTGCAGTTGTTTCCGCCACCGACGTCCGTGCAGCTGCCAAAGAGCAGGTGGAAAGCCTGGGCGGTAAATTTGTTATGGTGGAGAGCGATGAAGGCGGTGAAACCGAAGGCGGTTATGCCAAGGAAATGAGTGATGACTATAAAAAGGCGCAAGCGGAACTTATCGCTGCGACCCTTAAGAAACAGGATATCGCCATTACCACGGCGCTCATTCCAGGACGTCCTGCTCCGATCTTGATTGATGATGATATGGTCGCTTCCATGAAAGCGGGTTCGGTGATTGTCGATCTGGCGGCACCCGCTGGTGGCAACTGCACACAAACCAGGCCCGGTGAAATCCACACTACAGAGAATGGCGTGACCATCGTCGCGCATCTTAACGTGGCGAGCCACCTTGCAGCAGATACAAGTGCTTTATATTCAAAGAACTTACTTAATTTTATTACCCCACTGGTGAATGAAGAGAAAAACGGCCTTGCTATAGATTGGGAAGACGAAATCATCACGGGTATTTTGCTCACCAAAGACGGCGAGGTCGTTCATGAGCGCGTGAAGGGAGGAAGTTAATATGGAACAGGTTATGGAAGTGACAGAAGCGGTTCAAGGCATGTCCCCGTTCGTTTCACAAATATCTTTATTCGTTCTCTCAATTTTTGTCGGTTATTACGTGGTCTGGTCAGTAACCCCAGCCCTTCATACACCACTGATGGCGGTCACCAACGCGATTTCTTCTGTGATTATTGTTGGTGCTCTTATTGCAGCCGGACCGGCAGATATGAACATCGCCAAAATTCTTGGCATCATTGCCATCGGGCTTGCCGCCGTAAATATCTTCGGTGGTTTTGCCGTCACCAATCGAATGCTCAGTATGTACAAAAAGAAACCCCAGTCTGACAAGAAGGGGGATGACAAATGAGCGAACAGAATATCATTGATTTAACCGCCATTGCTTACCTGATCGCGGGCGTTCTCTTTATCCTCGCGCTTCGGGGGCTCTCCTCACCGGAAAGCTCCAGACAGGGGAATATGTATGGCATGATCGGCATGGCCATTGCGGTGATTACAACCCTGGCCAGCCCAGAGATTGTTTCCTACACATGGATTGTTGTTGCCATCGCCGTTGGTGGCGCCATCGGTCTGGTGATTGCAAGTCGCATTGCCATGACTGCTATGCCGCAGTTGGTGGCCGCGTTTCACAGTCTCGTAGGCCTTGCCGCGGTGCTGGTTGCAGCTGCGGCCTTCCTGCTTCCCGCAAACTTCGGTGTAGCGGATACCATGGGTAATATCCTGATGGCCAGCCGAATTGAAATGTCATTGGGTGCCGCCATTGGTGCGATTACCTTCTCCGGCTCCGTTATCGCCTTTGCCAAGCTTAATGGCAACATGTCCGGTGCGCCGATACTCCTCCCAGCGCGGCACTTGATCAACGCGCTCATTGGCCTCGCTATCTTTGGCTTGATTGCTTACTTCGCAATCGATGAAGTCTCCGCATCCGGTGGGGGCAATATCATGTGGATCATTATTGGTCTAAGCTTCCTCATTGGTTTCCTGATAATAATCCCTATCGGTGGGGCGGATATGCCAGTGGTAGTGAGCATGCTGAACAGTTATTCCGGCTGGGCGGCTGCCGGTATTGGCTTTACCCTGCAAAATAATGCACTTATCATCACCGGATCCCTTGTTGGCTCCTCCGGTGCAATCCTTTCCTACATTATGTGCGCGGCCATGAACCGGTCATTCATCAGCGTGATCCTTGGTGGTTTTGGTGGTGATGATGCAGTAGCTGGATCCGGCGAAGTGGAAACACGCCCTGTGAAGCAAGGTGCAGCGGACGACGCAGCGTTCATCATGAAGAATGCGTCATCTGTGATCATCGTACCCGGTTACGGTATGGCGGTTGCACAGGCGCAACATGCCCTGCGTGAAATGGTCGATCACCTTAAGGAGGAAGGCGTCAGTGTTAAATACGCAATCCACCCTGTAGCAGGCCGTATGCCAGGTCATATGAATGTGCTGCTTGCAGAAGCAAATGTGCCCTATGATGAAGTATTTGAACTTGAAGACATCAACAGCGAATTTGCGGCAACAGATGTCGCCTTTGTGATCGGTGCCAATGACGTAACCAACCCAGCCGCGAAGACCGATACTTCAAGCCCTATTTATGGCATGCCAGTGCTGGATGTGGAATTTGCCGGAACAGTACTGTTCGTAAAACGCGGCATGGCATCTGGTTACGCCGGTGTTCAAAATGAGCTCTTCTTTAGGGATAATACCATGATGCTTTTCTCAGACGCTAAGAAAATGGTTGAGGATATCATCAAGGCGCTTTAATCGTCTTCAGTTTTAAAGGTGACTCGCCCGCTGGTCATATCAGTAATTTCTGATATGGCTCGCGGCGCTTCGCGTCCGTCCATTATTAATGTCCAATGAATATCTACTGTAAACTCTTTGTTAATATGCAAAATATTGTATGACTTTAAAATACGCTCAATAAGGCTTTGATGACTATATTCTGATTTCCCTGTCACAAGAACTTCAGGGATTTTCTCGCCTGTTTCAAGTTCGTCCAAAGCTTTTGCTACTGTTCCGCCGTAAGCCCGAACCAGTCCGCCAGTACCAAGTTTCGTTCCCCCGAAATAACGGGTAACAACTGCTGTGATTTCACCAAGCCCCGATCCCATCAGTACATTCAGCATGGGTTTGCCAGCCGTTCCATTTGGTTCACCATCATCCGAGAAGCCAAGCACCTGGCTATCATCAGGCTTCCCTGCTACATAGGCCCAACAATTGTGCCCCGCGTCAGAATATTTTTCTTTAATCTGACTTACATACTTGCGGGCAGCGTCCACGTCGGGCGTATGCGCGATATGTGCAATAAACCGGCTTCTTTTAATAATATCTTGATAAGACACCGTGTTGCTTGGAATTTTATATGAACTATCAACCATGCATCGTGACTAGCACAATCAACGCTTGTTTTAAACTCCGGCGGCCGAATTTTTGTAATCTAGCTGGCAATAGTTTTCGTTCTCGGGACTAACAATCCGGCTTTTTGGCAAGGTAATAGTTACTTTCGTATAGTCACCAAGCTCGCTCTCAATCGAAATCACGCCGTCATGCATCTCAACGAAAGCCTTGACCAGCGAAAGCCCAAGGCCAGTTCCAACTTCTGTCTTTGCATAACTTGTTTCGATCTGCTGAAATGGTTCCAAAATATCCTGTATTTTATCTTGGGGTATACCAATCCCATTGTCTTGTACGGAAATTTCAATATCACCACGCATATCGTTTCCAATTGAAACATCAATAATTCCCCCTTCAAGCGAGAATTTTACTGCATTTGAAAGTAAATTCGTCAGTATTTGCTGCATCATTCTTTCATCTGCTTTGATAAGCGGGAAACGATCATCAGCATCAAGGCTTATATCGACAGCTTTATTGGTGGCTTGATTTCGAATGACCCGCATTGAAGATTCGCATATTTCGATAACATCAACTTCGTCTTCGAAGAAACGCATTTTACCAGCTTCAACCTTAGAAAGATCAAGAATATCATTAATAATACTGAGCAGGTGCCGACCACTATCCAATATGTCCTTTGAATATTCGCGAACTTTACCCCTATCATAATTGTCCAGATCCTCGTGGGTCAGAATTTCTGAAAATCCAATAATCGCGTTAAGTGGTGTGCGAAGTTCATGGCTCATATTCGCCAAGAAATCAGACTTCGCCACATTTGCTACTTCAGCCTGCTCAATCGCCTTTTCAAGGTGCTCCTTGATACGCGTGCGTTCTTCATTATGGCTTATGACGCGCTGAAGTTGCTCGGTCAGCGCGTCGAAAACATCATTTTTCTGCTCAAGCACTTCCTCCGCTTCATTGCCATCCACAATATTCTTCATTGCCTTTGAGAAATCGGCAATCCTTTCGAACAGATAATTGCGCAAAATATAGGCGCCTATCAACCAGATCAGCAATATACATATAACTGCAAATACAATACTTGTATTTTTGATATTGTCAGATTTCGCGAGCATTCCATGGTCACCAGCGTAAGCAATAATATCAATATAATCTCCCCCTCTTACACCATATGGAACCCGTTCTTCGATTGGATTTAGTTGCTGCGAAATGGCATGAGATGCTTCTTCTTCGGTGACTGGAAGGTATTTTTCACTAAAAAAGATCTGACCGTTCGGACCTTTAATTTGCACATCTGCCTGAAGCTGTTGTGTCACACCGACAAGGCTGTCCCAAATGGAAGTATAGACAAGCAATTTTAATCGATATTCAGAAGATTGAATTGGATAAACCAGTACATAACTTATTTCATCGTTTTTATTTGCACGATAATATCCGTCTGGTAGAACTCTTTCCTGTGCGCCTAACGCATCATGCGCCTTCAATATTTCACTGAAGGTCGCATCATCAAATCCCAGTGTACCAGCTTCACCAACGCTTTGATAATTCTCATCTATCACCTGAAACCCAATAATATTCACAACATTCTTCTTGACGAAATTGGAGGAAAGAAGAGATTCAAAATACGCACTCAACGAAATTGAATTTCCTGAACTTAGCGAATTTTTAAAATTATCGCTGACCGTAATCAGATCGGATGCAAATATTGCACCTTCCTTCTGTTTGCTAACAAAATGATTGAGTACGATAGATCGCATGAAGTCTCGCTTTTCAGCACGGTCTTCTTCAATGACATAGTCGGAATAGTTATCGATGCTATAGATGTGAACGAATAGAGGTACTATCGTAAAAAACAATAATACCCCAAAGAGCAATGCTTTCAACCTTAACGATCTTACTTTAAGTCTTGAATTGAAAATACTCATAAACTTCCTACTCTAACCAGAACGCAAAAGTTCCTGATTTCACGGCGACTTATATTTTGTGTAGCAGAAATATAAGCGCAAAATTATAAGATTTTGTTAATAAAGAGTGACTGTTGGCTTTGAGATTAACTGGCAACGTTGAATTTGGATCCAGATCGCTCCGCTTCATCACCGCTTAGCCCCAGCCCGGTTTCATAGGCTTTGTTAACAGATACAATTGGAGTGTTACCAAAGTTATTTACATCGAAGGATATTTTCTGGGAGTCATCACCACTTTGTTCGTCCCGTTTCTTTGCCAGAAGTTCAGCTTGTGCCTTATTACGCGTAGCGACTGCTTCGGAAGCGACTTTACGGTCCTGAGCAGATGGTTTAGCAGGGGCGAGCGCTGCAGCAATAACCACATCCATTTTTGCTACCGTCGCTTCAGGATCCCCCTCAACGGGAGCTGAATCGATCTGTACTTCCCCACCTGTCGCATATCTTTGGCTATCGGGGCCCACCGTATATGTGTAGGTAGGGCCGCTCGCATATTGACCGCCGGCGTTTTTGTGAGCCATCTCATGGGCGCGAACTTCTTGATCTATCTTCCTAAGCTCTTCTACCTGAGCTTTTTCTTCTTCACTAAGTTCACCAATACGCGCGGATTTAGCCGCTGGTTTTTCACCATTCAGCTTGATTGCAGGTATCACAGGTAAAGCTATTTGTTCGATCATGATGAAAGACTACACGATCATCGTTAACTAAACATTAACTAATTGTTAAAACTGGACGTTTTTACCACCAATCGTGCCCGTCATGGTCGTGGTCGTGATTATCGTCATTACTGCTATTGTTGTTATCACGATTATCATTATTATTGCTATCGTCGCTTCCATCGCGATCATTATCAGAACTGCGGCGGCGGTCACCATCTGAACTACGGCGACGGTCACCATCGCCCCAACTGCGTCTATCGCGCCTTGGCGGATTTTTAAAACGCTCAACTATGGCTTTTCGTTCCTCTACCGAAAATTCACCGATAATTCTGATAATCTCTTCCTGCGAGGGTAGAATGATATTGTCATAACTATCGTTGTAACTCTGCATGGCAGCGCGTAGTTTCTCAGCATCAAACTGTTCTTCAGCGATCACGTCCATTATTGCCGCACGTTGCGCCAAGATGTTTCTGTACATAGGGATTAGTTCATCACGCTTACTGCGCATGGTTACATAAAAGTCCCGTCTACCACTGCGGGGAAATGGTTCCACCAGTTTGGAAATCTGATTGTCAAACTCAAGTTCAGTTTTTCTTATCTTATCTCTTTTATAATCAGAAACTTCTTGTGAGATAAGATAGCCAAAAACAAAGAAGTTCGCCGCGAGTGAAATTAGAAACGCGAGGCTTACCCAATTGTTTTGCAATGAAAATTTACTCATTGTGCACTTTCCTCAACAAAAATAAACTCTTCTACATCAAGCAGTACATCCGCATTTTCATCTATAATGATCGCATTTCCCGCGACATCAAAAGCATCGGCTTCAAACGCAAGTATTTCATCTTCAGCAAGAGCTGTGCTCCCAGCACCACCAAGGTATATTCCCATGACGCATGCTG
>JANQJN010000113.1 GCA_028281625.1 Emcibacteraceae bacterium | reverse complement strand
TTAAGGGTATTCTCCTCGATATAGGCCGCGATGGAGCGCTCATCACCGGTTTTTGCCTGTAATGCGCTGATATACATTTTGTTCTTAAGGCTTGGTAGTGGTGTATCAACCGGCACCAGGTTGTTGATCACATCATAATCCTGCCACGCTTCGCGCCATTTATTATTCTTTTCCCAAAGCATTAGTGCGCCCGCTTCTTCAAGCACCGGCAGGACACTTACGGCCGTCCCCAAAGTTTCAGCAAAGGGGATTTGATAAAAACTGAGCACATCATTGACTTTACTGCGGTTAAAATGAACCACCAGCGACGCGATGTACCGCACAGAAGAGCGGCGCTCATCATTTATTTCAAACCCGCTGATGAAGTCCTGGACTTCCTGATCGGAAAAGCTAGGTAGTTTTTCCCGGTCCGATATACGTATGATGCGGCGGAACAGTCTTTCAAGAGCTTGACGCTGACCTTTAAGCAGCGCACGGGACCGCGACGTAGTCACATTTCGGGATGTTTCATCAACTTCCACATTGTAAATGGTGTATATGGTCGCTTCGCGATCATCGTCGGAGAAAAAGCTCTGTGCAGATGCCACATTCGATAAGCTAATCCATAACATTAGAAAAAAACTATATCTAACTGTATTTATTATATTTAATTGCAATTTAAACGCTCAGTAATTATTGGAATTAGCATGATTGTAATATGGCATCATGTCATCAGTATGGCAAGCAGTATAGATATTCTTTGTGACACTGGTGTTTCAACGAGCGCAATTGCAAATCAGGCGTTTTTTTTATAGCCTTTTTAGGCGCAACCGCTTATATCTGTTTCTAGCAAATCATATAAAAAAACGAGTTCAAATTGTCTAATCAGGATAAATCCTACAGCTATAAAGATGCCGGTGTTGATATTGATGCGGGCAATGCCCTTGTGGATGCCATCAAACCGGCGGCAGCTTCCACACGCCGGAGCGGATGCGACGCCGGCCTCGGCGGGTTTGGCGCCCTTTTTGATCTAAAATCCGCCGGTTTTAACGACCCGATCCTTGTGTCCGGCACAGATGGCGTCGGCACCAAACTTAAAGTAGCGATCGAAAGCGGTAAGCATGATACGGTGGGTATCGATCTTGTGGCCATGTGCGTCAATGATCTGATTGTGCAGGGCGCAGAGCCCCTCTTCTTCCTGGATTATTATGCCACGGGGCACCTGACCATTGATGTGGGTAAAGCGATCATTGAAGGGATCGCCGAAGGATGCAGACAATCCAATGCGGCGCTCATTGGCGGCGAAACTGCCGAAATGCCAGGAATGTATTCAGATGGTGATTATGACCTCGCCGGCTTCTGCGTTGGCGCGGTTGAACGGGACCGGGTAATTGACGGAAGCACGGTCGGCGAAGGCGATGTAGTACTTGGTCTTGCCTCAAGCGGGGTTCATTCAAACGGGTTTTCGCTTGTGCGAAAACTGGTCGAAGTGTCCGGCGGTGATTATAATGCGCCCTGCTCTTTCGAAGACGGAAAAACCATGGGTGAAGCACTGCTTGAGCCAACAAAAATTTATGTTAAAAGCTGCCTAGCTGCGATAAAAGCCGACTGTGTAAAAGGACTTAGCCATATTACGGGGGGTGGCTTCGTGGAAAATATTCCACGCATTCTGCCGGACGGTGTCACCGTTGATGTGGACGCCAGCCGCTGGACGCTGCCACCGGTGTTTGACTGGCTGCGCACCACCGGAAACATCACCCCCCTTGAAATGGCGAAAACTTTTAACTGCGGCATTGGCATGGCGGTGATTGTTCCCGCCAACAAGCAGGAAGAAGCCACCAAGATTTTTGAAGCGCACGGCGAAACCGTTCATTATATCGGTACAGTCCGCGAGAAAAACGGCGATGAACCATCGACGACAGTCACCGGAAGTGCGGGAAGCTGGGGGTATGTTGAGCCCTGGACCGCCAAATCGGGGCATTAAATGCTGGATGTTGCGGTTCTCATATCCGGTAGTGGTACCAACCTGCAGGCTTTAATTGATGCCTGTGCCGATGACGACTTCCCGGCACGTATTGTTCTTGTTATCTCCAATAACCCGGGTGTTAAGGGCCTGGAGCGTGCCGAAAAAGCTGGCATACCCACCAAAGTGATCAATCACCGCGACTATGATAGCCGCGAAAGTTTTGATGAACAAATTCATGAGGCACTCAAGGAAAGTGGCGCAAAACTAATCTGCCTTGCGGGCTTCATGCGGATCCTGGATGCGAGGTTTGTCAATCGCTGGCGTAACCGGATGCTAAACATCCACCCGTCCCTGCTCCCAAGCTTTAAGGGGCTCCATACTCAGGAACGCGCCCTTGAAGCGGGCGTACGCTTCACGGGTTGCACCGTCCATTTCGTAAACCCGGAACTGGATGATGGCCCGATCATTACCCAGGCTGTGATCGCTATTGACCCGGATGATGATCCGGACACGCTGGCGGCAAAAGTCCTTGAAAAAGAACATATTATCTACCCACAAGCACTGAAACTGGTGGCCGAAGGTCGCGTGCGGGTAGTCGGGAACAAGGTCACAATTCAGGGTGCTGACTATTCCGACGAAGATATCATTAATCCAAAGCCTTAAAAAAAACCGCCCGGTGTTTCCACCGGACGGCTTTTAAACAAGATACTTAAATCTAACTAACCAACGATTTCTTTGTCGTTGAAAAAGTACTCAATCTCGATTTTTGCATTTTCAAGGCTGTCTGAACCGTGAACGGAATTTTCACCGATATCTAGCGCGAATGTTTTACGGATTGTGCCTTCTGCGGCTTCAGCTGGGTTTGTAGCACCCATGATTTCGCGGTTTCTTGCAACGGCATCTTCACCTTCAAGCACCTGAACCACAACCGGCTCTGAAATCATGAAGTCGACAAGTTCACCGAAGAAGGGACGCTCTCTATGCACGGCGTAAAAACCTTCCGCTTTTTCGCGGCTCATGTGAACGCGCTTGCTTGCGACAACACGAAGACCACCGTCTTCAAGCATTTTGGTGATGGCGCCTGTCAGGTTGCGTTTTGTTGCATCAGGCTTGATGATTGAAAATGTACGTTGTAAAGCCATGTCTGTTTCCTAATTAGTATCTGGGGACTTTAAATTTAACTAAGTTTGCGCGCCTTATAGTTGGTATTTAGGAAAGTTTCAATATTTATTTGCCATTGATCTTTGCGCCTGAGCTGATAAAAGCATGAACCATGTTACAGATCACCGACCTCACATACCGGATCGCTGGAAAATTACTGCTTGATAAGGCAAGCGTCACCGTCCCTGCTGGCCATAAGGTCGGTGTTGTCGGTAAAAATGGCGCTGGAAAAACAACACTTTATAAGCTGATCCTGGGGGAACTGGAGTCCGACGATGGTAAAATCCGCATTGCCAAAGGTGCCCATGTCGGTCAGGTGGCGCAGGAAGCGCCTGGTGGCCCGGACAGCCTGCTAGAAACTGTTCTCGCGTCCCACGAGGAGCTCGCCAAACTTCACGAGGAAGCAGAAAGCAGCGAAGACCCGGACCGGATCGCCGAAATTCATGAAAGGCTCCAGGATATTGGCGCCTATGAGGCCGAAGCCCGCGCGGCCAGTATCTTGAGCGGTCTTGGCTTTGATGATGCGGACCAACGACGGTCCTGTAGTGAATTTTCCGGTGGCTGGCGTATGCGGGTGGCCCTCGCCTGCACTCTTTTTACCCAGCCGGATCTGCTTCTGCTTGACGAGCCGACAAACTATCTGGACCTTGAAGGGGTGCTGTGGCTGGAAAATTTCATCCGAAATTACCCTTACACCATCCTGATCATCAGCCATGATCGGGACCTGCTCAATAGTTCTGCAAACAGTATTGTCCATCTTGAGCAGCGAAAGCTTCACTATTACGGCGGAAACTTCGATAAGTTTGAAAAAACATACAGGGAAAAACGGGAACTGCAGCGCGCAGCGATCAAAAAACAAGCGTTTGAGCGTGCGCACATCCAAAAATATATCGACCGCTTCCGCTATAAAGCCAGCAAAGCCAAACAAGCCCAAAGCCGCATCAAGATGCTGGAACGGATGGAACCACTGGCAGCGCTTGCCGAAGAACATACAGTGGAATTTAACTTCCCCAACCCGGTTGAGCTGGCACCACCGCTGATTACCATGGAAAAACTGAGCGTGGGCTATGAGGAAGGAAAGCCGATCCTTAAAAACCTATCCTTACGTATTGATATGGACGACCGTATCGCCCTGTTGGGCCAAAACGGTAACGGTAAATCAACTTTTGCCAAACTGCTCAGTGACCGATTAAAACCCATGGACGGCACCATTGTGCGGTCCCGCAAGCTCGGGATCGGTTATTTCGCGCAGCATCAGCAGGACGAGCTGGATCCGAACGGCACGCCGCTTAGCCATCTTGGTGCATTGATGAAGGGAAAAACTGAAACACAAGTCCGTGCCCGCCTTGGTGGTTTTGGTTTCGGCGTCGATAAGGCCGATAATAAAATATCAACACTTTCCGGCGGTGAAAAAGCACGGCTACTCTTCGCGCTCATGAGTTTTGATGCGCCGCAGATGATCATTTTGGACGAACCAACAAACCATCTGGATATGGATAGTCGTCAGTCACTCATTCACGCAATCAATGATTATGAAGGGGCGGTGATCCTGATCAGCCATGACAGCTACCTGGTCGAAGCCTGTGCCGATAAGATCATGGTAGTGGAAAATGCTGGCGTCAATGACTTTAGCGGTGATCTTAATGACTATAAAGCGCTTGTGCTCAGCCAGAAAACAAGCGCCAAGAAAAAAGAAAAGGCACCCGTAAAAGCGAAACCACCGGCGAGCGGTAATGAACGCAAAAAGCATGAAAAAGACCTTGCCAACGCGGAAATAGAGGTGGAGCGCTTGATTGCTGAAATCGCCAAATATAACAAAGCCTTAAACAATCCAAAACTTTATGATCAGGCTGATCCATCCGCAAAAAAAGCACTGGCGCAATTTACCCGCGAAAAGGCGGATCTTGAAACAGCACTCGAAAAGGCAGAAGAAGTTTGGATGGAGCTTGAAGAAAAGCTGGGATAGTTACTCAACGGCAAAAAAGGTAAGCAGTGCATCATCCATCAGCGGACGCCAATTGGTCCATTCATGGTCCTTATTGTTCTGGATAAATGTCAGGTCGTAATTTTTATCTTCCAACAACTTTTTAAAACGGCGTACGGCACGGCGATTGTCGTTGTCATTACCCACACTCATAAATATTTTTACCGGAAACGCCTCGTATCTTGCATATTCTTCGCGGATAATTCCCATAAAACGGCTGTTGGCTGGTGAATGCATGGAAAGACCGTAAAAATGATTGCTCGCCATCAAGCCGACGCAGGCCGCGTAAAAGCCACCAAAGGAAACCCCCTGCACCACCCGGTCTTCACGTTTTTTGCTTACAGAATAATTGGCTTCAATTGTCTTTACCAATTCCGATACAATAAAGGCGATGTAGCGTTCATTACAGATCAGTTCCTCATTGCGACGATCATATCTCAGATTATCCGGATCACGCTGATCAACAAATACCGCCACAATCGGCTTCATTTTCCCTTCCGCAATGAGCTGATCCAATACCCGGACCATGCGACCCTGCTTCACATAAGCAGGCCCGTCGGCAACATATATGGTCGGGTAAATTTCCGTTTCAGAATAGTTTTCCGGGGTATAAACCTGATATTGGATTTCATAATCCATTATTTCACTTTTGATGCGAATAAAGTCAGTGAGCGTTCCTTCCGCAAACGCAAGTGATGGGCAGATCAGGATAAAGGCCAATATTCTGAAAAATAACGTCACAACTTCCTCCGTAAAGGTAGGAAACTATAGCAATTATTCACACGTTCGCTAAATAACAATATTGTGAGGATTAATACCGATCAAGTTTTCTGATTGTGATATGCGTTCAGCCATTTTTTATCAACTCTGCAGAGCGCTTCACCACGCAGCAGCAGTTCCAAATTAATCTGTAGTCGTTCTGCTTCCCGTTGTGGCGAGAACCAGTTCCTCGCATATTCAATTGAAGCCAGTTCAAAGCTGCGCCGCTTATCCTCATTGATAGATAGCTCCCGAATGGCTTCTCTAACCGCGTTAGCATCTTGAAGCGGCACGGCTAAACCATGAATATTTTTCAGGAAATAATCCTCAATTGGTTCCACGTCACTGATTATTTGTGTTTTTCCAAGTAACATTGAAATTACGATCGTAATGTGTCCGGCACCCACGGTATCATCATTGACCAACACAATATTGGCGAGCGCGTTTTTAATACAGTCGCTGCAGGCATTCATGTCCTGATCGAAGTATAGTTTAATATTCTCTCGGCCCTCAACATCCAATTCATGTGCAAGGTAAGATGGCGCAATAATAACACCATCAATGTCTAGACCTTCCAGAGCCTTGGTAAACGTACCGAAATCGCGATTGTTACGCCCAATCATACATACGTAGGGCTTTTCGGATTTAGCAAATTCGGTGGATTCAATTTCTGGAAGAGCGTAGGCCCAATGGGTAAAGCAGAACTTCTCAATATTCAGATCATGTGCCTTTACGAATAGAGCCTGTTCGTACCTGGAAAAGGTTAAAAACATATCCGTGCGCTGGAAAATGGAGTTAATAAATTTATCGATAAAGAAAATACCCGTTTTAAGAAGGCTTCGGCTGCTATTAAAACCATAAGCGATATGTTTTACATGGTCCGCCTTACGGCCCAAAAGCTTTAGCTTTAAATTAATTGCAAAGCTGGTGAAATATTCGTTGGTGATCACTACATCATAATCGGTCAGGTCTTCATTTATGAAAACCCCGCCCCAAATACGCCCAAGGCTCTTATCCTTGTTCAAGCCATGAAAAGTAAATTGGTAGCGTTCTGTGTCAAGAAATTCAGATATCCAGCTCCAGTTTTCACGGAGCTTGGCAGGTATTATTTTTAGTATCCTGATGCTATCCAAAATATCTCCTACCGCCTAGCGGTTTTATCCTTTCTGGCTCCAGCCGCCATTTTCATTTTGCTGCCAATAGGTTAGGTTGTGACCAGCATCTTTATAAACTTTCCAGCGTTCGCGCGCGTCACTCACTGCGGTTGGATTATTACCATCAAACATTTCAAGAATACGGCTATATCCTTCCATTTTCTCTGACGATGCGCCATCGGTGAGCACCAGTACTTCAGCGCTGGTAGGGTTTTCGTCCGACGATGTTATATAAATAGGCTGTTCTTCGGGATATTTGCTTTTTTCGGTATCGTGAGGAAGAAAACTTGCCTTATCAAAGGACCAGAGAATTTGATCGATATCATCCACATGGGTGGGTGACGGTGCCTTTATCACTGCGCGCATGCCCGTTTCATACACTTTACTGAGCAGCTTCGGCAAAGCTACCGTAAGCGGTTGATATGTCAGATGATAAAAGCTTATATCCAAACCAAAAAATCCAAAAAATTAATCTTCGTAATTATCGCGGACCAGCTGGTCCAGCAGCCGCACGCCATATCCGGTGGCCCCTTTTTCCGCCACATCGGATGGTTTTTGTTTCCAGGCTGTACCGGCAATGTCAATATGGACCCACGGTGTATCATTGACAAAGCGCTGCAAGAACTGAGCAGCTGTGATACTACCGGCATACTTACCACCTATATTCTTCATATCCGCGATATCGGAATTGATAAGCTTGTCATAACCATCACCCAGTGGCATACGCCAGACAGGTTCATCCACCGCCTGACCTGCGGCGTCAAGTTGCTCACAAAGTTCATCATTGTTTGAGAATATCCCCGCATAATCCTGTCCCAGTGCAATCATCATCGCACCGGTTAAGGTCGCAAGGTCAATCATAAATTTAGGATTATAGGTATCCTGACAGTACCAAAGGCAATCCGCCAAAACCAGGCGTCCCTCGGCGTCCGTATTAATCACTTCAATGGTTTGACCAGACATGGAACTGACCACATCACCGGGTCGCTGCGCAGTGCCTGACGGCATGTTTTCCACAAGCCCCACCACACCGATAACATTCGCCTTGGCCTTTCTTCCAGCAAGGGCCTTCATCGCACCAACCACGGCGGCGCTGCCACCCATGTCGAACTTCATATCTTCCATGCCAGCACCGGGCTTTAGGGAAATACCACCGGTATCAAAGGTGACACCCTTACCCACGAATGCAACGGGTTGCGCGTCCTTGTCAGCAGCACCCATCCATTTCATAATCACCATCAGACTTTCTGATGCGCTCCCCTGTCCCACACCCAGCAGGGATTCCATGCCCAGCTCTTCCATGCGATCTTCATTGAGCACATCAATTTCGATACCAAGGCTTTCCAGTTCCTTGATCTGCTCAAGATAGCTTTCCGGATAGATCACATTACCGGGTTCAGTAACCAAGTTCCGCGCCCAGAAAACACCGTCCGCGACTTTTTCCAGTTCTTCAAAATCACTGCGAGATCCATCAGGATCTTCCGTTTGATAAGTCACTGTTTCAACGGTGGATTTTTTGATGTTCTTTTCTGTTGTGTAATATTTGTCAAACTTATAATGACGCAGCAGCATGCCGTAGGCTTTATGGGTCGCGTGTTTTCTCGCAACAACCGTAATATTCGCGTCACCGGAATAGTTAAGCTTGACGATAATTTTGCCACCAAGTCTTTCCGCTTGCTTTTCATCCACTTTTTCGGGATCACCTACACCCACCAATAATACCCGGCTCGCTTTGATGCCATTTGGTGCAAGAAGCTCAACAATCTGGCCAAACTTTCCTTTAAAGTCTGAGGCACCGGCAGCCCTGGAAAGTGCGCCGTCGGTTTGTTCGTCTGCGTTTGCAGCAGCGGGGCTAAATACGAAGCCGTCGTCCTCATTATGGGCAAATAATACTAGTGCACCCTCGATTTCGCCCTGATCGCTGCTGATTTTTTCAAAATTTATTTTCATTTTTTGCCTCAATTTGGTCTAGCTTCGCTACTATAGCGGTTCAATCTTTTAACAGATATAGGTAGGTTTAAATCTTATCAAGTTAAATAGAGATAATATTAGTGGATTTTCGTTTTATTCGCTGTACGATCAGTAAAAAATATGTAATAGAGCCGCATGAACAAAATAGTACACATTTTCAGTATCTCTTTATTGCTTGTCATCGGGGCGATGAGTAGCGCCCCTGCACAGGAAGCGGCAATCACAGATGACCAAATCGACTTTTCAGCGGACAAGATTGTTTATGATCAAAATACCAATGTGGTAACCGCAACCGGCAACGTAATTCTTACCCAAAATGGCAATCAGTTGACGGCCGATACGGTTGTTTATGAAGTGGATTCAGGGGAAGTAAGAGCATCCGGCGGCATCATCATACGTGAGGCGACCGGAAATGTACTTTTTATGGAAGATGCCAGGCTTGACGGCGACTTCAAACAGGGCTTTATCAATCAGGCGCGAGTTGTTTTTGCCGACGGTTCAAAGCTGATCTCGAGGCGCGGCGAACGCACTGGCACAATCACGGTGCTGGAAAACGCCATTTATACGCCGTGCGAATTTTGCCCTGTGGAAGGTGAAGAAGAACCCACATGGCAAATCCGCGCTGATCAAGTCACCCATGACAGCGATGAAAAGACGGTAGAATATAAAAATGTCCGCCTTGAAGTTGCGGGAATTCCGATTTTTTATTCGCCCTATTTTGCCCATCCCGATCCGACCGTGCGTGTTAAAAGCGGTATTCTTCCTCCTAATCGGCTTGGGCGGTCTACAGAGCTGGGCGCGTTTGTCCAGATACCCTACTATTGGAACATCAGCGATCAGCAGGATTTTACTTTTGAACCACTGATTACCAGCCGCGAAGGCGTGGTTTTTGCCGGAACGCACCGACTTCATGTGGGTAATGGCATCTTTGAAACAACCGGATCTTTCGCCAATGTCAATGAACGGGATAATAACTTTGTTAAAACCGGTGACCATGAAATCCGTGGTCATATATTTTCAAAAGGCGAGTTTGAACTTAAAAGTCTTGATAAATTTGGTGGTGATTGGCAATGGGACTATGCGGTTAACTGGGTCAGTGATGATACTTACCTGCGCCGCTATTATGATGACAAATCAGACGTACTTGAAAGCCATGCCAAGATCGAACGTTTCTGGAACAAAAGCTATGCAACCGTTGGAACATATGTGTTTCAGGGCCTGGACGAGGAAGATGACCTGGGCCTGACCGGACAGGCGCTACCCTCTTTTGATCTTAACATGAATAAGGACACTGGTTTTTTAAACAGTAAGTTTACATTGGATGCCAGTGGTGTTCAGGTATTCCGTACCGAAGGCATGCGTAGCCGCCGTTTCAGTGCCAAAGCGGGATGGGAGCTGCCATTCCAGTCAGCTCTGGGCGATATATACAGAGTTTCCGCGTCCGTCAGAAGTGATCTATACAACAATAGCAATTCCTTAAACCCGGACCTGCCGCAATATGCAGGCATAGATGGAACCCATTCGCGACTGCTGCCAAAACTGGCCGTGGATTGGCGGATGCCATTCCTCAAATCAAGTGGATCCACAAGTCAGGTGATTGAGCCTATGTTCTCGATCATTGTGGCGCCAACTCAGCCAAACCTGCCGGAAAACGTGATTAACTTCGCTAACGAAGACAGCCGCAACTTCGAATTCGATGAGAACAATCTGTTCAGCCACAACCGCTTTAACGGATATGACCGATGGGAAGGTGGTACCCGGCTAAACTTCGGCCTTCGCTATAACCTTTATGCCGATAACATCAATATGATCGCCACCATTGGCCAAAGTGTGCGTCTCAATAACACCGAAACTTTCCCGGTTGGTTCTGGTTATGAAGGAAAAGCATCAGACTTTGTGGGCCGTATCGACCTAACACTTGGCGATTATGTGGATTATGTTCACCGTTTCCGCCTCGACAAAAGGAGCTTGCAGCTACGCAGGAACGAGCTGATACTTTCCGCTGGTCCAGATTGGATGAAGATGTCAGTACGCTACCTCGATTTGGATCTTGATGATGATGCACTGTTAATCGGCACAGAACTTGAAAACCGCCGTGAAATTGGTACCGGAGTTAACATCAATGTAGATGATAAATGGGCCCTGCAGGGATCGTGGGTGAAAGACATTCTCAATGACAAAACCATTTCATATGATGCGGGCATAGTGTATCAGGACGATTGCCTTGAATTCGGGTTAAGTTACGAACGTCGCTTTACAAGTGACCGTGACATTGCACCCTCCAGCACGGTACATTTTCGCATCGTACTTAAAAACTTGGGTTAGGCCCAAAAATTTGGCATAATATGAACATAATTATGGATCAGTTTTTTGTTCTGTTATATAAAAGCGCAAATTTGCGCCAAGAGTCAGTAAATGTGACTTAGTGTTAATGCAGTAGTGGATACTATATGACCATGAATAAAATTCGAAAATATTTTGTACGGATGCTGTTGGCTTGCATTGGTATATCAGTGTTTTCAGCGAGCCCGGCTTTATCCCAAACACCTCCAATGACTGACCTTCAGGATGTGCAGCAGATCGTCGCAATCGTGAACGACGAAGTGATATCTCTTTATGATCTTAAGCAGCGTGCAAGACTTCTTATGCTGTCAACGGGACGGGCACAACTCACCCCCGAAGAAGGACAGTTTATTCAAAATCAGGCCATGGACGCGCTGATTGATGACCGCCTTAAAACCCAGGAAGCGGATGAGTATGATGCTGGACTTACCATGGATCAACTGAACGAAGCGTTTACCAATTATGCTGCGCAGTTCAATCTGGATGCAGACGCATTTGAAGATCAGCTGGAAGCATCGGGGGTAGAAAAAAATACCTTGCTGGCGCAGATCGAAGGATCATTGGCATGGGACGGCATTGTAAATGGACTTCTACAGCCGCTTGTGAATGTAACAGACGATGAAGTTTATAACTTCATCGAGAAAATGGAGCGCGATAAAGGAAAATTTCAGTACCGCGTGAATGAAATTTTTATTCTGGTGACTGATAACGCGCGCCGCGAAGAAACACTTGCCACCGCTAATCTTATGAAACAGCGCCTTGATGAAGATGTTCCTTTCAATGCAATTGCACAACAATTCTCTCAATCAGCCTCCGCCTCGGTTGGGGGCGATCTGGGCTGGCTAATGCTTGAAGAGATTCCGGAAGATGTAAGAGACTATGTTCCAGACCTTGAAATAGATGCCATTTCTGATCCTATTGTTACGGAAGAAGGCATTTATATTGTGTCTGTCACCGACCGCCGCCGTATTCTGACGCTCGACGAAAGAGATATTCGAGTATCCCTTAACTATCTGTTTTTCGAGCAAGAGGAACCAACAGCGGAAACCATTGCCGCCTTTAATCAGGAAATGTCCCAGCGCCTGGCTGGTCAAGATCTTTGCGGAGATATTGAAGACATTGCGACAAGTTTAAATGCAAGCGAATCCGGAACACTTGATACCCTTACCATCAGAGAATTAAGGGAAGATATCGCGCAAGAAATCTTACCACTTGAGATCGGATCTACAACTCCTTTCATGGAAGACCTGGGCGGTTTAAGGGCGTTTGTTCTGTGTAACAAGAACGTACCGGAAATTATCTCACCGGATTTCGAGACCGTTCTTGAAAATATGACGCAAACACGGCTTCAGCTCCTCGCAAAACGTCATCTACGCGATTTGCGCAGGGATGCCATCGTAGATTACCGCTAATCATGCAGGAGGCTGTGGAAGGAACCCCAAACACCCTCCCCATTGCCGTAACCATTGGTGAGCCATCTGGCATTGGACCGGAAGTGCTGATGAAAGCGTGGTTTAAGCGCCATGAATTCAAGCTGGCTCCGTTTTTCGTAATTGGCAGTGCGGATATTCTGCAAAGCCAGGCGGCAGCGCTCAATTTGCAAATTCCGATAAGTGTTATCAAAACACCACTTCAGGCACCTCATGTATTTGGCAATACACTTCCTGTTATTGATCCTAGCTATTCTTCAGCCTATCAGTTCGGGACGCCAGTAGCCGAAACAGCAGAAATGGTGGTAAATTCCATCGATAGTGCTGTTGAGTATATTATGAATGGCAAAGCCCGGGCTATGGCTACAGCGCCAATTCATAAAGCAGCCCTTTACGGAACTGGTTTTACCTCCCCCGGCCATACGGAATATCTGGCGGAGCTTTGTGAGAAGCAAACACAGGAGAGCTACCATCCGGTCATGATGCTGGCGAGCGAAGAACTCTGTGTGGTTCCCACAACAATTCATATGGCGCTTCGTGAAGTGCCGGATGTTCTTGACCGGAAGCTTCTTATCCGGACAATCGGCACGGTTCATGACGCCATGAAACAGTATTTCGGACTTCCTTTTCCCCGCATAGCTGTTGCAGGTCTTAACCCTCATGCGGGGGAACAAAATACAATGGGCACAGAGGACAGTGAAATAATTGCGCCTGTAATAGAACTTCTAAAAAAACAGGCCATTCACGTAAACGGCCCCATGCCTGCGGATACCATGTTCCATAAATCGGCGCGGGCAAAGTATGATGTCGCCGTGTGCATGTATCATGATCAGGCGTTGATCCCTATCAAAACCATTGATTTTGATGCTGGCGTCAATGTGACACTAGGTCTTCCGATTGTTCGCACCTCGCCGGATCATGGAACAGCGCTTGATATAGCTGGTAACTGCCTGGCCAACCCCACCAGTATGATCAATTCGTTGAAGCTGGCCGATCGGATGTCAAAATTCCTGCCCATGCCGGAAATTGAGGAGGACGAACCGATACCAGAAGCGTCGACCGAAGCAGAAGAGGCGCCGGAAATCGCGGATGAAGAATTTGAGTGATCCTCTTCCCCCGCTCAGAGAGGTCATCGCGGAGTACGGCCTAAGCGCAAAAAAAAACCTCGGACAAAATTTCCTCACCGATTTAAACCTCACTGGAAAAATTGCCCGCTCCGCTGGAAATCTCGAAGATTCAGTAATTTATGAAGTTGGTCCCGGCCCCGGCGCCCTAACCCGCGGGCTGCTTGAAAATGGCGCTGGGCGCGTTGTAGCGGTAGAAATGGATCAGCGCTGTATCCAAGCGCTTAGAGACGTTTCAGCCGCGTATGATGGCCGCCTGAGCGTTCACGAAGGGGATGCGCTTAAGGTTAATGAATTGAACCTTATCGGCGACACAGAGAATAAAGACATCCATATTGTCGCAAACCTTCCTTACAATGTCGGTACGGCGCTTTTGGTTAAATGGATGACTGGTGAAAAATGGAAGCCGTGGTTCAAGTCGCTCACTCTCATGTTTCAAAAAGAAGTAGGTGAACGGATCATCGCCGAACCTAGAACCAAAGCGTATGGTCGACTTTCGGTGCTGTGTCAGTATCGGGCAGATTGTCGAATTCTTTTTGACATACCTCGTCAGGCCTTTATCCCACCTCCTAAAGTTACGTCCAGCATTGTACAGATAACGCCGCGTAAAGAAGCAGTGAACGCACCCAAACAAAAAACGTTGGAAAAGGTGGTTTCCGCCGCCTTTAATCAGCGCCGCAAAATGCTCCGCGCCAGCTTGAAAGGATTAGGCGCCGATCCTATTTCTAAGCTATGCGCTGCAGGCATTAAAGAAACCGCACGCGCCGAAGAATTAACTGTTGAGGATTTCTGCCGCTTAGCGGTAGAATATGAAAAAAAATAAACGGAGCATACGACATGACAAACGCTCAATCCGGTATTCTTGCTGAAGAAACCAAACTGGCGCGTTATTTAAGCTTTTCATTGATAAATGCAAGCGCGGCGCATGACGCACTTATCGCGCTTCGATCAATTGTCGATCCGCAAAGAGCAGTAATCGGCCTTGGAAAGGCACTCACTGACGCCCTTGGTTGTGACATTCCGGGACACCGCACCATGCCCGCTCACAGTAATAGTGGTATCGATGTCCCCTCCACGCCGGATGCCCTTTGGGTCTGGCTGCGTGGTAATGACCGTGGGGAAATCTACCATCGCTCCCGCACCATCGAAATTGCATTAAGTCCCGCTTTTGATATGGTATCCGCGGTAGATAGTTTTCAATTTGATGAAAATCGCGATCTAAGCGGCTATGAAGACGGTACTGAAAACCCAGAAGGGGAAGATGCCGTAAATGCTGCTATTCTTCGAAGCGATACATCTGGCCTGGATGGAAGCAGCTTTGTTGCCGTGCAGCAATGGCTGCATGATTTCGAAGCCCTTGATGCCATGAGCACTGAATCCAAAGATGATGCCATTGGCCGTCATATTGCGGATAACGAAGAATATGACGCACCTGCGTCCGCCCACGTTAAACGCAGCGCACAAGAAGATTTTGATCCAGAAGCCTTTATGCTCAGGCGTTCCATGCCTTGGGTGGACGGTATGTCCGGTGGTTTGATGTTTGTGGCCTTTGGCCATTCGTTTGATGCATTTGAAGCAATCATGAATCGGATGATCGGTCTGGACGACGGAATTGCCGATGCGCTATTTAAATTCACAAGGCCGCTTACAGGCGCTTATTATTGGTGCCCGCCGATCAAGGATGGAAAGCTGGATTTAGGGGCTTTGGGCTCCGCTTTTGCCAATTAACAGTTTTAAACCTGCATAACCAAAACACATGCACATTACTGCATCAAACCCGCGACGAATTTTAAAATACATATTCCGCGCAATTTTTGTCGAAAACAATAACGCATAGCCGACAAAAACAATGGTGGAAATTATACTACAATATAAAACTACAATGAAAATACTTGTCGTCGTTGCACCTGCGGGAATTCCAATAGATATTATAGAAAGCCACACAAATATCGCCTTCGGATTTGTTAAATGAAGAAAAACGCCTCTTGAGAAATACTTCAATCCATCACTCTCACATATTTCCAAATTAGATTTTATATCATCTCCCTTGCTCAGCGCGGATCTTGCAGTTTTATAAGCAAGCCACAATAAATAAATCCCAGCAAGTATTTTCATTATTATGAGAAACTCTGAGTAGGTCGCCATCACAGCAGCCAAGCCAAACCCAGCCAATACTCCCCAAATGAGTGACCCGCATTCTATCCCGACAGCCAACAAAGTAGCCTGTTTTCGTCCGGTTTGCATGGCCGTGACCATAATCGCTAAATTGGCTGGTCCAGGACTTGCCACACCAACAAAATAAACCGTGCAGATGAACAGCAAATCTATTGAAGCAAATGCATTTGCCCACATATTTTAACCTTTAGTGAGTTCAGAAACAAATGACGTGAGACCGGATTGGCGTGCGCGTTTCATACGTTCTGCGGCAAGGATGGTAAATAGTTCTTTTTCTGCTTCCGCGAGGTCATCATTGACAATCACATAATCATACTCGGCCCAGTGACTAATCTCCGAATTGGCCTTCGCCATGCGTTTTGCGACCACTTCGTCGCTATCCTGAGCACGGGTTTTAAGACGTTTTTCAAGTTCGGATTTGCTCGGCGGTAGAATAAAAACCCGCACCAGGTCCGCACCCACCTTTTGGTTAAGCTGCTGAGTACCTTGCCAGTCAATATCAAAAAGGACGTCTTTACCTGCCTCAAGCGCCGCTTCAACCGGTTCTGCAGGTGTTCCATAAGAATGATCAAATACGGTGGCATATTCCAAAAAGCCATCACTTTCAACAAGTCCGTTGAACTCAGCCTGACTATAAAAATGATAATCTTCACCGTCCACCTCACCAGGGCGCGGGGCGCGCGTAGTCGCGGAAATGGAAAGGCTGATATTATCGTCTTTTTCCAGCAAAAGCCTTGAAAGGGTCGATTTCCCTGCCCCCGAAGGTGATGACAGTACAAGTAGCAGGCCTCTTCGTTTGGTGTAATCTACTTTATTGGTATCCACTTATATTCCCCGCTTTAAAATCATATATAAATTAGCAACTATTTTGATCGGGTCAATCTACATTTTCCAAGGCATAAATATACAAACAAAAACGCGGCAACAATTTAATGCTGCCGCGTTTTACTAAATTTAAGCTCTGAGCGTTACTAGAACCGTTGACCGAATCTTACGCCAAATGTTCTCGGACGGTTAATACCTTCTGAACTGTCGAGGTTATTGTCATATCCTGCAACATATCTCGCGATAATCGCCCTTGTATCAAGAAGGTTATCAGCAAAGATGGTAAAGGTCATATCGTCTTTCTCAATACCAATAGATGCATTAACCATAGTGTAAGAGTCCTGCATAAGACGCTCAGTGACATCCAGCTCATTATAGCTCATGCCGGTATACTTCACCGCTACTTGGGCAAATGCCGGCAGTTCAGAAACTTGGAAGTTCTGACGCGCAATACCTGTAAACTGGAGTTTAGGTACAAACGGCATCCGTGTTCCAGTGGGTGCAAGTATATCTCCACCTTCTGAACGGCTATAAGGTGCAGTGAGTTTAGCATCATTATAGGAAGCAGAAAATGATAGTCTCAGATCATCGGTAGCGTCGATCGTCAAATCAAACTCACCACCGTAGGTTCTTGAGCCACCCACGTTCTGAATAATCGTCAGAGGTGATACTGCGAAATCAAGGAAGGAAGTTTGCACATCTTTCCATTTGATATAATAAAGCGCACCATTGAAACGAACGCGATTATCCATCATTTGTGCTTTCCAGCCGATTTCATAGTTATCAATGAAGTCAGGCTGATAACCTGGTATATTTGGCACTCTGGCCCGGTTTACACCACCGGCACGGAAACCTTGCGAGAAGGTTGCGTACCCCATAAAGTCATCACTAAACTCATAGCTAACATTGAACTTAAATATGTGCCCAGTGTCCTTTTGTTCGTCATCAAGAATTCTTGTATCAAAACATGGGTATTGCGGTGTTCCGTCAGGATCCGCCGTAAATTCACCATTGACTGTAAAGCCAACACAATGAGGCAACCAACCGTTAAATCCATATAGTGAATTTCTATATTTATAGAACCGGATACCTGCCATTGCGGTAAGTCTATCGGTCAAATCATATTCGATTTCACCAAAAGCAGCCCAGTCACGATCTTCACGAACCTGCTTTGTCTGCCAAACAGTCGTACCATTTTCGATAACTGAGTCTTCAGGATTCATATCTGGTACAACCCATTGATAATCAAAGTCATGTTTTTGATGTTGATAGAATAAACCACCGATCGCACGGAAGCTGTATTCGGCTGGAGTTGTCACACGAATTTCATGGCTTTGGCGGGTGTACTTATCGTCAAATGTTGTGAACTGATCCGGATTAGCACAGGTCACACCGTCCGCTTTATAGTATACGCAGCCCCAACCATTCGCTTGACCAATGAGATCCCAATATTCGGCATAACCAATATAATCGCCTGAACTATCGGTGTTTCTATCCAGATACGCACCAGCATAAACCAATTCAAGATAATCACCAATATTACCTTCAACGGTTATCGTCGCCTGATACCAGCTATCCTCATAAATTTCAGGATGGAAAGAAGCTCTGTTCAAATCACCAAACAAATCTGAGTTAGGTGTAAATGAACCATTACTTGATTGCTCCTGATATGTAATACCCGGTGTGATAAGCCAATTTTCATTAAGGTCAATACCCAGTTGGATGCGGGTACCTTTAGTGGTGATGTTATTGTAATCGTCTTCGACGAATTCAGCGTTGGTTTCTGTAAAGCCACCTAGACCAAAATTAATCGTGTGAGGTACGTTATCGATATAACCACCATCTTCTTCAAACCAACCGACAACCCGCAACGCCATGTTATCTGCAATAGGTAAGTTTGCAAAACCTTCAACCGTTCCGCCCATCTCACCGTCTTTAACGGTGTCAATCGCCAGGTCATATCCAGCTTCAAACTCGCCTATTACAGGCTTGTTAGTGATAATCCGCATGGTACCAGCCTGGCTACTTGCGCCAAACAGCGTTCCCTGCGGCCCTGATAGTGTTTCCACACGGGCGATATCATACATGTGCAGATCAAGAACCTGACCAATTGTCGTAATTGGTTGTTCATCAAGATATACACCAACACTCGGCATGGACGCGGAGTGGTTACCGTCACCGCCACTGGCAATACCACGCATATAAAGTAGCGCACTTCCTTGCCCTGAACTCTCAAATGATACTGTTGGAAGGAAATGAATATAGTCGTCAAAACCATTGACGTTCAAATCTTCCATTTGTTGATTACCAAGAACGTTCACTGAAATTGCAACATCCTGCAAGTCAGATGCACGCTTGGTTGCTGTAACCGTGATAACGTCTGTGTTTCCAGAATCAGCTTGCGCTTGATCCTGAGCATGAGCACTCCCGGTTACCATCGCCCCTGTCACCAAGAAAGTTGACGCCAGCAACGACGATTTTGTTAAAAACTTGTTTTTCATTAGAAATCCCCTTTGAAATTACAAAAAATACTAGAATTACTAAACTACAATAAGATCAACATATCTAGCCCACCTAACCACATCCGCATAAAATTCGGCGGAATAAGGCAATATGTTAAACAATTGTTACAACATTATTGCTTTGCGATCCGGTTGTAAAGTGCTTAATCGCTTAGTTTTTCACAAATTTAATTGCAAAAAATACAATCGAATATCCTGCGGTTTTTATTACTTATTTTAGAATAAGGTGTTCCACAATCTATTACTTGTTTTAGAAAATTTTATTCCCTAAGATGCTTAAAAATTCGCAGGATGACAGAATTATGACAACCAATGACCCACAAGGGGACGTCAAAACAGCTTTGGGCAATGCCGCCAGATTATTACACGAGAATCCATCGCTCGCCGAAGAACAGGCAAAAGTAATATTATCGCATGTGCCAGAAATGGACCCGGCGAAGCACATTTTGTCTGCAGCTTATCGTCTGCAGGGTAAGGTCGAACAAGCACTGGAAATAATCATTCCGCTATCTGAACGATTGAGTAAATCAGCACCCATTTTATTGGAACTAGGACTGTGCTATGCGGCAAATGGCAAGACCCGTGACGCTATAAAGGTGATTACCAAATCGGTTGCACTGGTACCTGATCATGCAGAAAGCTGGCGCACCTTGGCAGGTCTCCATAGTCAATCTGAAGACCATAAAAATGCCTTAAAAGCTACACGAAAACTGATTGATATACTCGATAAAAACCCGGCACTGATAAAGGCGAAAGAACTGTTTGAAAGTGGCCGATTACCACTGGCAGAAACGGCGGCAAAAGACATTATAAAAACTAACCCGTTAGACGTTGCAGCAATGCGATTGCTTGCAGAGATAGCAATCAAAATAAATCGGCTGGAGGACGCAAAAAAGCTTTTACTTCACTGCCTTACTCTTGCACCACATTATCGGCATGCTCATCATAATTATGCGATTGTACTTTACCGTAAGCACGACCTTGAGGCAGCGCTTACGCAAATTAATATTTTGGTTGAACGAGATCCAGGAAACCTGAACTATTCTACGTTAAAGGCAGCAATTCTCACCCGCAAGGGAGATCATAACGAAGCTCTTGAAATATATGAGGAAATTCTTACAAACAACGACCCGCAAGCGAGAGTTCTGCTTAGCTACGGACATGCCCTAAAAACGGTGGGCAGGCTGGATGAGGCCATTGACGCCTACCGAAAATGTATCGAGGCCAGCCCAAAAATGGGTGAGACATATTGGAGCCTTGCCAACCTAAAAACTTTTAAATTTAGCAATGAAGATCTTGAGAATATGCTTTCACAAGTCGTTGAAGAGCAGGGCGATCCAGAGGATCAAAGCCATCTGGCATTTGCAATTGGCAAAGCCTATGAGGACAGAAAAGAATTTGACAGTTCATTTGAATATTATCAGCGGGGAAATGATATTCGCCGCCGCAACCATCGCCATGATGCGAAAATCAATATTTATGACACAGTGAGACAAATTCAGTTCTTTAATAAGGAATTCATCGAAAGCCACAAAGGACAAGGTTATTCTGCGCCCGATCCAATTTTTGTTGTTGGTCTGCCAAGGGCAGGTTCGACCTTGATCGAGCAGATTTTAGCCAGTCATTCACAAGTGGAAGGAACAGCCGAACTAACTGATATTATTGCTTTATCCCGAAAAATTGGTGAAAGGAGTCAAAAACAGGTCGTATCAAAATACCCTGAGATATTAAACCAAATGTCTGCGGATGACTTTAAGCTGATGGGAGAAAGCTATATTTCAACAACTCGAATTCAAAGAAGTAGCCTGCCTTATTTTATTGATAAAATGCCAAATAACTTTCAGCATATTGGGCTTATTCACACGATACTGCCAAATGCCAAAATCATTGATGCAAGGCGCCACCCAATGGGTTGTTGTTTTTCAGGTTTCAAGCAATTGTTCGCTATGGGACAAACGTTTACCTACAGCTTGACGGATATTGGTCTTTATTATCGCGATTACGTGAAATTGATGGATCATTGGGACGCAGTATTACCATCCCGGGTTTATCGGGTGCAATATGAAGATATGGTCGCCGACACAGAAAACCAGATCAGGAAACTTCTTGAATATTGTGGGCTGGAATTTGAGGAACAATGCCTGCGCTTTTATGAAACTGATCGTGCAATCAGAACACCCAGCTCCGAGCAGGTACGTCAACCAATTTATCAAAAAGGGGTTGAACAATGGCGCAACTATGAAAAGCACCTTGCCCCCCTAAAGGAAGCGCTCGGTCCTCTTTTGGATCGATACCCGATCGATTAGCTAGACCGTTTCGACCGATGATGATAGTAATTTCAATTAACTTGAGTAAAAGGGGGTAGTATCCGGCCATGACAGTAACCAACCAAAGCACAAATTCTTTTCTTCTTGATAACGTCCCGCCAATGGGAATTTATGAAACGCTTTACGCTTTCAAGGACACATTCGGCCGCTTCATGGGGGAAGAAGGAACGCATCCCTGGTCGCAGGGTTTTCCGCTTACCACACCACTTGAAAAATTTGGTGGCCCGGAACTTCCGCCATCTGTTGATGTCACATGGGAAGACCGATTTTATCCCAAAGCCTGGGGTCATCCCCTGCTTCGGGAAGCAATCGTCAATTATTACAATACCTACTATGGCTCAAACATTACCGAAGACAATGTGATGATCTTTGCCGGTGGTCGCCCGGGGATCTATACAGTGCTCGCATTTCTTAAGAAAGACATACAGGTGCGCATTGGCAATGTGGAGTGGCCAGCCTATCTCGATATTATGACCCAGACCAATGTGGACTGGAAAACGGTCGAAATGACACCGGAGAATAATTTCCATCCAACAAATGCGGAATATTTTGACCGTGCGGGCCTAAATCATAAAACCAACCTGTTCCCGGTAATTTCAAACCCCGGCAACCCTACTGGCCACGCCCGCGCCGGTGATGAGCTTAAAGAACTGATGGAAATGGCCGAGCAGCCACAAAACGGCATCCTGCTTGATGAAGCCTATGAGATGTTCCATACGCCATCTGTAAGTGGCTTGCAATTCGTGAACGACCTTGAAAATTCCAACGTGTTTATTTCCGGCGCCTGTACGAAGGGTCTTCAAAGCCCGGGCATTCGTATCGGCTGGATGATAGCCTCCAAAAAGAATATTGAAACCCTTTCCAACTTCTCAAGCTTTGGCATGGGCGGTGTATCCCACCCAAGCCAGCTTTATGCGGTAGAGCTATTAAAGCCAGAGCGCGTAGCAAAACAGCGTAAAGCGATCGAAGAACATTATAACTGGCAGCGCGAACGCTACGGCGCAGCGTTTGAAAAAATGGGCCTTAAGGTCTTCACTGGCAAAGGCGGTTTTTACCACTGGATGCAGCTTCCTGAGGGAATGAACAGCGATGAGCTAAATCGCCGCCTTTATGAGAAGGGCGCAGCGATCCTCGCGGGGCGTGATTGCGATATGGGCAGGCCTCATTCCAAAGACCCAAGTTATACCAGTCCTTATCTGGATATGTTCCGCTTTAGCTTTGGACCACTGCTTCCGGAAACATTCGAAGATGATATCGCGCTCTTTACCGAAGTCTTCGAAAAATATAAATCAGATGTTGAAAATGGTGCGTAGGCGCCCCATTAAAGCGCGCTGATCAAATATCCAATTGTATTTTGTCTGATCAAAATGTAACCTACCCCCACTGGTAAGCACAAGAGTTCTTAACTGGATCATAGTGGGGGTTAATTAATGAATGTACTTGGCAAAATAATAATCTGCTGCGCCATTACTATTACTTTTAAGGTAACGACAGCATACTCGCAAGATATATCCCCAACAGCCGCACCGGCCTGGATTGTTGAACGTGAAGTGAATTACGACGCTGAAGACACAGATAATAGGAACAATGGAAGCGTCAGTTATCTATTAGATGATCAACAATCCTACACTGACGGAAGTGGTTTAACTTTCTACGTACGCCAGATTTTCAAACTTAACACGCTGCAAGCGATCGAACAAATGGGAACCCTGGGATTACAATATAATCCCGCTTACCAGGATTATGTAATACATCACGTCAATGTCATTCGCGACGGCGAAGTCATTGATATGCTGCCAAATATTCGCCTTACTGTGGACAGTTTCAATTCAGAGATTAATACGGATGACCACGAAGGACAGAATGTTGTCCAAATGTATATCGCTGATTTAAGACGCGGGGATACAATAGATTACTCCGTCTCAATAGTTGGCCAAAATCCAGCCTTTGGCAACGAAACAGTGGGTATGATTCTGAATGTCGCGATTATGGAAATCAACAACGTTTACAGGCGTATCACTGTCCCTGCTGATGTAACATTAAACATCAATGTTGCTGCCGGCCTTGGTGAACCAGCCATGACCGTTGAAAATAATCAACGTGTTTACGAATGGTATTGGGACAAACTGGAACAAAGCACCAGTGAGAACGCTGTGCCAGTATGGCATCCCCAATACCCATATGCCTATTATAGTAGTTTTGCCAATTGGAATGAGATAGCAAACTGGGCCTATCAGCTTTTTGAAATAGACGTTGATGACGTTGATCTAATTCAGGAAACTGCACTGGAACTGACACAAAACAGTGAAACAGAAGTAGATAAATTAAAAGCCATTTTCAGCTTTATGCAGTCGGAAATCAGATACACCGGATTGGAAATTGGCAGAAACGGATATCGACCTTTCCCTGCAACTGAGGTTCTCAGAAGACGATACGGAGATTGTAAAGACCAGACGGTGCTTCTAATTGCACTGTTGAGAGCAATAGGTATAGAAGCTTCCGGCGCGCTTGTTAACTCTATTAGCGGCAAGTTGATCCCGCAATATGGCGAAACTCCTTTGGCTTTTAATCATGTTATTGTAAGAGCGACATTAAGTGATGAAACTTACTGGCTGGATCCTACCATTTCGATAGCTCAGGACAAGGCAGCGGACCTTACACCTCCACGCTATATGTATGCCCTTGTTATCGATGAGAATGCTCAGCAGCTTTCTGAGATTCCTCTGGAAGAACAAGATCCTTATTCTCCTCATATCGCGGTGCTTGATAATTATAGT
The DNA here is from genome assembly GCA_028281625.1 of Emcibacteraceae bacterium. Lineage (GTDB taxonomy): Bacteria > Pseudomonadota > Alphaproteobacteria > Sphingomonadales > Emcibacteraceae > Pseudemcibacter. The sequence goes on along the minus strand of JANQJN010000113.1, from coordinate 6,407 downwards.
ATAAAAGACGGCGTTTTTGGTGAGTTGACTTGGCAACGCACAACACGTTTTAGTGGAGCCACGGCTGATTTCATTCGAAACAGTGTGGACTATATTGGTGAACGTCAGCTTGGTATTAACTTAAGAACCTCTCACCAATTCATCCATGAAGGTATAGAAAACCGAGAATTTACAACTATAAATGATACAGAAGACTTTGTTGAGTTACACGAAGACTATGTGGTACCAAAAGCGGGCGTTTATGACGAAAATAGAAACCTTACAATTTTCTCATATGCACCGCGTAACATTGCAGAACTCTTGGTTTCACCTGCAAATATATCGGATAGAAAAAGCCCACTAGCATTACAATTTCCAGCCCGGCGGCGTTCCATAGCAAATTTCTACGTGCCAGGTGCGGCTTTCAATCACTTTCAAAAGCAAATTCGCAATGAGTTTTTTACATTCAAATTCAGAGGTTGGTATGAGGGCAATATCTTTAAAATGATTTACGAGTTTGAAACTCATAAAGACCATGTTCCAGTCGAAAAATTGCAAAAATATAAAGAAGATATAGACCTTTTATTGAGCAGCATGATTTTCTATGTCGCGTCGAATGGTAACAGGCCGACAAGTAGAATGGAAGTTTACCAACCTGTTCTGAACCAAACAGCAAGACTTGTGGACACGAACAATATGGACGTTCATGAGAAAATAGAAACATTTATCAATACTGGCGGTCTAAATTATCTAAGAGATAGCCGGGAAGAAGCATTGGAGATACTCAATGACCCTAATCTTCCCATTGACGCTTCTGACGATTTTTTCAACACCCTTATAGGTTATTCACTTGACGGCAACGATTATCATGAAGCTTTTTTTTACCATGATTTGCACGTTAAGACGGATGGTGTAATCGATTTTGATCTACTGATGTACCTGATAAGAGATCTAGTCAGAAATTCGGAATATGAAATGGCCGAAGACGTCCTCTTGAAGGAAATCGAAGATCATTCACAGCCAATCAACTCCAATTCTGCAGGATATTTGCAAAATCTCTTGCGTGAGCTTTACTGGATTCAAAAAGATTTCACGAAGCTTCGGTCAGTGCTGGAACATATCGTTGAACATTTCCCCGATAGGGAACAATTCTATCGTGAGTTAAAGGTTGTCTATAAAAAGCTTTCCTTGGACAACGAATTGTCTACACATAGCAATCTAATGAATTCTTTGGGAATCTCGGATCCGGAAATCGTCGCTATTGAAGAAGGATACGAGCATCACCGTAGGCCAAGAATTCTTGTACCCATATCACCTATTTATCCAAAAACTGCAGAACGAAGTGGTACAGAAGGTTATGCTAAAGTGGAATATACAATTGCAGAATCCGGTGAGATTTCGAACTGCAGAGTCGTAGAGGCAGTACCACTCGATTCATTTGGCGATGCCGCCTGTAAAGCGGCTACCCGGGCATATTTTTATCCAATGGAAGAAAGCGAAATTGCCGGAGAGATTAAAAACTACAAATCAAAAGTGGAGTTTAAGCTCGCCCAATAATGACCTACTCCACATTGAGGATTTGTTCGCGTAATTGATCGATGGAAGACTTAAGCGCTAGGCCAATATTTGTTAAAGTAATATCTGAAGATTTAGAGCATAATGTATTGGTTTCACGATTAAATTCCTGAGAAAGAAATTCAAGTTTTCGCCCCACGGGGCCTTTCTCTTTTAAAAGCATACGCGCCGATGAAATATGGGCATGGAGCCGGTCCGTTTCTTCCTTTACGTCCGCTTTTGTCGCCAGAATAACCAGTTCCTGTGTCACCCGTTCGGGCTCCAACCCCTGATTTTTATCCAGAAATTGTGCCACTTTTTCCTCGAAGCGTTTTTTTATTTCCTGAGGCTGGCTGCCGGCAACAGTTTCAGCTTCCCCCACTTGCATTTCGATTTCATCGACAATGCTCGAAAGCATATCGAATGTTGCTTTACCTTCGCGGTCGCGTGCCTCTTTAAAACTTGTTACAGCCTCCGTAAAAGACGCTTTTAGCGCCTCATCACGGGCAGTGATTGCTTCTTCGTCCTCATCCGTATCGGTAACCGCAACCACATCACGAATGCCAAGCAGCCGATCAATGGACGGCATGGGAAGATCATGTTTTTTTGAAGCATCCTTTGCAACCGCGACAAGCTTATCCAGCGCTTCGGTATTGATCTCCACCGTCGGTTCGCCACTTTCCTTTTGAAGCTGTAGCGAAACATTGACATTTCCGCGGGCGATGCTGTCTTTAAGTGTCGATTTGATGTGCTGATCCATGGCGTCAAGCCCCGAAGGGATGCGTACCCGTATATCCAGTGTTTTACCGTTAACGCTGCGGATTTCCCATACCCAGCTGTAATTGCCAATGTGGCCTTCGGCGCGGCCGAAGCCTGTCATGCTTGATAATGTCATTTTTGCCAGTATTGTTGTTTAAGGTTCAAAAAAATATAGCAGGTTATTAACAGGTGAAAAACCCCAAATCCATATTGATTACCGGTGCCAGCAGTGGCATTGGTCGTGCGCTTGCGATGGAATATGCCGTGCCGGGGGTGACCTTGTTTTTATCAGGGCGCGCGAAGGACAGACTTTATTATGTCGATATTGAATGCCAGGCCCGTGGTGCCACTGTATATACAAAAATCATTGATTGCCGTGAACAGCAGGACATGGAAGCGTGGATCACGGAATGCGACGAGGCCTGCGCCCTTGATCTGGTGATCGCTAATGCCGGTGTTTCCAGTAGCGTGCGAGCGGACGATGACATCGCCGAACATACATCAAGCGTCTTTGATACCAATGTAAACGGTGTCTTTAACACAGTCCATCCAGCCATTAACCAAATGAAGCAGCGCGGTCGCGGACAGATCGCCATTGTATCCTCCGTCGCGGGGTTTCGGGGACTTCCGTCCTCCCCGGCTTATTCCACCAGCAAGGTTACTGTACGGGCCTATGGTGAAGCATTAAGGGGATTTTATCACGGGGACGGGCTTGAAATAAATGTGATCAGTCCTGGGTTCGTAAGGAGCGCGATTACTGACAAAAACAACTTCAAAATGCCCTTCTTTATGGAAGCGGAAAAAGCCGCACGGATTATAAGGCGCGGCTTGGAGAATAACCAAGCCAACATCATGTTTCCCTGGCAGATGCGCGTGCTCACCGGGATCGCAAGACGTCTTATTCCAGAATTTATGCTGGAAAGAATGCTGCGCAGACTTCCGAAGAAGTAATCTAATTCGTCCTTGCGCCGTCAACCAACGCCCTGACATAGCAACCTTCCACGTGATCATTGATCAGACCCATTGCCTGCATAAAGGCGTAAACGGTGGTGGGACCAACGAACTTCCACCCACGTTTTTTCAAATCCTTTGAGAGCCGAACCGATGTCTCGGAAGTGGATTTCGTTTGTGGCTCGCCCTGCTCCGCTTTATCGGGTTCAAACGACCAGAAATACGCACTGAGAGACCCAAATTCATCCACGATTTCAGTGGCCCGCGCTGCGTTATTAATAACGGCTTCGATTTTACCGCGGTGACGGACAATACCCGCATCCTGCAGGAGAATTTCAACGTCTACATCGGTGAACCTTGCGATCTTTTTAAAATCGAACCCAGAAAAGGCAGATCGGAAATTTTCCCTTTTGGCAAGGATCGTCCGCCAACTTAGTCCTGACTGGAAACCCTCGAGGCTGATTTTTTCAAACAAGCGAATGTCATCAGTTACCGGATAACCCCACTCATTGTCATGATAATCAATAAATTCTTCGGTAATCCCTGCCCAGCGGCATCGGAATTTGCCATCAGGCCCTTCCACAACACTCATGAACCTGGCTCCAAAAACGAGGTAAAGGCTTCACTTGTCCTAGAAGCATTGATTTCAATATAGTCTGCTGTTACTACGTCATTTACAACAAACGGGTCTTCAGCAATGCGCGCTTCAAGCTCTTCGCGCGACACACCATGGGCGATAATCCCTCCCCCTTCCATTGGGTTCAGGTTGCCCGCAAGATGAAAGACGCCATCATCGAACCCCTTTGTGATCCAGGCCACATGGTCCTGCAGGTGATCTTGAACCTGGTCCTTGTTTTTTGAAAACTTCAGTAAGACAATAAACACTCACCCCTCCTTTATCTGTGTATCCAGCCAGGCGTTAATTTGCACAAGCTCATTTTTTAAAAATTCATCATCCTGGAACGCGTTATACAGGGTCGCGGCACCCTGGCTCCAACTGAGCACATGCATCGAAAGCTCAGCAGCATTATTATTACAACCAGCTCGTTCGAACTGGACCACAAGCCAGTCTTTGAACAACATAAAAATCGCCACCGCATCTTTGGCCTGCGCATGATTCAACTTAGCCATTTCATTGGTTAACGTCCCTACTGGACAACCAAAATCTTTAATAAGTGACTGATTTTTAATAAATATATTGATGTAACATTTAATCCGTCCTTTCGGCGTGCCGACATTCTGCTCCCACTCATCAATCATGTCTAACGTGTTTTTTCTGCGGCGCTCGATCACTGCCTTAAGGATGTCATCTTTACTTTTAAAATGATGATAAAAATTACCGCGGGATATACCCACCTTCGCTGCCACATCGGCGAAAGATGTGTGATCAAAACCGTTTTCATAAAACAGCTGGTCGGCGGTTTTGATAATCTTTTCCCGTGTTGAGATCTTGTTCATTTCCAAAAACTAGGACAATTGTCCTAATTTGTCAATTGATATATTTTTGCTTTTCTTCCTGCCACCAATCATGCCGTAATCGACTTATGGGACCCTGGAACGTTTCAGTGAGCACGTCCCAGCTTTTAATGCGGTCGGATCGAAAATGACGGTAGCCTTTGCGAAGCTCGCACCAGGCGATAATCAACTTCGCACTTTCAAAATATGCAATTGCAATTGGCCAGATAGTTCTGGTTGTAATCCGATCCTTCAAATCCATGTAGTCGATCTTTAATTTGAGTAAATTTCGTATAGCGTTCCTCAAGGCTGGCATATCGACGGTATCCTGAACCGATTCCGACATGTTAGGTGTCATGGTTATGGGCTCAAGAATGATAGACTGCATTTGATCAGGAATGACCGCAGCAATTTTCGCAATCAGGTCTTTCGCTGAATTTGCCAGTTGCGCATCCCCTTGACTGGATACCCATTGCGCTCCCAACAAAGCAGCTTCCACCTCTTCAGAGGTGAGCATTAAAGGTGGCATATCAAAGCCGCTATCCAGCACGTACCCCATACCAGCTTCACCACGAATGGGGACTCGCTGCGCCATAAGGTCGGCAATATCCCGATATACGGTTCGTGTTGATATCTCCAACTCCTCCGATAGTTCCAATGCTGTAGTTGGCTTGCGAGATGCTCTTCGCAGGATTTGAATTATTTGAAATAGCCTGTCTGAACGACGCATGTGATTTACCTTTGTTAGCTACCACCAATTGTCAGTATAATGGCAGTAGCTAACTCGTTACTCAACTGTTCATTCAGCAGCGGTCATTTGCGGCGTTAATGCCTGAAATGTCGGGATCGCGCACATGCGATCAATCCAAGCGCTAATGTTAGGCGCTGATGGCATCGCGTTTGCAAGCGCCAAATGCGTAATATTACTCGCGACAGCCAAATCCGCAATGGTTGGCTTATCGTCCGCCAAATAGTCTTTACCTTCAAGGCCGGCTTCAAGGATGGGCGTAAGTTCCTTCATGGTTTCATGGCCTGACTGAATTGCTTCCTGATTGTTGAGCTCAGGCATAAATACTGTGAAGAGCACGATATTTACTACAGCTGGACTAAGGCGACACTGACCCCAATCAAGCCATTGTTCTACAAGCGCTAATTTTTCCGGCGCTGATGGATACCAATCTTCAAGACCGTGTTTTTTGCACAGATAGCGCATGATTGCATTGGATTCGTGAATTTTGATATCACCATCCACCAATGTTGGTACTTGATGGTTGGGGTTTATCGCCAGGTACGCCTCACTCATATATTCGCCATCATCAAAACCAATTAAGATTGCTTCATGGTCAATTTCGGCGGCCTCAAGTAATACTTGGACACGTCTGGAATGCTGTGACATTGGATTGTTGTAAAATTTGTACATTTTGTATTCCTCATTGTTTGATTAACAGTGAGGACGTTATAAAGAAGCACTACTGACAGCATTATGTCAGTAGTGTTTTTACCGCTGGCTGGCTTCAATGCGACGCCAGTTTGCGACATTGCGCTGATGTTCGGCAAGGGTTTTGGCAAACACATGACCACCGGTGCCATCGGCAACGAAGTAAAGATCTTCCGTTTCCATAGGGTTCAAGACCGCTTCAATGGACGCACGTCCCGGATGGGCTATAGGTGTCGGTGGCAGGCCGTCGATTTGATAGGTATTATAAAGG
>JANQJN010000098.1 GCA_028281625.1 Emcibacteraceae bacterium | reverse complement strand
TGCTGAAACCATAGTGTGGCTAGCCAATGCACCGAGCATTGCCCCGAGTGGTGGTTTTTATTATGAAAAGCGCTTAAAAGAATGGTAATGATCAAGAATTCTTAAATATCTTCATATAAATAAAAGTGTTTACCACTAACACAACCATTCCGATCGCAATGAACACCGCTGCAGGCAGATCCCCAAGCAGCCGTTCTGGGTATATGACCCCCAAAACATAATGCTCAATGAAGCCGCCTTCATAGCCCGCGGCGCCCGCACGGATACGATATTCATTTTCAAGTGCAGTAAGCGGACACGGCCAGCCAAAAAATGATATTAGAATTCCCCAAAAAAATGCTGGTATATGCAGCAATTTGAGCCATCCCCAACGTATAACAAGAAATCCACCACCGATCACAAACAAAATGAACAAAAGATGCATTAAAACAAGTAGGTCTGCCACCATTTTATCGATCATTCTGCTGCTCCTTATCCATCTGGACTAATCTAGCGCAAGTGAGTAATGTGTAGCAAATTTGAGGACCCAATGACAAAACTTACTATCCGCCGCTCAACCGCAACCGACAATAAACCAGAAGTCGTTGATCATCTTGTAAATCTGATCAACGACTGTTACGCAGACGAGGAATCTGGAATGTGGCTCGAAACAACAAGTGGCCGCGTAGTACCCGATGAAATTAGTGCTTTTCTTGAAAAAGAGCAGCTTTTCTTCGCATTTTTAGGTGATGGGCTTGTTGGTTCCGTAAAAATCGACGTGATCGACGAAGAAACACTCGAGTTCGGAATGTTGGTCGCCGATCCAGAATATCGCGGCATTGGTATTGGCCGCGAACTTGTAAAAACGGTCGAAGATTTTGCTCGCGACCAAGGTTATAATAAAATGATGCTTGAACTGCTTACGCCACAAGACTGGATCAATCCGTCAAAAGAATTCCTGAAAAAATGGTATACACGGATCGGATATATCCCAGGAAAAACCATCCCCTTTGCACAGGAATTTCCAAGAAGAGCAAAAGATTTTGCCTGCCCCTGCGATTTTACAGTATGGTTAAAGGACCTGACTTAATTATCGAATATACCAAATGTGTCGAGCAAGTTTTCAGTAATTGCCGCGCGCTTAAACACATAGCCATCCTCGCTCGCAAGCCTATAATGGCTCCAGGCGGACACCGCGCCTACGGTTTTGTTGTCCAGATAGCCCGTAAGGTCACCTTCCAGGAACTTATGATTACGAAGTTGTGCTTGCATTGCAGTAATTTGCACTTTTGAAAGGTCCCGTTCAGCGATTAAATATTGAGCACTGTTACCCCATGGGATCACGAGCACGCGGTCATCCACCTGGTATACATGCATGAAGCTTTCATCTTCGCAGACATAATGGAATGTCTTACCAATCCTTTGATCACCTTTACTTAGTGGGCTGTCTGCCGGGCTTACATGTATATCCGACAGGATTGGATCGTTTGTATTTACCACGGGCACAAGCGACTGAAACACGGCCCAGGCATCACAGGACATACCTTCAATTTCAATACCTTCTTCAGTGAACGTGATGACGTTACCAATTTCCTCGCCGCCAATTTCTTCAGGCATGCGAATTACAGACACGTCACTAGCATTTCGAATGGTTACAACTTTAAAATCTCCAATGATGGGTGACTTCTCAAGCCTTTCATCTTCCTGCGCCATAGCAAGCATGGGCATAAGCAGTAACAAAGCAAGCATCTTGTTCATAATTTTCTTCCTCTTTAACTGCCCCTCAAGTGTTATGTAACGAGAAATTTTGCCAATAAGATGGCAGCTAAATAAACGGATTGTATGACCAATGAAGAAGGGCTTGCCGCTGACGTGGCCGACACCAAATATCGCCAGGTTCGCAGTTGGCGCGAACTTGCCCGGCATGCCTTCGAAAAGCACGCCAGCGTTTGATTTGTATAGCGTCCATCTCCTCATGTCGCCTGCCAACATAATAACGGCAATACCATTCAAACCACCCACGCGGATCAAGGTCAAAAACCCAACCTTTACGCCGCCATTCAGACAGGGGCTGGCTACACGAGATGCCGAAATAGTTTAGTGAAGGATCACGCTTGTCGGATAGTTTAGCATTTTCAAACCACTCTTTCGGATATTCGTCCGTTGCACTGTTCAGATATCGGCCATCGAACACACCCATTTCGAGCATTTCTTTTGGAGAATAAAATGGCTCAAAGTTATGGGTGAATTCTGCGCCCATTGGCGCAGCAAGGTGATATTCATAGCCCTGCTGCATGGAGTTGTTTACTTTTATTACTGAATTTAGTTGCCACATATTTTATATACGTTACCAAAGGGAAGTTGGTTTTTTTGATCATCGTCAAGGCAGGCTTATTCTTGTTGCTTATAATGTTTACATGTCCAAAAAACAGGAGAACGCTATGACTGGCAATATTCTAATCATAAACGGCTCTTACCGTAACGGCGGCGTTACGGATCAGGCGGTTGATTTGATGAGAGCAAAGCTGGCTGAACTAGAGCTGACAACTAGCGTTATAAACTTAAGAGAGTGCGAATTCGATTTTTGCCTGAACTGCCGCGAATGTATGCAAAAACCCGGTTCAGCACCGGGGCGTTGTGTGCAGCAGGATGACATGGAAAGTATCATAACCAAAATTGAGGTCGCTGACGGATACATACTCGCAGCCCCAACCAATCTTGGATCTGTCACTGCGGTATTTAAAAAATTTATGGAACGCCTCGCTGTTTATGCCTACTGGCCTTGGGGCAATCATGCGCCAATATACCGGAAAGACGATGAACCTCGAAAAAAAGCTATTCTGATTACCAGTTCATCAGCCCCAGGATTTCTTGGGAGATGGTTCTTTGGCACAACAAGGCAACTTAAATATACCGCAAGAATATTGGGCGCAGACCCGGTAGGAGTTCTTTATAGCGGACTGGTCGCCAAAGAACCCGACAATAAACTACCTCACAGCACTCACAAAAAAATTGCGAAACTTGCGGCCAAACTATGTTAGTTTTTCAAGAGTACTTTAGCTGGTCCATATAGCAGTATAAGCGCGCTCGCTATTTCTGATTTCCAAAAATGTATTTTTTTAGCACAGACGGTTTTACATGTGGGGCGTAGTCGAAAACTACCAAATCTGCATAAAGAAAATGGTTAACAAGATTAATATTGAAATTTTCTTTATATTACCTCCCTTTTTGTTGGTTTTCCTCACTTTCAGCTTGCCAACCTTTGTAGTTTTTGGCAAATGATAAGCGTGTAGCTGGACGGATTAAGGGAATTCCGTTAGGCTTACCGGGGCATTAGGGGAAAATAATGATCTACCATTTCGGCGAATTCGAAATCGATATCGACCGATATGAGTTGCGCTGTGAAGGTAGCGCGGTTCATATTGAACCGCTCATTTTTGATTTGCTAGTATTTCTTGTCAAAAATCCTGGCCGCATCATCACCCGCGATGAACTGGTTGAGGAAATCTGGCAGGGGCGCATTATTTCCGAAGCCACCATTTCCACATCTATTAAACAAGCCCGAAAAGCCATTGGCGATAGTGGTGAAGAACAAAATTACATAAGAACCCATCGTGGACGTGGGATCGAATTTGTCGGTAAAACTATACTTTCATCTGACAAATCACACGAAAAACTGGAAGAACGGGTTGAAGGTAAAAAGAAACGTCTTCCCATGTCCTTTTTGCTGTTTTTGGCTTGGTCGCTCGTTGCACTTATAATTTATCTAAATTTTTCTGGTAAGGACGACAGCGCACTAAATGTGAGTGATCCTGTATTTGCTACACCCGAAAATCCTTATAAGGTCGCTGTGCTCCCATTTGTGGATATGAGTCAAATGGGTGATCAGGAATATTTTGCAGACGGTATGGCGGAAGCGATATTAAACCTTCTTGCCTCAACCCCTGCCCTCGATATGACATCCCGGACTACTGCATTTTCCCTTAAAGGACAAAATTTATCAGTACCAGAAATATCCATCCGTCTTGGTGTGGATTATATCGTTGAAGGGTCCGTCAGGACCACTGGCGAACGCATCCGTGTGACTGCACAGCTCATTGATGTAAATTCTGACGCGCAACTCTGGTCTGACACCTATGACCGACAACTCACCAGTGTGTTTGAGGTCCAAGATGACATCAGCCTGGCGATCACCGATGCCCTTAAACTTGAACTTGGCGCTGGAGCAAGGAACAGAGCCGCACCCACCAATAATATGACCGCTTATGATCTCTATCTTCGGGGGCATCAGCTGTTCTTAAATCGCGGGACTTTTGGATCGGCAGACCGGGTTGGTTATCTTGAAGAAAGCATCTCACTTTTGGAACAGGCAACAGCACTCGACCCAAATTTCGCTGAAGCGTGGGCTGACCTCGCTGGTGTTAGCACTGTAATTCCCACATTTGACGGCATCAAATATTCGTTTGATGTGATGGCAAACAGGTCATCCATTTTCATTGACCGAGCGCTTTCACTCAATCCCGAACTCTCCGAAGCATGGGCTTCAAAAGGTTTCATTCATCTTGTACGACTGGAATTTGACGATGCGGAAGAAAGTCTTCTGAGAGCTACAGAACTTCGGGACAACAACGAAACTGCCTGGTTGTGGTTAGGTTTGCTTTATACAACACTAGGGCTTTCTGATTTGGCTGTACCAGCAGCGGAGCGTGCCATTGAACTCGCACCACTGGTAGCGGTGAATTACAATGTCGCTGGTGCCGCCACTCACGCGGCGGGCGATGTTGAAAAAGCAGCGGAATTTCAAAATCAAGCCGTAAATGTACGTAGCTTTGAACTCGGACGTGTAGATACCATGTTACTCGCGCTGGATCCAACATACAGCGACGCACGTGGAAACCGCGCCGCCGCAATTGAGGATGCCAAACGATACATTGATTTTCTGGAAAAAGACACTGATCCGGCTCGGGATGAGAAACTTATCCGGTATGTTGACGCACATTTAAATCCGTCGCAGCGAGCTGGCTTGCTTGAGCAACTTGATCAGGACATAGAAAACCGTGAAAGACTATCCTTCATTGCTGCCTACATGCTTGGAGATGGTACCCGGCTTGCTCGTCATTTTAAACTTGGTACTGAAAATGACGGTCTTAACCTGAGGCGTTCATATAGTCCGGTGGGAAGACCACTATTTCAACATACTGCTTTCAGGGAATATCTAATCAATCTTGGAATATTGGATTTTTGGAAGAGCCGCCAATTCCCCGACTTTTGTAAGCCTGTCGGCGATCAAGATTTTATTTGTCAGTAGACTTGCTGCCGAACCACATCCGGTAAAATATATCTTCGCCTTCAAACCAACGGTGCTTAAGCACAGCCGCTATATGGATCAGAATGGCGAAAAAAAACAAAGTCGCCAGTATAAAATGAAAGTTCTCCACAAAATCTATTTCAACGCCGGCTATCTCAGTCTGTGATAGTATCTGTAAGCCAAACCAGTTTAGGCCCGCCTCCTGGGATAACGCCAGTACCTGGCCTGATGTCATGATTAGCACCATAAATACGTAGATGATAAAATGCCCCATCTTGGCATTATATCTGTCAAATGCCGGAATTGTGTCAGGCAGTGGTGGTGGCGGAATAACAAATCGAACTACTATTCGAACTAAAAGCAACAAAAACAGCATGATCCCAACTGACGCATGAAGAGCTTTTAATGCTTCCTCTTCATCACTTCCATCTTCCAGCCCTACCATCATTACCTGACCGCTCAGCCACATAAACAGTATGCCAAATGCCATTAGCCAATGGAGCAAGCGCGAACAGAAGTGATATCGGGATGAGTTGCTCGTTTTCATGATTATCCTTCAGGCATAAACATGATGAAACAATCATTTGGCAACAACTTATGTGCGATGAAACGACATTAATTTGCGATAAGATGAATTTAAAGCTGAATTCCAAGTACGGCAGCCGCAACTGTAACAGTCACCAAAGTCCCAATGATAAGCAGCGTTTTGAACGATTGATTTGCCTTGACCATGCTGGCTTTGTTGCCCAGCATTATCATTCTGATTCCGCAGCACACATGCATCCAGATCATTCCAACCGACCAGATATAGTAAGGGATAAGAAAGTAATATCCATTAATAAGTCCCTGCTCGCCTGTAGCAAAGATCCAGTCTGTTTCCACACCGCGCCCTCGTGCACTAAGCACCGCGTTAACATGTGCAGCAAAGAAGAAAACCATATATAAGCCGCTGCCAATCTGCAACGTCTTGTATAGATCACTGTCAGCGCGCATATATCGTTGTGCCATGGTTACGCCTGTGAATACCATAACAATTAGAAGACCAAAAAAAACAGGTTCCACCAAAGCTGACGCATACCAGCCCCTAAAAAGTAATCTTAGTTCCTCGTGCCTTTCAACCGAAATAATCGCAGCCATATGATTGAGAATATGTAAACCGATAAAGCCAAATACCAGTAAAAAGGCACTAATTCGGTGAATTTTTCTTACAAAATTATGGTCAAGAATTGCTTTTTTGCGGCTTGATTCCGTTGCTTTACCTAATTGAATGAAGGAAAACCAAAGAATAATGAGTAGTAACCACAATATCGGCTGAAGTGTACCATAACCAAACCAGCTCGATATGGTACCAACCAGAATATAGGCTGGTGGCGTAGCCACAAGCAGATATAATAGTGCTCTTTTTGAGTGGGCCTTTGGGTCCCCATCGCTATTCATACGTCTGACAGCCCAAAATGACACGATCGGCAGTGCCGTCAACATAGCCATGATGAACGCGGCCCCCAAAGCAGCACTAAATGCTGAGCTGGAATTATACTTTCCAATGTAATCTGCGAACATATGAAGCATGGCCGGATACATTAGTGCCCACACCACGGTGATCATATAAAGCCGATTGGATTTCAAGCTGTTCATACAATTAAGTCCCCGATATTTCATTTTTGATACTTCTATTATAACCACTTAACCTGATACGTGCCAGTCCCTAGACTAAATCAGCTAAAAATTGTACAGTCGTCCAATTTCGAAGGAAGAAAACACTTGATAAGTTTTATCTTGCCGGAAACCAACGCTTACCTCCATGCTCTGGCCAAGACAATTCTGATTATCTAATCACTGGACCCTATCCTTTAATCTCGCTAAGCTCACCTCTGAATGAAGGATTATGTGATTGAGCAACACCGAAACAATAATTGGGTCCAAAAACAAGCGTATAGAGTCATTGGACGCACTACGTGGCGCGGCCGTTCTGGGTATATTTATCATCAACATCATTGTGTTGGGTATTTCAGATGCCGCCGTTTCAAACCCATACGCCCATGCTGATGATAGCACGCTGAACCACGGCATATGGGTGTTTACAACAATTTTCGCCGAAGGAGCCATGCGCGGGCTATTTTCCTTGATGTTTGGCGCAAGCGTAATCCTATACTGCACCCGCTCCGATGATCCAGCTAAAATTAAAAATGTACGGACCCTTTACTATAGGCGAAACATTCTGCTGATAATATTCGGGCTGATCCATTCATCTTTATTACTGAATCCTCTGGATATCCTATTTGTATATGGCCTGGTGGGGCTAATACTTTATCCAATGCGTAATCTGCGCCCCGCTATTTTATGCGTCACCTCCGCCATTGTGCTTATTTTCATGGTCCTTTCCTGGGGGGAAGAACTCTATATCGAAATGGAAGTAGCGGAACAGGCGCAAGCCATTGAAACAAAATTTGAAAATGGCGAAGTACTGAGTGAGCAGGATCAGGAAATACTCGATCATTGGCATCAGATCTTAGAGTATTATTCACCCAGCGAAGAAGCTTACAAACAAGCTGTGGACGATCGCACAACTGATATCGCTACCCTTTATAAATCAAACGACAGGAATGATGACGAGGATGCACTTGGCCAGCTTATCTTTTATGCGTTTGACGCTCTGTTGATGATGCTCGTTGGCATGGCATTTTATAAATGGCGAATCCTGACAGGGGAACGAAGTAGGCAGTTTTACCTTAAACTTGCGCTATTTGGCTATGCCGCTGGGATTTCACTGCGCGCGATCATCATCACTGATAGTTGGGCCAACGATTTTATGCCCGGCTCATCGATGATCATGTGCCTGTCACCCGTGGGCCGTGTTGCAATGTCTATCGGCCATGTTGGGCTTTTCTTTTTGCTATGGAACCTGTTTTCGTCGACCTTGATCATGCGTGCCCTCACCGCAGCTGGCAGGATGGCACTTAGCAACTATATTGTCCAAACGCTGGTCATGTCGTTTCTTTTCACAAGTCTAGGCCTTAGCCTTTACGGTCAGTTCGACCGTGCCCAGCTTTACGGAATCATGATATTAGTTTGGACAGCCCAGCTCACATTAAGTGTTGCTTGGCTCAAACGTTATAAAATGGGCCCGCTGGAATGGCTCTGGCGTATACTCACTTACATTAAACTGATCCCAAATCGCAGGTAAATTTTCAAAATACCTGTTCAAATATACACTTGTCGCATCTATTGGGAGAAGAGTAAATCGCGGGTGACTTCTGATAATCACCTGATAGATTACCTAACAAAATCCATATAATGGAGGATGTGGTTGCCATCATCGAAAAGAGGCAGTGAGGTACATGCATAGTGGCTATGCTCTTTTTAGCTCTAAATGATCCTTTCATCGATGATTAAAGACGGCTCTTTATCATCCACCAGCCATTTAAGGCGCATCAACATCTGTTCACGCCCTTGTTACTCATCAATATATATTAACTGGATGGTATTATAAAAAATCATAAAACCAACATTCTAATAAGTGTGATCATAAACCCGAGTTAGACAGCGTTGCAGGGATAAGCTAAACTAGACAAATACCTCAATAAAGCAGTTTAAAATAGATACAGAATATGAGCGACTGGGACGAATATGCCGAAGGCTGGAATGACAATCCAGATGTAGTAGAATATGCTGAAAACGCTTTTAATTCACTACTTGAAATTATTACCCTTAATCATTTGAATATATTAGATTTTGGGTGTGGTACAGGCAACCTCTCTGAAAGGATGGCGCCATTTGCTGACCAAATTGTGGCCACAGATACCTCAGAACAAATG
Organism: Emcibacteraceae bacterium; assembly: GCA_028281625.1. GTDB lineage: Bacteria > Pseudomonadota > Alphaproteobacteria > Sphingomonadales > Emcibacteraceae > Pseudemcibacter. The sequence continues at coordinate 52,062 of JANQJN010000098.1, read as the reverse complement.
ATCGCTGTACTCACCGCAAAAAACCTAGGTAATGTCGATGCCCATGTTTTGGATATTGTCGGTAGCGATTTAAAGGCACTACCCGCTTTTGCACGCAAATTTGATCTCATCACGGCGTCATCAGTCATGGCATTTGTGGAAGATTATAAAGAGACACTATGCGCACTTCGCCCGTTACTCGCGCCAAACGGCACTATAGTGCAATGGGACTGGCTAAAAACCGGAGACGAAGAGAGCTTTGGATTTAACAGTGAAAAAATACTAGCATCTTACCAATATGCTGGCTATCAGTTGCCGGCAATCACCCATCCTTTTTCTATTTCCAGCGACATGGGAACCATGAAAGTTATCATGGCTGTGGCAAGACCATAATTTTATCTATTCTTTAACGTCGCTTTAACAGCTGCAAGATACACTCATACTATGAATATTAAACACATCATAGGGATAACTTTGCTCACCGGTACGCTTGCGGCCTGCTCGAGCACGCCGGATGTACCGGTATCGCGCGGCCCCTCACCAGACCATCCCGACGTTGCCGCATCAAAACCCATACCCCCTTCCCGCAGCCAGACAACAGCAAATACCACTGGGAGCTGCAGCGCCAATAATGGTAAAGTAGGACGTCCCTATACTATTCGTGGTGTAAGGTACGTACCACGTCACGATCCAAGTTATGATGCAACAGGCATCGCCAGTTACTATGGAAAAAACCATCACGGGAACCTGACTGCTAATGGTGAACGCTTCAATATGAATGCCCTGAGCGCGGCACATACTACACTACCACTTCCAAGCTGTGTTAAAGTAACCAACCTACGGAACAACAAATCTGTGATTTTAAGAGTAAATGACCGCGGACCATTTATAAAAGGCCGGATCATTGATGTGTCCTACGCCGCTGCCGAGGAACTCGGGTTCATTGGAGCAGGTTTAACGGAAGTGCGGGTTCAGATTTTAAACTAATTTCTGGCTTTATAATCGCGCCATGATCAGGCGAAGTTGGCTCAAAGATGCGCGTTCTGTGCCACTGTCACCAGCGTTTTTCATAAGGATGGCATAATATTCTCTTGCAACTTCTTCTTCACCAAGAGCAGCTGCGGCCATGCCGGCACCTTTTAAACTGTTATAGCGGCCCGGACTGCGCACCAATGCGACACGGTAAGCAGCAAGCGCCTCACCATGCATTCCAGCATCATGAAGCATATCGCCATACAGTTCCGCTGCAGGAAGCACTTCACCTGGTGTAACTGCGTTCTTTTCGGTGGTGGCTTCAAGATCTGCCGCCGTCTTCATGGAATCCAGCCCCATTTCTATAGCACCAGCCATGTAGAGCTGCCATGCATATGCCGCAAGGCGCTGAATTTCCACTTGCTTAGCCCAATAATCGCTATAGGTCTGGATCCGATTACGCATTTCAGTCAGTGTTTCAATATCCCCTGTCGCAAGTTCAGGGTTACCACTTCTGGCATGACCAATGGCACGGGCAAAATGGGTAATCGCCACATAAGGCTCATGACTTTCCTCCCACGGAAAATCATTAGGAACCCTTGGTCTTAACCGTGCTGCTTCCGCCCAATCATGGCGTTCAAGTGCGTATCTGGCGGGAAGCGCACTGAATGCATAGGCGGAAGCTACACGATTAATGGGACTATAAGGTGGCTTAAGTTCTTCCGCTTCCGCAAGAACCCGGCGAACCATTTCATCATCCCCTTTTTGCAGATAGGCATAAGCCAGATAATCTAGTGCGTGGGTATAATGAAGGTTCACCTCTCCTGTCGCGACACATATGGCGAGCGCTGTATCCGCCGAGATACGGTTCCAGTCGATCGCTTTTTGCCATTCACCGAGGCGGGTGTATGTATGGGTCATCATATGTGTCGCGTGCGGCACACGAGGCGTAATCAGGCCGTAATTATCAGCCGTGTCTTCCGCCCGGGCCGCCAGGGAGGGGAAATCGTATGCATGTATTACATAATGGTGTGCGCCAGGATGATCAGGATTTTCTTCCAATATCCCTTCCGCCATTAACCCGGCGCGTTGTTGTTGAATAAGTTCCGGATCTTCATTATCCGCCGTAGCGATTAATAAAAGCGCATAATAGGCCCGTGCTTCGAGATCATCCGGGTTCTGCTCAGATACTGCTTGCCAGGCAATTTCTGATTTTTTAAGTCTTTCTTTTTCGCTCATATCAGCACCACCCACGAAGTAGGCCGCTGCTGTTTGTAGGTAGGCATCTTCCCGTTCATCATGACCACCAAGCTCAAGCGATTTTTTAACCAGTGAAAGCCCACGTTCCAGTTCTGATTCTGATGGCTGATCCGGCCAAAGCGGGTGCACTATCGCCATTGCTTGTCCCCAATAGCTAAGGGCGCAATCGGGATCTTCGTTCATCGCCATTGTGAAGACAAAATCCGCTTCCTCATACATCATGTGATGCATAAGCGCGACACCGCGTTCAACCATGGACGCTGCGTCACCAGCACAGCCATTTGAAAAATTCACCGTGCCGACAGGTGTTGTCAGCAAATCAAATTCCGGCCCCGTACTTATGGGGGTCGAAGTAGCCCCGCTGGCTGGCACATCCAGTTCAACTTGCTCCTCGGCGACGGGCATATCCGACGCTTTTTCGCATGCCACAACCGACAACACCAGGCAGGCAAGGACCAATGTATTAAACATGGTTGAATTTTTCATTTATGAATTCTCCAATACATAATTTCCTATGATCAATTTAGCTTGAACAGAAATCTAGTGCTTGAGGACAACCTGAAGATTACATGGGCATTATGTGGCGAACCCATGGATTCTGCGCTTCTAGGCAGATTTATGGTTGAATTAGAGCCTTTTTACTAATAGCGTCGACGCATGAAAATTTCATTCGAAAAAGGCAAAGATAAAGACACGATTGTGGCCGTTCGTGACGATGGTTCGGTCGTGAGCACCACCTTTCCAAAGAAAGGTTGGTATCCTCATGACGCAGTCCATGTGATCGTGGAAAAGCGGCTCCAATTAAAGAGAGGGTTCTGGGGTATCGTTGAAAATGGCATGGCACCCGAAGATGTTGGGGCGCTGGCAAAGGAAGGTGGACATGCCAGCTCAACACGGGCAGATATTCCTTCTGAGAATATAAAAGAACTACTCATAGCGGAGAGAACCGTAGAATGCTTCGAAGCAGAAATGTGGTGCGATCCGTCGGGAAATGATACATTCAGAAGCGTGCTATCTGCAGCACTTGCTTCTTCACATATTGATGCTCCTGCGATAAGCGATGACGATATTGAGCATATTCGTCACACGCTTAAAAAATCCGCCGAAAAATGGCAGGCGCTAAAACTTGGCGAACGTATGACAATGCATTGGTAACAAATAGTTAATTTGGAAACATCCTAAGTATTAAATATAAATTAATCATAATATTGTATAGAGTAAAACATAAGTGACTGGGGTAAAAGTAAGGGAAGTTCGTTGAAATATCTGAATTTAATTTGGTATAGAATAAACGACAATACTTTACTCGCCTGTGTGTTTACAGGGGCGGTATACTATCTTTTGAGAACTCTTTCTTATTCTCTTACTCAAGGGGCCGATTACACAGTCGTTATATATCCCTCAACCGGTATTGTTCTTGGTCTTGCACTTCTGCTTGGTGTGCGTGTATGGCCCGGCGTTTTAATAGGCAGCTACCTTGCCTATTCAACCAATATGGACTTTCCTCTTTTAAGTGCCGAGGCCATTCAATGGGCTCTGCTTTGCTGTAGCTTAACACTTCATATATACCTCGCGACGTTCCTGGTTAGAAAATTTGACTGCCTTCCTGGTGCCTTCTCAAACCCAATAAAAAATCTGAAGTTTTATTTTGTCGCTGGTTGCCTGCCTTCGATTATGAGTAGCAGTTTCGCTATTGCGTTAAGCCTTTATTTTGGTCGCTCCAGTTTCAATAGCGCCATCAATGATTGGCTGATCTGGTGGATTGGTGATGTGTCTTCGGTGGTAATATTTACATCGCTTGTGTTCTGTCTTGCTTTGTTCACTATTAAACGGAAATTTATTGTATCAACGTTTTTACTTTTTTCTTTCGTAATGGCGGAGGGCGTACATCACCTTGGGCACAGTTGGGACTATGAAAGACTGGATCTTATTTTTCAACAACAAACTGCCGCTCTCTCTGACAGTATTGAAAATGCAAATGAGCATTATCGTTCTATTTTACAAATCATGGAAAGCCTGAGAACGACGCCAGGCGGCGCAACCAGGGAAAGCTTTAAGAGTTTTGCTGATACTATATTGCCAAACGATCCTACTATCCTGACAGTAAATTGGAATGCGCACGTACTACACGAAGATCTGGAAGAATTCGACAGGGCGTTAGACGAGGAATATGAGCAGGATATATTTGTCGGCGTAACCACTGGTGGTATTCGCAAGCCTGTAGACCCAAAAGACTATTACGTCATGGTCAAATATATTGAACCCTATGAAATTTACTATATGGCCGTTGGTGGGGATTTGAACGTTAATCATATGCGTACTAATGCCATGCTTTATACCGCTGAAAACAAAACACCATCAATGACATCTCCAATTGTTCTGAATACAGGACAAGTGGAAACCATTGTATCCATGTATCTTGCGAGCTACGACGGCGACAAATTAATGGGTTATAACACGGTGCTTCTATCCTTAAACAGTATGCTCAGTGACATCCTTACAAAGCCGTTTTCAAGGGATCTGGACCTCGCCGTTACCGACAAGGAAGCACAAGACGGGCTGATAACACTATTTAATTCAAATGATGGTCTTGACCTGGAAGATTCAGACTTCAATACCGATATCCAGATGTTCAACCGCACCTGGACTGTGGATCTATATAAAAAGCCCGAATTTTATGCGCGGCATGCCTCGCTTCAACCTTTCATGATTGGGTTTTCCGCCATGCTGACGGCATCCTTCTTGGCCATTGTGGTGGTAAACATGTCAGGGCAAGGTATTTACCTGGAAAATCTGGTTGAAAAACGCACCGAAGAGCTTAAAAAAGCTAATAAAACCAAAACGCGTTTTATGGCTAATATGAGTCATGACCTAAGGACACCACTAAATGCCATCATTGGGTTTTCCGATATTATTAAAAATCAAATGTATGGTAAGCTCAACAATGCAAAATACCGCGAATACATTGAAAATATAAACAGTTCAAGCCAATATTTGCTGACGCTCATCAATGATATTCTCGATTTTTCTACAATTGAAGCTGACAAACGAAAGCTTGAAAAAACGCCCATCGATATGGAAGCCTGCATCAAGAACTGTTATGAAAACCTTTATCCGCTCAGTAATGAAAAATCTATCAGTTGCACGTACAATATTCAGCAGGACTTGCCATTTCTATATGCAGACGATAAATCGGTAAAACAAATATTGATTAACCTGATCTCCAACGCCATTAAATTTACCCAAATTGGTGGCAAAATCACCACCAGTGCAACGTTTGACGCGAAATATTTTTATATTTCTGTTGAGGACAATGGCGAAGGGATCAGCGAGGAAAATATCGAAAGAATCTTAAGACCCTTTACCCGTGTTGAAAATAATCCGCATCTCTCCCATGAAGGGACAGGGCTGGGCCTTTCGATTGTAAATTCACTAGTGCTTCTGCATGATGGTGAAATTTCCATCGAAAGCGAACTTGAACGTGGCACCAAGGTTACAATAACCCTCCCACGGGAAAAAGCCACAGTTGTGCCACTGAATGTCAAAAACCGCCTAAACGCATGATATTGACAGATCAATGAAATCATCCTAATTTCCTTCTTGTGAGGGTGAGCGTTTGCATTTTTGTGTGGATCCTTACCTATGTTCAGAATTTTAATTGTTTCCTTTTCCCTTGTACTCAGCGCGTGCGCGGATTTTAACCGTGCTGCTTATAATGGTATCCAGGAAAATCAACGGCGATCTTGCTATAAATTGATTGGTCACCAACAGCAGGATTGCCTGGCGCGACTGCAGACATCCTATGATGACTATGAAAAAGCACGCAAAAAGAAGAACTGATCACCCAAAAGGTGGAACGTCCCGTTTCATTTCAGGTTCATCATGAATGAATATGAGAGCAACACCGCCCATAAGCTCCCCATCTTTATCTCGGTCGCAGTCATTAATGATGGTTGGATGCAGGTCTAGGCGTTCAAGTTTATCAATCATGCTGTCCACGGCCCGGTAAGCGACTTCAAAATTAATCGATGCGGATGTATTGGAAAAAAGTTGATGGGAAACGATCCACCCGCCAACAGAGACTATAACGTCTTTCACTGTGGTGATCGCGCTGTTTCTTTCCTGCGCCGTTATGATTTCAATGCGAAAAATATCCATATTTTAAAATTTTCTGCATCCAAACAAGGTACCGGGTGCGTCTGGTTAAATAAGGTATCCGATTATACCCTCTGCAGTGGTGAATTAAAATCGCTATTGCAAACTGAATTTCGGGCGCGTCGCCTCCCCTAGCCGGTGATAATTTCCCAATTCCCCACCAGCACTTCGCGCCCGAATATTTTTTAAAACACTTCAAGTCACCTTGCACAAGCGGCAGCCATTTAAATTACCGCCTATTTATTGCTTTCTTTGGAAAACCCGACAATAAAAAAACAAATGATCAGCAATACACTATATTCCATGCCGTTGCGGCCAAGGCCTACGACAAACCACCCTTCAGGATAATGCACAAGTAAAATACCTACAAAATATACAAAACTGAATAAACAAGATAAAAGTCGCAGGTGCCACCCAAGGGCAAAAATTACAGAGCCACCAATTTCAAAAATAGTAATAATCCAAGCGATCCAGAACCCAAGTGGAACGCCAGCACCATCTAAAAACTCCCCAAATGGTGCAACTGCATCACTTAGCAATCGCGCCCAACCATGCAAAGCTACAAATACCGCAAGTGCCAATCGCAATACGATTATTGATTTATGCTGCCAAATTATCAAATTAAGAGGCTTCAATTACTCCTCCGCCAGCTTGCCACCATGATCATCAAACCATTTAATGGTGTGCTGGGTTTTGGTGATCAGCTGGCTTGGGCGGTTGGCGATGCCGTGGCCCGCGCCGGGTATCCGCACCAATATGGTATCAATCCCACGAAGTTTAAGCGCTTGATAATATTGCTCGCTTTCAGCAATTGGCGTCGTGACGTCCTCTTCCCCGGTCATCAGCATGGTTGGTGTGGTTACATTCCCGACTAACGAAAGCGGTGACCTCTTCCAGTATTCCTCGGGATTATCCCAAAGTGTTTCGGCGAATTCATAACGAAGACTGAAGCGCGCCAAAGCAGAATTAAGAACCCCTGTCACCCAGTTGGTTAGCGGCTTGATCACAGCCGCAGCTGCAAATCGGTCGGTTTTACCAATTGCCCAACTGGAGAGAATACCGCCGTTTGAACCACCCGCAATATAAAGCCTTTCTTCGTCGACATTGCCCATACCGATGACATGATCCACGCCGCTCATCACATCATCATAATCATGATTTGGATAATTGTGATGAAGAAGGTTCGCAAAATCCTCACCATAGCTTGTAGAGCCACGCTGATTGACGTAAAGCACCATATAGCCAGCTGAGGCCATCAACTGCATTTCTGCTGCAAAATATGGACCATAATGGCTAATTGGGCCGCCATGAATTTCAAGGATCAAAGGATATTTCTCATTTTCATCAAACCCTGCTGGCTTCATCAACCAGCCCTGAATCGGAATATCGTCGTGGCTTGATCTGTAGTTAACTTCTTCCACACTGGCCAGATCACGGTGATCAAGAAGGTCGGCATTAAGATCGGTAATTTGCCCAATGTCCGCGATAGCCACATTGGCCTGATCCTGGGTTGAACCGATTGTAAAGGCAATATTGCCATCATCGTCCACCGTAAAATCACCACCACCATAAGGCCGCCCGACAGATGTCCCGCCGCGCTGGTCTGTCATATCTGTTAATTCGCCATCAAGGGAAAGTCTCGCCACTATGCCATCAGCATTTTTGGAATAGGCAATATAAAGCTCTTCATTCGAGTTAGACCACTGGATTTCCTCGATATTTATATCCATGCCTTGAGTGACCATTCGCTTGTCGGAACCATCAGTGCGCATCATATAAAGATGTGTATTGTGATATTCGCTACGCACATCATCATACCCTAGGTACGCAATCCATTCGCCATTTGGTGAGACGCGCGGTGAGCTGTCCCGGCCAAAACGGTCGGTAAGAGCGCTAACCTCACCGGTGTCAAGATCAATAACGTAAATTTCCGAATTCTGCGGCTCGTCCACATGATCCTCATTACGGTTAGCACTAAAATAGATTGCGCCGTTATCTTTGGCCCAACTCATATCGCCGCCATGATTAAATTCACCGCTGGTGACCTGCCGTGGACTTCCGCCAGTGGAAGGCACCACAAAAATATGATTGTTACCCAGACTTCCGTAACCTGCACCATTTTGCGTAAAAAGCGTTTTATCATAGACAGTTGGTTTATCTGCCCATTTAGAACCCTTTGGCGCACCAGGAAGCGCTGCATATGTCGGCGGTGTTTTGGGCACAAATGCGCTGAATGCAATCTGTGAGCCATCCGGGGACCAGTTTATCCCGCTGGCACCATTAAGGAGCTGTGCTACCGCAAATGTTTGACCTGTGTCCATATAGCGGATCATAATCTGTGTACTGCCGCTTTCATTGGAAAGAAAGGCAAGTTTTGAGCCATCCGGCGAAAGGCGCGGGCTTCTATTGTTATTTAACCCTGTAGTTATTGGTCGGTGATCTGATCCATCCGCGCCAACCATCCAGATGTTGCTTTTTCTGCGGTCAGACATAATGTCCATAAAGTTGCGGACATATATGACCCGATCCCCATCCATCTGCGGATCACTTGCCCACTCAAGTTCAAAGACATCCATATAATCAAATGGTTTATTCTGTGCATGCCCAACAGTTGGAAGCAAGAGCAATATGATCAGTATTTTTTTCATTATTATTTCCTTAGTTCAGTGGCTCACCGGCCAGGTGTTCCTCTAGGCTTAAACGGACCTTCTAGTTTATGTATCAAAAGTTGATCGCCAGTCATAAATTCTTCTCGAGTTGAAGCTTTATCGGCGTCCATTGCGATGCGCCATCGCCCGTCAATTTTTTTGAGTAGTACTGTAAATTCACCATAGGAGAAGAAATTGCTTGTTGTTCGAACCGCATAATACCCAATTTCATAAGCAGAATCTTCGTTATGAAATCTCTTCTTAAGGCGGAGTTGCATTTCTGCCCCACCACGCTCCTTCGCCCTGGCCATGCTGTCAATTCGCGATTGAAGGAATGATAAGCCACTATCCACCGAGCCACCATCCTGTCTCACCCGCACCGCATCATCCGTGTGTAGTGACGCGAGAAGCTCGCCGTCTGACTCCCGGTAGGCTTTGATAAACGGGATCCAGACCTGTTCATTTATTTCTTTTTGAACGTCATCCTGCGCCAATGCCGTTGCTGGTACCCAAAACAGCAATATAAGTAGTTTTCTCATTAGAAATCCCCTTTTTGAAATCTTAATCAGAAAGCGGCGCTCATGGCAATGAAATTGTCCGTCTGGACGAATGGTGGCATGCGGTGTAGGGTTTAAAATAAAAAGGAAGCAAAATGATCATTCGCGCATTTTTTATTTATATCATTTCAATAACCATTGCCTTCGCCCAAACGGCGGACGAGCAAGCAACTGCGTTATTCGAAGAAATGGCCTCACTACCATCAGTACCCGGCATTAATGTTGCTGTTGCGGACGAAACTGGCATCATCTGGGCGAAGGGCTTTGGGTATGCCAATATCGAAAACAAAGTGCCAATGGTACCGGGAACACTTATGCGCATTGGATCGGTCGCGAAGGTCATCACTACAGCAGCCATGATGCGCATGGTGGAACGCGGGGAGCTCGATCTGGACGTCGATGTACGAACATACGTGCCGGAATGGCCCGAGAGACACCAGCCTGTTACCCTGAGACAACTTGCTGCTCATACAGCGGGCATCCGTCACTATAAAGGAGCCGAGTTCCTTTCCAACAAACCCTATATGAACAGTGTCCAAGCACTTAATATCTTTAAAAATGATGATCTTTTGTTTGAGCCGGGATCGGAATATAGCTATTCCACCTACGCTTGGACGCTTGTGTCCGCGGCCATGGAGAGTGCATCCGGAAAGGATTTCAAGCAAATTATCAAGGATGAGGTGCTGAATCCACTTGGTCTTCGGGATACCGAATTTGATGACACTAGACCGCTTATTGAAAATCGCCAAAGCGCTTATGATTTCCGAGACGGTGTCCTATATAACAGTCTCCAAGTGGATGCGAGCTACAAATATGCTGGCGGCGGCTTCCTTGCCTCACCCATTGATGTTGTCAATTTTGCTATGGCGCATACAAAACCGGGTTATTTGAAGGAAGAAACGCTTAAAGAAATGTTCAGCGTTTTGCCACCGTCCTACCATGGCATTGGCTGGGTAATCGGTTTTGATCGCTATATGGATAATTATTCTGAAGAGTTTCAGGAAATTATGAAAAATCACCCCAACACAGTTATGCATTCTGGCGGCAGCGTCGGGGGCCTTACAATGATGATACTTGATCTTGATAACAACATCGCTGTTGCGCTTACGAAGAATGTATCCAGTGGTCCGGACGCGAACCATTTTGAACTGGCATTGAAAACTTTAGAAATTTTTCATAACCATGAGTAAAACTGCTTGACTTACACTATTTGGTTGTGTTAGGTAACCCGCGAACTTTGGAAAAAGTTTGCTAAATTAACAAGGAACAGGAGCATTATATGGCTCATAAAGTATGGAAAAACATACGCATGTTCCGGTGTTTCTTTTCCGCCTCATAAGGTTTTTCCTTAAAATATGGGCGAAATTGAGCGCCCGGAACCTGCCAAAAAATAAAAGAAAAAATTTTAATATGCATATGCGTGTGCGTAATGGTCGCCATATTCACATGGTCAGTTACTCGCTATACGTGCATTGCGTAAACGGGTAGTTATGCCCTTAGAAAACGGAAAAGTAATGAACACAGAAATTCGCGACGTTCGTCTTTATATTGGGCGTCTGCTTAAAAACATGAACAGACAAGATCCCGTCATGATCCAATTTTACGATTGGCTGCAAATGAACGGAGCATATATCGCAATTGATCTTCCTGGTTTGAAGAAAAAAGTAAGACTTCGCGGGGACCCCTTTACAGAAAAAGGTCTTGATGAAATGTTTTATAATAAGCTCATTGATGAGCTACTCGCCGATGAGGATTTCAAACCAAAGAAAGGCGACATTGAAAAGAACCTGAAAGCTTTTGCACGTTTCCTTACTCTTGATAAAGTGGAAACACGCATTCTTCGGTTTGTGCTTCGCACGTCAATGAATGATCGGCTTGAGGATCTTTGCCGCACATTGGTGAGCACACGCCTGTTTGATAGTGAAAAGATTATCGCACGGGCAATTGATGAAGAAATTCATCTTGTGCGCAAAAAAATCAAGCAAAGCGAGCTTATTACAAATAGCCTGCTTGATCGTTACAGCTGCAGCGGTCGCAACGATTTTACCTATAAGATCAGCGATCGGGTAATCCAGGCCTTTAGCACACCTTTCAGTGGGCTTGATGGAATCCTTAGTGTTTTGCTTGGAAAGCCGCTTGAAGCAAATCTCGTCTGGGATGATTATGACTATATCGCACGCGAACGCGACATTGTCCGTCACATCCTTGCGCGGGCCAGCAAAGTCGGCAGCCGCGGCATTAATATTCTTTTTTATGGTCCGCCTGGAACAGGGAAGACCGAGCTTAGCAAGCTTATTGCTGCTAAGATCAATAAGAAGATTTTTGCCGTTTGCGAGGCTGATGAATACGGCGAAGAGCCCAGCCGCAGCGAGCGTCTTAATAATGCAAGGCTATGTCAAAGCATCCTGTCTCGTCAGAAAGGAGCACTTCTGCTTTTTGATGAAATGGAAGATGCCATCGGCTGCTTTAATGATCGCGGCTCCAAGATCTTTCTAAACCGGATTTTGGAAGAAAATCCAGTGCCAACCATCTGGATTGCAAACCGCATTAATCATTTCGATCAGGCCTTTTTACGCCGCATGACCTATGCTGTGGAAATTAAGCTTCCCAGTGCGTCAGCCCGTAAAAAGCAATTGGTAAAGCTTGCAAGCGCAAAAAACATCACTTTGAGCCAAGGTGACATTAACGAAATTGCCGGCACCGAGCCCGTCTCTGCCGCTATAATGGCAACCGCTGTTAATGTATCTGCAGCAAGTGGTGGTGATGCCAGACTTTTAAAGGAAGTCACCTATTCACTGCGTAAAGTGACGAATTACGGTCGCATTCCCAAAAACACAAAAGCGGGAAGCGCCAACTTTGATCTTCGTCTTTTAAATGATGGTGGTGATCTTGCCGGCATTGGCTCCAAAATTGGCCCCAATATGGCTCATAAGGACTTTTCACTTTGCCTTTATGGTCCGCCCGGCACAGGTAAAAGTGCGTATGTCCGTGCCCTTGCGGAAAAAATGGAAATTGAAGTGCTTGAAAAACGCGCTTCAGACATTCTTTCAATGTGGGTTGGTGAAAGTGAGCAGAATATCGCCCGTGCCTTTGAAGAAGCAAGCGCTGAAAATGCCTTCCTCATTTTTGATGAGGTGGATAGTCTGCTCAGTGATCGCCGTGGCGCGGACAAAAGCTGGGAAGTGACACAGGTCAACGAAATGCTGACCTGGATGGAAAACCATCCCCTTCCCTTTGCGTGCACCACCAACCTGGTGGAAAAGATTGATCAGGCGGCGCTGCGTCGTTTTACCTTTAAGGTAAAACTTGGGTATCTAACCCGTGAGCAAGCGGAGATTGCTTTTGATCTTTTCTTCGGAATAAAGGCTCCCGCAGATATTCGTTATCTCGGGCGTTTGACACCAGGCGATTATGCCAATGTAAAAAAACGTCTGCGTTTTGAAGATCCGGATATTGATGGTGTTAAAATCCTCAACTTTCTTGAGGAAGAATGCCGCCTAAAATCCGACAAACTGAACCCGATCGGCTTCAGAGCGCCAGAGAAAATTCAAAAAAAGCGCGCGGAAGGTTAATCCCTGCCGCGCGTTTTTACTTACTTAACCTTCTTCGCTGGATGATCACCACCCTGATGAAGAACCAGTGACGTGATTTCACCATCATCACCTTCAACAAAAGTGATCGACGCATCAACAATCTTATAATAAAACTCGTTCTTTTCCTTAAAGTAGACTGGCACGTTTGGCTGGCCCGTTGCCTGGACAAATAGCTGCTCACCCTCTGTAGTAACCGTAAGGATAAATCCTGGTTGGAGTTGATACTCCCCTACATATCGTTCCGCATTTTCAACTGGAATCATTGGTTCCATCAATAAGCCATCAATTTCACCGCTCATGATGGCCATACCAATGCCATCCGCATCAGCCATAGAGTTGGTAAGCACCACCACGCCTTTATCTGCATCCATATCAAACGCCATGAATGACCGAAAGCCACCGGTACCGCCATTATGCCAGATGTATCTTCCGTCATTTTCTGTGTGCCACCCCAGCGCGACGTGACTTCCTGCCTCTTCCCGCGTTACCTGCTGCTCGTGCGACAAAGAAATTGCATTTGACAGTTTTGTGTCTAATTGCCCCATATTCGCGCGCAGAAAGACCATCATATCATTCAATGAAGATCTAATCGCCCCTGCACCTGCGGCAGCATCAAAATCCCACTGTGACACTACTGCTTTCATTGAATCATGTCCCGAAACAAACCGGTCATCACCATTGATCGTAATCATTGTGTCCGACATATCCAGAGGCTCTAAAATTCGCTCTTTGACCAAATGTTCATAGCTTTTACCGCCGTGACGCGATAAAAGCAGGCCAAGTAGACCCATACCATAATTGGAATATTCATACTTACTGCCAATATCACGGACTAGGTCATGACCATTCAAAAATTCGAAGGTAAGTTCTTCCGTATAATCCACATAAGGATTATTCATATCGGAAAACGGCATATTGTCAGATATGCGCGGCAGCGAAGATGTATGCGACGCAAGATGGCGAAGCGTTATTTCTTCTCCATTCCGTGTGGGAACACTGATCCCTTGCGGCAAGTAATTACCAATAGGGTCGTCAAGCGCTACTTCACCGCGCATAACCATGTCCGCAAGCAAAATTCCTGTGAATGTCTTTGAAATAGAACCAATTTCAAAAATACTGTCTGCTGTTACTTCAGCGCTTGAGTTTGCGTTGCTTAGCCCAAAGGAAACCAATTGCTGACCACCATTTTCCCAAACTCCCACAGCAAAACCCACGGCACTGCCGTGATCAATATGGCTTTGCAATATAATTTTTAGTTTATCCATGTCGGTCGCTGCAGCCATTACTGGAAACATCCCCCATATCAACCCAATTATCACCATAATTCTCATTTCGCACACCATTTGCTAAATTGTTATGTTTCATATGTTTCCTGAAAGTCTCTCATCATTTCCCTTACTTTTGGGTGAAGTCCGTAGATGATCACGGATACCTGTACAGATACTGCCACGCAAATAAAGAAGACTTCGTCTTGGAAGAGGTGAATACCAAAGAAATCGCCCAAAATCCTCCAGACACCAACAAATATGAAAAGCCCGGATATAAAATAGAAATTCACCTGAATTCCCCACTTGCGTCCACCATGTCCAACAACTTTATCAAGCTCGCTATGTTTACGCTTTAACATATAGACAATGAGTCCGATACCCAGCACCAATGCTCCAGTAATCCCGATTATACGCCTAACGGCTAGTTCCGCTTGGATAGCAGCGCTGAAATATGCCCAAGCATAGACACCAAGGATTAAAGCCAAAACAATACCAATAGCGATAGCAGCCATGCGAGGAATAAAGGCTTCGAATTCACGATTATCCATCGATGCACTGACTACACGCGGCGCAGGTATTTTGCGAGTGAACCCAAAATGAATAGCCAAGTGATACAAGAGCAGTGCCAACATCCATAGCCCCCCCGGCACCAGAAACATAGGTAGATAGTACGAAGAATCCTGCAAAATAAACACAAAGTAATAGACTCCAGCAAGGCTCGCCACGCTAAGAAGATACCCAAAACCTATCATAAACCTGTTGTACTTCTTAAAGTGATGCATTTCTGGGTGATCAGAAAGCCAGGTCTGATTTTTAAGTGTCGCAAAATAAGACACCAGTTTGCAATACTGTGCCCCTCCCATGATAAAAAGAACAGGAATCTGCGTTAAAGTAAGTATGATCAGTAAACTATCAACCATCATTTACCCCTTAATTAGCTCAAGTTGTTTTTCAAGAAGCGACCTAATTTCTACATCCTTAAGTCCATCGTCACGCATGGTTCGCAGCAGTTCATCAATTTTATCCCGAGCGCCACTCAGTTTGTTTTCAGTTATATTATTTTTTGCATTGTCATGAACAAATGCACCTCGTCGATCCCTAGTGATGATCACACGATTAGCCTCAAGCAGCTTATAAGCTTTAGCCACAGTGTTCTGGTTAATCATCAAATCACCTGCCAGCTGGCGAATGGACGGAAGTAGATGCCCCGACGGCAGGGCACCATACTGAACAGCACGTGTGACCTGTTTCACGATTTGCTCATACACCGGAACGATGTTGTCTCTGTCAATCTCAATTTCCATGAATCACTCTATAACCGATTCTGTACCATTCTGCAATAGTACAGATTGTGTTTTGCACTTTTTTGATCGGACCGTTGCTAAATGCTCAATTCTGTGGCAACCTTTGTGGAGTTGATTTTCTTAATATCATTGGGGACATAATGATCGACGTTAAAAATACGCGACTGCTAACCGCGGACACAAAACTGGCAGACTTCACAAAAAAACAAGAAAAACTTTGGGATATGTTCTTCAAGGACGGATCCGCACATAATCCACTTAAGAAATCAGAGTTGGTGGGCAAAAAGTTGGATGACTTTCGGCCTAACATGTGGAGCGGCAGGTTTATTTATGATGACGATGGTGAAATTTGCGACCTTGAAATGAACCAGATTGGCGAGGAGCTTGCCAAATATTATGGCCAGCGCAAAGGTCAACACATGATGAATGATTATAATGACAATAGTTTCAGGACCGATTTTCCCACGTATCATTACCGTTTCAAGCAATTAATTGACGAAATGCTGGATAAGAAACTACCACTTCTAACCATCAGTCATTATATGGATCAAGAAAATAATCAAAAAGATATTAATGTGATAGGGCTTCTTTTGCCCGTAACAAGTGACGGAAGTAAAATAGATATGATTTTGGGATACTCAGAACTATCAATTTCGTGAATATTGCTGGCTTGTGCCGCTTTACGCGGCACAAGCCAATGTGTTTTTATCTTCTGCTACCTATTACATCCAGATAGAAGGCATCCCAGGACATACTACCTGTTAGACTTTCGCCATCAAGCTTTGCGGTCATGTTGGCCTTTGCCGGATATCCCGCTTCGGCGATATATAGATCCCCTTCAAGTTTAAGCTCGCCATCAATATAAGTCCCTGTAAGCTCATCTGAATCTACAGTACCTGTTGCCGTTTCGCCATCTACGGCAATTGTCATTGGAAAGGATGTCGATCCTTCCGGTGCAGAAATCATAATACTCCAGTCCCCCGCAACATCCTGCGCCAGGGCCATACCTGTCATGGCAAATAATGCGGTCATCGCCGCAATAACCAGTTTTTTCATCTTACTCTCCAAATTTTCGTAAATTTTCCCTATGTGATAACCCTAGAAACTCTTCTATTGATTTTCTTAATTCTTGTTTTTGCTTTTTCTTTGAAAACTGCCTAATGCCAATGAGTGCCGGGTAAAAAAAGCGCCCATTTACAATACCGATTAAATTATTTGCTGCCATCACAACGTCACAAGGTTCCATATCGCCATATTCAATGGCATCTTCAATCCAGTTTCGAACGTCAAACTCCATCTGCAGATCATCATATGGTATGTTATGGTTTTTTCGGGTGGTCTCGAGGATTATGGCGCGAAGCAGTTCAATATAATCCTGGTCAAACAATGATATAAGTTGCTCATTGAAAAAACTGACCAATTGCTCTGCAGCGTCCTTTTCCTTGTCATATACTAAACTTGGGTTTTCGAGAAAGTTGTGCTGCAATGTTTCGATCACCGCATCGAAGAGTCCATCTTTTGATCCAAAATGCGAATAAACAGTGGGCTTGGTCGTCCCCGCCCTTTTGGCAACAATATCCATTGAGGAATTGATAACGCCGTACTTGCGATAACACTCCATCGCCGATGCGATCATTCTCTCCCGTATGTCTTTTGATTTAGTCCGCATGGAACATTTATAACTTTACTATACGGTAAAGTAAAGAATAAAATCACCAAGAGTAATTTGGAGAATGCGTAATAGGCTATTTTGTTTTTACCTCAGCAAGCACCGCATCCCTGAGCACGACCATCTTATCATAAAGATCGTTATCAATGATTCCCCCTTCAGCTGGTGCGAGCATACGGCCATCGCAGACATGGAAGTATGATTTTTCTTCTTTAAGGAGCACACTGTCGCGCTCACCATAAAAGTTGCTATTTTGCTGCTTATGGTAATACATCAGATGATCATCAATAGTTTGAAAGTAAATTTCGATATCTTCGCGCTCAGACTGGTCCATATAACTGACGGTTATCACTTTGAGTATATCGCCATCATGATAGGCGGCAATTTCAAAACCCCTTGTATTTCTTGCGAAGGCTGGCTTTAGTTCCGATTTAGTAAATTGCTTATATCCCTCATTCATTAGCTCACTAAGGCCAGGGCCAGTACAGGAATAGCTGCTTTGCGCAAAGGCAATTGATGGTGATAAAATAAATGGTAGTGCGGTAACTAGTAACTTCTTAAACACGGGTAATCCTTGGTAAATATAATTCTTCAGGATAGTGTTTTAAAAGTCTTCGCCCTCAAAGGCAACAACTTCGCAATAACTAACCAAAAGCAACGCTTGCCGACATTCGGCCTGGGCATCAGCCTGACTGTCAAATTGACCAACGATAAGGCGATTGAAATTACGCCCCCTTACCGTTGCCTGAGCGAGCTTTACCGGACGACCTTCCATGAGCACGGGAATCTGGCGGGTAAGTGCCGCAATACCCGGTTCAATGCTTTCCCTAAGTTCGTAGGACGCCAAATGGAGCCCGTATCCGCCATCTGGTGCCGTTGGACGCGGTACACTAGGTCTGTTAGCACCGGCATTTTGAGACGCAGCAGCGATCTGACTTTCGTTGGCCTGATCCAGCATGGCGCGTATTTCTTCTGTTTCCTCACGTGCAGCATCCAACTCTTGCTTGAGGGCACTATTTTCTTCCTGCATCGCGCGCAGTTGATTTTCTGCGGCTGCAATCCGCATTCCTTGTTCAATTAAGGCTTGATCCTTTTCAGCGAGGAGTTCCTCTGGAGTGGGTCCGACTGGTTCGGTGGGTGTATCCATGACCGGCTCAGCAGCCAATTCCTCCCCTTCACCACCCCCAAACCAGCCGCCCACTGTGCTGCACCCGTTGAGGCAGAGCAGCGTTATCACAAAGGCTATTTTTTTACCTGGGCTTAACCATAACTTACTCATATGTGAGAGAATCCTTAATAACGTTACCAAATTAACCATATCCGTTAACCATAACTTTAATCAAGGTAAAAAATTAAGAACACACTGTAATTTATTATTATTTAAGCTAAAACTTAATTTGGATTACAGAAAATTTACGCAGTTTCTGTCTTGAGCTCGCTCAAAGGCTCAACTGATCTCATAAAAGGTAAGACGGTTTCCAAAGGGATCATCGATACTCATTTCCCGGGTCTCCCACGGGGTTTCTTCCCCTACTGAAGGATTTGAATATTTGTATTTTTTGCCGGACAGCGTGCTTTGATATTCATCAACATTATCCAACTGAATTCTGATATGTGCACCAGGACAAGCGTCGCCATGATGTTCGCTCAAGTGCAAAGTCTCTCCACCTAAAGATACTCCCATGTAAAGCGGTAGTCCTTCTTCAAAGCGATGCTCAAAGATTAGTTCAAAGCCAAGAAACTTGAGGTAAAACTCCTTTGCCTTAGGCTCGTCAAATATTCGCAATATTGGGGTTACTTGATTAACAGTTACCATTTCTGCCCTCCTCTGGTTTGTCGATATAAATGCCACATATTATTCATATTGACAAATCGTAAAAATTATATACTTTGTATTCCAAAGTACTTTGTAAAATTCGAATGGAGAATTGAATTATGAATAATAAATCAAGAAAAGATGTTGAGAACGCCGCGGATGACCTCGCACTCATTCGCAGAATGATGGAAGCTGGTCGCCGCCGCGCTGGTATCGATGGAAGTCATATGATTATTTGGGGCGCCTTGTTGATGATTGGCTTTTTCGCCCAGTATGCATCAGTGGTGGGATATATCCCACCTGCAATGCTAATGATCTGGCTGCCAATTTTTATCGTTGGCAATGCGTTGTCAATTTATGTTGGCCATAAACATAAAAAGCGTTCCAACTGTGATAGCCTGTCTTTAGAGGCCTATAGCTCCGCGTGGGCGACTATCGGAATCGGAGCAATTATTTACTTTGGTATTTCTGTACTCACCGGTGCATTCGACCCAAAGACCATGGCATTGCTGTCGTCCGCGTTAATTGGTGGTGCTTATTTTGTAATCGCCAGAATTACAAAAATCAAATCGCTTTATCTGGTTGTCGTGGGCTGGTGGATTGTTCTGTCTTACTTCAGTATGCCCATGCCTTTTGATCATGAAAGTTTACTCATTATGGCGGCATGCTGCGCGCTACTAATTCTCCTTCCTGGGCAAATGATGCGACGAGCACAAGATACTCCACTGCCTGAAGTTAAGGATTAATCATGGCGGGAATTGATTACCGTGCACTGGATAATATAATCCACTCTCGCGTCCGCCTGGCTATCATGTCATACTTGATGACAGCAAAGTCCGCTGAGTTTGGCGAACTTAAGAAGGAATTAAATTTGTCAGATGGAAACTTATCCACCCATCTGACAAAACTTGAAGACATCGGTTATATTGACGTGACAAAAAAGTTCGTTGGCAAAAAACCACAAACCACAGCCAGCATCACTGATAGTGGGGAAAAATCCTTCAGAGCATATATAAAGGAATTGACAAACATCATTGGGGCCTAAGCCACAGCAGGAATTCGTTTGCGCATGGCCACACCAACAACCGCATACAGTACAATTGCTACAATTGTCATGCTTCCGCTAACCACAAACATGGTACCATAACCCAGCCCCATAGCGAGAACCGTTGCCGCGATATTTGGTCCTAAAAAGTTCCCCAGGCCCTGCACCGCCGGGATCATCGCCACGAAAGACCCAGTGCGGTCCATATGCGCCAACATGCCGCATTGAAATATATCGGCGTACGTCCACAGAGTCATGAAGGCAAAAATACTAATAGCGAATGTCATGTCAGTGATTCCGGTGCTTACCAATAAAACACTGAATGCCATAGCAGCCAAAGAATAAATCAGCGGTTTGAAAAGTCCGAAACGATAGCTTAGATACGCCAAGAAGCAGCCAATGGACCCAAAAACAGAAGACGCCGACAATACCGGGGTAAGCCAGTCTTGATCAAGACCATCGTCCAGAGCTGCCAGTTCAATATATGTATAGTATCCACCAATGTTGATATAGGTAAAGCATATCGCCACAAGACAGGCGATGGTCAGAATAAGGGGCGCATTCCAGTTGACCACTTCCTCGGTAGCCAACTCCTGCTCAGCCAATTCCTGCTCATTCAGTGGCCTTTTCGGAATAAAGTGGACCAGGAAAGCACACATCAGCGCGATTATCACAAACAGAATATAAATCCCATTCATAGACAGGCTGGGTAAAAATTGAAGCGTAAGATAAGTGGATCCTGCAAAAGCAAGAATTTCGATATTAAACACATTTACCGGACGAGTGGCACCGCCCATGGTTGCGACAGCAATACCTGTGAATAAACCACTGGCAACACCTGCCCCAAGCCTAAGAAACAGGAGTGGTTGATAATCCACAATCACGAGACACAGCATATTGCATATGACACAAAGAATAACTCCGGTCCACACCAGATGCCGCCGGTTCATCCGGCCCACAAGAAGTGCTGAAAGCGCCGCGCCAATAGCAAACCCACCTAAATCAGCACCCCAGATGCGCCCAACCTCCACTTCAGAAAAGCCACCTTTTTCCACCAGTGCTGTACTAAGTACCGGCACTCCCATCATTACCGTGTAACCCACGAGAGCCATAAAAATTGCAGAGGCAATGCACCGCCAATCATCGAATGGATTTTTACTACTCGTCGGTGCCGCCGTATCGCCGGTCATCTATTTTCCCTGATATTTTGTCTCTTACTTCTTTTATTAAGGTACCATCCCCTTTACATTAGAGCAATTCTTCCATGCGGTCCCGCTCGGAAGAAACGAAAAGTTCACAATATAGTTAGATTGACCCCGCCTGAAGTTTGGATAAGATATTGAAAAAATGATGGATATTTAGACTTAAGGATTGGGAATGTGGAATAATAACCGACTTTGTAAACTGCTTGATATTGATCACCCCATTATACAGGCCCCGATGGCTGGAACCACATCTCCGGAAATGGTTGCTGCAGCTTCAAATGCAGGTGCCTTGGGTTCTCTTGCCAGTGCCTTTAGCACAATTGAAGAGTGTGAAGCTGACATCAAGGCGGTAAAGTCACTTACAAATCAGGCTTTTAACGTGAATTTCTTTACCCACACTCCTCCTGAAAATTTCGCAATTGAAGATAATAATTTAGCAGAGAATCTGGCCAACTGGTCAGAGAAATTGGAGGTGGAACAACTGCCCGCCATCACTGAAAGCAATTTTCCCTTCGATGCAAAAATGTGTGATGCCCTTTGCAATAATGCTCCGAAGGTCGCAAGCTTCCATTTCGGTCTTCCTGATCAAAACCTCGTACGGCAAATGAAGGAAAAGGGAATATTGATCCTTTCCTCTGCAACATCCGTGAAAGAAGCTGTTTGGCTTGAGGAACATGGTGCAGACGCTATTATCGCGCAAGGTTTTGAAGCTGGCGGACATTCTGGATGGTTCTTGCCCCGCGGTGAGGATAACCTTACAGGAAGCATGGCACTGATCCCGCGCATTGTCGACTCCGTATCTTTACCAGTAATTGCCGCTGGCGGCATCGCTGATGGTAGGGGCATTGCAGCAGCACTGACTCTTGGTGCGGACGGTGTTCAAATTGGAACCGCTTTTGTCACAACAAGCGAAAGCGTCACAAGCGATATACACAAAGACGCCATCATGAATGCAAGTGGCGATGATACCATGCACACAAAAGCCTTTTCTGGCCGAAAAGCCAGGACTGTTTCAAACGCTTACGCGAGATCAATGAGCAATGTCGATACCTTCCCGGATTTTCCATTGATGAATACAGTGACCGCACCAATAAGAAAAGCTTCCATTGAAAGCAATAGTCCAGATGCTACGGCGCTCTGGGCTGGACAAGCGGCAGGCTTAAACCGACGTACCTCAACTGAAGAATTAATCTTTCAACTGGTGAATGAAACATGGCATGCGCTGAAAATTCGAAACTAGCCTCTAATTTGACTAAGCCCTGCCTTAGCGCGTAACATTTGAGCCTAATCGACACAAAGGGAGGAAGAAATGACCATCAAAAGGCGTGATTTTAACAAAATGCTTGGGGCAGCCGCACTAACACCAGCACTTATATCTAAAGCGCAAGCGCAAACCACGTGGTCCTTTGAGGCCAATGTCGCTGAATGCTGCAGCTGTGAAATCCCCTGCCCCTGTAACTTTGGACTTCCCACCACCATGCAATGCGACGGCAATCGTCTAATTGAAATATATAAAGGAAATAATGGAAACACAGACCTAGCCGGCGTTCGTTTCCTCGTCACATTTGAAATGGGACAGTGGACGCGCATATATCTTGATAACGCCATGAGCGAAGCGCAACTGACCGCAGCCCATGAGATATTACCATTGGGCTTTGCCGGATTTCACCGTCAATCACAGACTATTGAAGCCGTTCCAATGACTGTAGAACGTTCGGATGATCTGATAATCAAATATACGACACCAGAATCCCGGGTAGAAATGGCACCTCTACGAGGAATGGATGGTGGCCTAATTACTGTTGATGGTCTCCCTAACAATGCCTTCTACGATTATGTCCAGTATCAGTCAGTAGTACACATCCATGATGGTCCACAAAACAACTGGTCTCACAAAGGCACCAACGGCTTTACGTCAAGAATGATTGCGTCTGGTTAACATAGAACCTCAAAAATTAAAGATATCGGGATTGTCTTCCAACAGTTCCGGGTTTGTCTCTTTTACGAAGTCCCGCCACATTGGCGGCATGCCGCTAACATCGTGGAACTTTCGGCCAAAACCACGGGAAACGGACCAAGCATCAATCCCTTCCATACCAATCCATGGATGATTGAATGTATTGATGTCGTTAAATGTATGTGTGGCATCAGCGCTTGTGCGGTTTTGATCCAGTAATTGGGAAAGAGATCCATGATATGTGGACCAGTCATTCACCTGTATTAACTGACCCAAGTCATTTGGCAGTTCCGAACGGTATATAACATCGCCATTAAGCCACACATCATCACCTATGATCCATGCGGGACCAATTTCGCCGTTTCTGGAGACAGAACCATTCTTATTTTCACTGTTAATGTCAAACGCTGGCTGCTCAACCCCTTGTAAACTAAAGATACGATTAACCTGTGCGAGCGGGGGTTGCATCACCTCCCTCGCTTCGCCGGTGTATGGATTATTGAATGTTTCGATAAGCTCCCCGGTTTCAAGGTCCGAATAGAATATTTTAAGGACTGCTTTGGCCCGGTAGCGATAATCGGCCATATTTTCGATCTTATAAATAATACCCACATGCATATTCCAAAAAGGTGTAAATACACCATCCTGAAAACCGTAACGCACTGCACGAATATACCAATAGCTAAGCCGTTCATCTGTGCTAAAAGCAAGTTTGCGGTGCATAAAATGCAAATCTTCGGCTTTCATGGGATCGAGGGTGATACTATTTTGTTGCGCCCATGCGGGATTTAAGCCGGTATACGCAGCACCGATTGATGCCACGCCCAAAAATTTCAACGTATCGCGTCTTTTCATTGCATCCTCCCTCGATTTTTAAGTCAAAAGAGTAAAACAGCTGGAAGCAACCAACAATGATTTTTATCATTACTTGGAAATGTGATAGCATAATCATAAAAGAAAAAACTGTCTAAAAGGGGACCATTTTTATGATAATTAAAAACGCTTTGAAGTTAACAGCTGTTTCAGCACTCGTCGCCGTAACTGCCGCATGTTCTGAATATATTGAAATCCCAACAGAGGAAAATGGCTGGAAGACCAAAAGCGCCGAAGGGATGGAAGGAAATATTCCTAATCCCTGTCATATGTATTATCCCAACATCCCCGGAGAACTCTTGCTTGAAAACGAAAAAATGGTGGTACAAAAATTTACCATCCAGCCCGGCGAGTGGGAGGGCATTCATCGCCACCCTTATGATCAACTCTATGTGCAGGTGAAGGGTGGCCAATGGACAGTGCAATATAGTGGGGAGGAAAGCTCATTTTATGCTGAAACAGGTAGTGCTTCCTGGGACCCCACCGGCACCACTATGGCCGAGTTGCATCAAAGCGGAAATACCGGCGACGAACCTATGGAACTTATCTGGATCGGTATAAAGCCTGGATGTCTTGTTCCGAACTGACCATTTCAAATAATTAATGTGATATATATCATTGCTGAATGGTTTCTTGCTCCCTACCCTTATGGGCAACGGAGGACAAATCATGAATAAAACCACCATCCTTTCAATTGCTGGCATCGCCATTGGTGCTTTTGTTCTAGGCCAAAAGTTCAGTGACCAAAATGTTATCGAAGAAAGCATAGCTCAGCAGCCCGCAGAAAACATTCCGCAGCTGGTGCGACCAGACGGCACTTATCCGGTCAAACCTCTGGAAAAGGATGTCGTGGTGCTCAAGGTAATTCAAAGTGGTGTTAACTCTCTTTCCGATTTCGCGACCATTGAAGAAGGACTGGAGGCAAACCTTCAACATATGGAGCGACTTGCAGAGCAAGCGTGCACCACAGGTAAAAAACCAGATTTTCTTTTGTTCCATGAGTTTCCACTTACTGGTTATTCCTCCGGTACTCGAACAGAAAAACTACCCTTTACTATTCAAATTCCGGGAAAAGAAACAGACCGTCTAGGTGAAATCGCGCGAAACTGCGACACATATGTAATTTTTGGTACTTACGCGACCGATGCGGACTGGCCGCAGCATATTCTTAGTATCAATGCCGTTATTAACCGCGATGGAGATGTCGTTAAAAAATATTGGAAATCAAGAAACATAAAGCGCCTGTATCCGGATCGCGAAATTACAACCACAACCATCGAAGCAGTCCGCGATAAATACCGTGCCATGTATGGGATTGAAGAAGAATTTCCAGTGCTACAAACGGAATTTGGCAATATCGCCGTAAGCACTGTGCAGTTTGACCCGTTTATTTATGCTGCCTTTGCCATGCGCGGTACCGAAATCATGCTTCGTACAGCTACCCTATTTGATGAAGCGGACGTGATTGATATGGCTTATATCAATAATTTTTACTCCGCCATGTCAAACATCGCTTTTCCCATAAATCCGACCTACGAAGGCGGGGAAAGCATAATCGTCGATCCGTATCTGAATGTGCTGGCTAAAGACCCGACCATGGACAAAGACGGCGTTATCGAAGCGGAAATTCCAATTGCTGAATTTAGGAAAAACCGCCGCATTCCCAACTACGCTTATGAAATGGTAAAACCGATATTCGAGCAATACCAGCAGGAAATTCCCATAAACCACCTTGATATGCCAACAGAAGAATTGCCGGAAACTGGCGCGGCCATGAAGGATCTGTTTGACCGCATCAGCCGTTATATTGGCGAGGATGTTACCAACGACGAATAATCAAAGCTCAGTGTAACGAAGAAGCATGTCTCGAAGCGTTACAATGCCAACCGCTTCGTCGTTATCAATTACCAGCGCGCGGGAAACCTTAAATTTCGTCAGAAGTCTAATGGCATAACGAATATTCATATTAGCGCGCATTGAAAGAACGGGTTTTTGCATGACTTGATAAGCGCTTGTTCGCTCCGTCGAAAGATCGGGGACTACAACTTCATTTGCAATATCCGTCGCTGTTATCATTCCATATTCATCGCTTTCGTCCCTGCGATTAACAACAAGAGAGCTGATCTGATGCTTTCGCATAATATCAAGCGCGTTATCAATAGTAGTTAAACCATCAATCATTACGAGTTTATCGGACATCACGTCTTTGACAGTTTCATGTTTTGTATCGGTCATAGCTGTTCCTCGATTTCTTCCTTTATGGTAGAGAGCTGACTTTCCAGTCCTACAACATCCTGAATATCCAATTGAAGCGCAACCCCAGCACCAGGCGAATCTTTAAAATTGCCCACTTCTGAGATTGCTTCCAAAATTGTTTTGCACATATGTTCTTCGACGATAAACAAGGCCACATCAACCTGCCCTTCGATCGTCACACCAAAAAAACTCTTTGATGGCGTTAATCCTTCACCGCGTGCGCTAGTGATCACCGTGGCTCCCGTCGCCCCGAGTTCACGCGCCTTTTCAATCACTTTATCTGTATTTTCGTCAGCGACCATAGCGACGATTAGTTTGAATTTCATAACTCGCTCCTTTGTTTGCGTGTTTGAAGAAAATGAGAAATTTGCGCGTATCCCATAACTGTTATCATCGGAAACAAACTGGCTAGCGCAATCAGACCAAACCCATCTACTAGAGGACTTCGTCCCGGCACCGTTGAGGCAAGCCCAAGTCCAAGTGCTGTTACAAGCGGTACGGTGACAGTTGATGTGGTCACGCCGCCGCTATCGTAAGCTAGTGGCACAATCATCTTAGGTGCAAATACAGTTTGAACAATTACCAGGATATATCCCACCATCATATAGTAAGCCAATGGCGTTCCGGTCACGATCCGAAATGCCCCCAACGCAATGGAAAGAGCCACGCCAATCGCTACAGCAATTCTAAGACCCCATGGCTTTAATCCACCACCGGATGTTTCATTGGCCTTCATAGAGACCGCGATCAACGACGGTTCAGCCACCGTCGTTGAAAATCCAATTGCAGCCGCAAAGATATAAACCCAATAATAATGCCACCACTGAATAGTTTCCCCTTCGCCGCCGCTTGCGATAAAAGTTGGATCGGTGAGCTGCTTTGCCATTATATCACCGAGCGGAAATAATGCTTGTTCAAGTCCAATTAAAAAGAGCGCAAGGCCTGATATTACATAAATAAAACCAACGAAGACTTTCTTTAGATTAGGTACTGGCGATTTCAATACAAATGTTTGGAAAAAGATCAGCAAAAACCCAATCGGTGCCACATCCCGCACCGTTGTCAGGAAAGTCATAATCATTTTGATAAGCAGTTCTTCCATCAGACCAAAATCCCATAAACAAGCACAAATGCAATCGGAAAAAGGCTGGCAAATGCGATCAGACCAAAACCATCGATCATAGGGTTTCGACCTTTAATCACTGTGGAAAGGCCGATACCAAGCGCCGTTACCAGCGGCACTGTAATGGTGGACGTTGTTACACCGCCACTATCGTAGGCCACACCTATGATGCTTTCAGGTGCGAATTGGGTTAGGATCACGATGATAATGTAACCGCCAATAATAATATGCTGGATCGGCCAACCTTTAATGATGCGGATCACACCAGTGACAATTGCCGCGCCGACGGATACCGCCACGGTCATGCGCAATCCAAACGCATATGATGCCTCCGCCTCTGGCGTTGCATTAATCATACCGGCGGACGCGGTAATCCTGGCTGCTTCCTGACTTACAGCGATCAGGGCCGGTTCTGCCACTGTGGTGCCAAACCCAAGCGCAAATGCGAAAATAATCAACCACGGAACACTCCCGCTTTTAACCAAAGCGCCCGCCATATTTTCACCAAGGGGGAAAAGGCTAAGCTCCAGCCCCTGAATAAAAAGTGCAAGGCCAATAACCACGGCGATCATGCCGCCGGCAATTTTCATCGGTTCTGGAAAAGGTTGTTGCAGAACAATGAGCTGAAAAAAAAGCACCACACCCACAATTGGGGCAAGATCCCGTAGTGCATCCACAAGCGTTTTAACAAACTGTGGCATTTAGATTCCGATTATTATTGTTGTCCCAGTCCTACAGTACTTCCTTCTACTGACAAATGGACATAGTTTCAACACCGATAATCGGTTTTAAGAAATAATTTTTATTCAGGCATTGTTGATATCACGCTATTGCTCAGGAAATTAGTCTAATTTGTAAAAAACAGACTTGCGGTTTCGATTTCCTTGTTATCATAAATCAGCTCTTCCACGGGAAATCCAGCATCGCGCGCTTTTGCAACCAGCATTGCAAGCGTCTCGGCAGGCATTTGAGCGTCGCGACCTAAAATCCACAGTGCGCTACGTTTTTCTTCCCCAACCATGGCATATTGATAATCATCGTCCAGGGCAATGATCCAATAATCGCCAGAAAGAAACGGCAATTTGATGGAATTTAAAGGAAATTGGACTTTGAGCTTAGCATTGCTTTCTTCGTCCACAACCCAAGCACGGCCCGATGCCTGCTTGATCTTGCCATTCTTGGTGCAGGTGTTAGTTACTCGCACATCACCATCGTCACGGATAGCATATTCGGCAGTTGTAGCCACGCACCCCCGTTGAAATCGTTGATCAAGGCGAGCAATCTCATGCCATTTGCCAGCGTATCTTTCAATATCGACACTGGGAACCGTTGAAAGGGCGCCATACTGAGACGCTCCTGAAGAACATCCTGCCACAACAAGTGCGGATGTTAATGTAAATAGCTTTTTTAGCATGACCAATTGTCCCGTATTTCGATTGATTATGACCTTTATACAGAAAACTGTTAGTTTTAGATTGCTTCAACTCCTTGATCAGTTATCCGGCACGACTTTCCAGGCAGTAACCGATCCGGGTCTAATATTTGCCACCACAAGCATGTCACCCATCAGAGTGCTATCGTTTTGAGAGATCCCATCGGGCTTGCTATCGAGCAGCAAGTCTGTCTCAGTTGCGTTCTTAATGTGATATATTTCACCGCTGTGGGATGATATGGTATAGCCGCCACTGTCTAAAATACCAATGCCGTCACCATTTATGATCCCTTGGCCCACTTCAGTCATGGAATGATCATTCAAATCAACGCGAAGCAAATTCCCCTCCGCCATTACCGTGATCAATAAATTATCACCGTCCTTAAGCAGGCCGTTTATGCCGTCTATTGACGGCCCCGACGCAACCTTGCTCAGGCCGCCTGCATCACTATAACGATAGAGTGTATCTGCGCCAGTATCGGAAAAGTAAACAACCCCGTTTACCACAGCAACGTCATTAAGAAACCCAATATTTTCCGGGACAATGCGGCCTTCAATTTCACCGCTAGCGATATCAATTTTTGCCACATGTTTCACATCTGTTATATAGATCTTACCTTGATCAGCCACAAACCCTTTGGGGCCATCAAGTCCAGTAATCCATTTCTTTTCAATTACTTGCCCATCAAGGGAAACTCGGGAAATATAACCATTCCCGTCTTCCTCATTGCTGGGACCATTGATGTTGGAAACATAAATTTCACTACCATCTTCGCTTGGAAACACGCTTTCAGGGCGATCAAACCCATCAATTGTCCACAAATGTTCAAGGCGTACCTGAGCGTTTGCAGATAAAATCCCAAATAAACATACCATTGTAATCCAGCCTACAATGCGTGCGAATATTCCAGTCATTATATGATCTCCCTTTTCATGTCATGGAACGTCTGCGGTCAAAAACAGGAATTAAGCCTACTCCGGAACCTTATCATCTTCCCTTAGGTGGCGGCTGAGGACCCAGCAGAAACCGTCTGGATCAAGAATATAGCATTCCCTTAGTCCATGGGGTTTGTTCCGCGTTTCAAAAAGAACGTCATAGCCCGTCTCACGCGCGGCGGCCTCCGCTTCGTCGGGGTCCTGATTATAAAGCCGCAGTTCAACACCACGCCCACGACCATCCTGCCCCTGCACCAGCCCAAGCATCGGGTTTGAATGATAGGTGCCATCTGCATGAAGCATCCAGACTTCTTCGCCGTGGCGCATGATCGCAAAGGTATCATCGGCATACATGGTGCTGGCCTTAAGGATTTTCTCACTGAATGTTACTGCGGCGGCGACATCACTGACTAACAAACTAATGCCAAGACCTTTTAAGGATTTACCAAAGGCTACTGCGTCCGGTGCAGCGCCGCCCTCTCCGCTCATCATTTGCGCATCTGCGTCACTGTTTCCGCTCATAACCATCATCCCTCCTGCTGCCATTGTTAGCCCAGTTTTTTCTATAAATTTTCGTCTTGTCAGATCATCCTGCACTTTGGTTCTCCCAATCTATACTGACATATCACTAATCACTCGATTGAGAAGCGCAATCGTCGCGTGTATTCCGTCATATTCACTTAATCCACTTCCTTCATATTCAATACCCAGATAACCACTGTAGCCTCCATCCGCAACGATTTTAAGCATGCGGTCAAAATCGATGGAGCTTTCGTTGCCATCTCCATCGAAATCGTACGCTTTAACGCTTACCGCTTTGGCATATGGCATAAGTTCTTCGACACCCTGGTACTTATCATATTCCTCGTCGGCGCTGACCCTGAAATTGCCAAAATCCGGAAGTGTTCCGACACGGGGATGTGATGCCGCCTCCATCACCTCGGCAAGCCATTTTCCGTTACTGGACAGTCCGCCGTGATTTTCAACAATGATATTGATGCCGTTTGCATCACCATATTCCGCAAGCCGGGATAACCCTTCTGCGCTCAAGTCACGCTGTTCTTCCCACGTGCCTTCGCTTTCAGCATTCACACGAATGGAATGACACCCTAGATACGCTGCGGCATCCACCCATTGATGGTGTCGTTCAATGGCGGCAGTTCGTTCAACAGGATTAGGATGGCCCAGTGCCCCTTCCCAATCACACATGATCAAAAGGCTATGTACGCCATTGTCATCGCAGCGCATTTTAAGATCCGAGAGATATGCTTCATCGCGCGCCCGGTCAAACAAGAAGGTGTTCACATATTCAATAGCGTCAAGATTAAATTCTTCACGAGCAAGACGGGGAAAATCAAGATTGGTAAGGTCCCCAATTAGATAATTACTGAGATTGGCACGGTAAGCTTCGCGCCGTGCGGCCTGACTGTCAAAACGACCGGCGCCGCCGCCGAAAATACGTTTGTGGATGGACCACTGTGCTAGGGAAATTTTAAAATCCGGTGCTGCATTAGCTGACGAATTAGTGTCTGCATATCCGGGGAATGTTGCGACTAGACCCGCGCCCGCCATGGTGGCGGCTGTTTTCTTTAGAAATGTGCGTCTGGAATTTTTGTTCTCCATAATCCTCTCCTCTGTGATGACACAGGATGGATCATATGGACGCACATTTCAATAGGCGAAGCCATTATTCTTACGCCGCAGTTGGGTTTAGCAGACGATTGTCATTTGCTGGTACCGGAACAAAAGCTCTGTCGCGGACCAGGTCCATAAAGTTATAGTCTTCTGTTGCTTCTTCGATGAAAGCCGCCAGTCCTTCAAACTGCTCTTCAATCTCATCAAGGATTGAATTGTCGTTAGCAGCGATAGCAGGTACATGTCCATTATCTTTCAACAGATCCATGAAGCTATATTCTGTTGTTGCTTCATCAAGCTTGGCACTTACCCTATCAAAAGCTTCCGTTACGTCACGAAACAATCCGTATTTTGCTTCATCAACTTCTGGCACATAACTATGGTCTTTCAGTAAATCCATAAAATTATAGTTACTTGTTACAGTGGTCATTTTATCTTCCTTTTCATTTCTCAAGTTTTAATCTCTTTTGGCTGCATTATTGCCGCCATGTCTTTGAGATATGCATGGTACGGAGCGCTTCAAGAACTCCCTGCTACCACTCATCGCAGGAAAATTGCACTTCGTCGCAAAAGATGCGAATTAGTCGCAAAAAGCAGATTTCTCGCTTGGTTTTCATCACACACAATTAGTGCTAAGGTAATTCCAAACAAAAAAAGAAATAAGGGGAAGGTTATGGACTTTTTGCAGAATTTACCTGTTTGGGCACAGCAAACAGTCACCATTGTTGGGCTGCTGATCTTCTGGGCCGTTTTATGGACCTTGACAAGTCGACTTGTTACCAGACATAGAAAAAACCTCGAGGAGCGCGAGCCCGGCTCCTTTAAAACCCTGCGTATTCAGAATTATAATGTGCTCACCGGTCGAGATATTAAAGCAGCTCGGATTATGATCGTACGCGCGGTTGGATTTGTCGCCAAGACGGCAATTTTCTTTGTTGGCCTTGGTACGGTTTTATCTGTTCATCCGTCAACAGCATCAGTTATGGATACTGCTTACGCAGCGATCCTTGTAGATTTAACGGCAACACTCAATGCACTGGTCAATTACCTGCCCGACTTATTATTTTTGGTAATTCTCTTCATCATTGTGCGTTTCGGACTTAGGATACTCAGGCTGTTTTTCCAGGGTCTAAAGCGAGAACGGATTGAATTTGCTGGGTTTTATCCTGAGTGGGCAGATCCAACCTATAAACTGGTGCGTTTCATGGTGATCCTGTTTGCGCTGATCCTTGCGTTTCCCTACCTTCCCGGCAATGACAGCCCGGCGTTCCAAGCAGCATCGCTGTTTTTGGGGATATTGGTCTCACTTGGTTCCGCAGGGGCAGTCGCAAATATCATTGCTGGCATCATGATTATTTATATGCGTGCCTTTGAAATCGGCGATTATGTACGTATCGCCGACGCTGAAGGAAACGTGATTGAGCGCAGTATGTTTGTCACTCGGATCATCACTCGCAAAAATGTCGAAATCGCCATTCCCAATAGCATGGTGCTCAGCAACCACATCATTAATTTCTCGGCGCAGGCACGAGAAGGTTCACTTGTGCTGCATACCGAAGTCACGATTGGATATGACGTTCCGTGGCAGAAGGTTCATGACTGCCTGCTTGAAGCAGCAAAAAAAACCGACGGAATTGAAGACAACCCTTCCCCATTCGTGCTTCAAACCGGGCTTGATGATTTTTACGTCAGTTACCAGATTAACGGTCATACCAAGGAACCCCAGCGCATGGCGGAGATATATTCAAACCTGTACAGTCATATTCAGAATGCGTTCCACGCTGCAAAAATTGAAATTGCTTCACCGCACTTAAGCGCGATCCGAGACGGCAATCAGCTCAACATACCTGATGATTATCTGCCGAAGAATTTCAACCCGCCGGGCTTTCGCTTTTCATTGTTTAAATAGGCTTACTGCCCACTACTGGCGTAAATTCGTTGTCCCTGCTCATCAATGGATAACCTAGATAGATTGATTAAACTTTTTCATTAGATATTCCCCGGCAAGAATAGTGTCATATTTTGCAGGGTTTTTTGCTGATATGCAGGTGGAAATGGTTTCAATCTGCACGTCATAATTGGGGTTCATAAAATATGCGATAGATTGCCGGGCAGCACCTATACCTTCCGGTTCAACCACACGGTGCATAGTGGACACCCATCGATCATTTGTCCAGCGCGACAGCATATCGCCGATATTGATGATAAAGCCACTCTTCACCAATGGCGCTTTTATCCAACTACCATCAGCTGCCAAAATTTCAAGTCCAGCGACTTTCGGGTCCGCTTTTAGAATGGTGACGCTACCATAGTCCGTGTGGGCGCCCGCCCTTAGCTGGCCCGCTATTTTGATATTTGGGCTTCCAGGATAATATTGGCAACGCAGTGCGCTGATATGATGGGTATGATACTTAGCAAAAAAATTATCATCGACTTCAAGTGCTGCGGCCAGCATGGTCATGATATTGGCCCCAAGTACTTCCATCGCTTTGTAGTATGCTATCCAGGTTTCTTTAAACTCGACCGGTTCAAGCGGCCAAATGTTTGAACCGTAAAAGAAGTCAAAATTTTCGCTTTGACTTTGTCCTTGGGGCGGTGAAATGGGGCCGCTGCTGAATGTTTCCTTAAGGTCAGGTGGGGTTTCCTCACCTATAGTTCGTGAAAGCGTTTCTCCTTCGATCGGGGTATATCCGCGTGGAGAGCCCGGATCAGCAGGTTTAACTTTATGTTTTTCAGTCTGGTTATATTGAAAAAATCGTCCCGCAACTTCCCACGTGTTTCGAATCAACTCTTCATCAATCCTATGATTTTCAATAATCAAAAATCCAATTTCACGGCAGATTTTATCGACCTTTGCTGCAATCTCGCGACGAGTTTCTCCGTGTGAATCTAAAAATCTGCCTAAATCGATGGTTGGGATGTTATTGATAGGGTGATTACTCATAACAAAGCAGTTCAATGCGAAAGCACACTGCAGCATACAGCGATCTGCGCAGCCAATGCCGCATTGTTTAGAACCAATTCGATGTTGGTTTCCAGACTTTCTCCTTCTGTTGTTTCAGCTATTCGTGCTAGTAGAAATGGCGTCGTCTCTTTCCCTTTTATGCCACGCTCATTCATATCCTGAATAGCGCTGGCAATGGTGGCTTCTATTTTATCTTGTGCAAGTGCATATTTTTCAGGAACAGGATTTGTAATCAACACACCACCTTCCAGTCCAAGATCATCTTTCGCGGCGATCGCTTTAGCAATTTCATCAGGTTTACTGAAATTATAATCCACTTTAAAACCGCTGCTTCTGGCATAAAATGCAGGCACTTGCTCTGTTTTATAGCCGACTACCGTAACTCCTACTGTTTCCAGATATTCAAGGGTTCGACCGATATCCAAGATTGATTTTATTCCCGCACAAACAACATTGACACTTGTTTTGGCCAGTTCTTCCAGATCCGCTGAAATATCCATGCTGTTCTCACCGTCCCGATGAACCCCCCCAATACCACCAGTCGCAAATATTTTAATCCCAGCCATCGCTGCAATGATCATTGTCGCTGCTACAGTGGTTGCGCCGTCTGCTCCTTTGGCGACAAGAAATGGGATATCACGGCGACTGGCCTTAACCACATCTAGGCCAGTTTTTCCAAAATATTCAAGTTCGTCTCTGGAAAGTCCTACTTTTAGCCGACCGTCCACAATGGCAATGGTTGCCGGAACGGCACCATTTTCACGAACAATTGCTTCCACACGGCGCGCGGTATCAACGTTCTTTGGATATGGCATGCCATGGGAAATGATAGTGGATTCAAGCGCAACAACTGGCTTGCCATCACCCAATGCTGCTTTAATTTCCGGTAAGATATCCAGGTATGAGTTTAAATTTACCATTCGTTATTCCAACAACCGCTTTACCATCGCACGAGAAATCCCAATATTTACTGTGTCACGGCAACCTGCTGTAAGAACCGCCGCTGCATTTGCAAACTGTGCGCTATCCCGCGCTTGCCACTTTTCCACAAAACCAACGGCGAGACCAGCGCAAAAAGCATCCCCTGCCCCTGTCACATTAATTATATTCGCAGCGTTTGACTTCTGATTTACCGTGCCGCACTCCTCTTGTGCATCAAAATAAACTCCCTCAGCACCCAATGTTATATAAACTTCATCAATTTCTTGTTCCCTTAGCGATGACGCCAGCGTAACCGGCCCAGCGCTCAACGAGCCGCAAAGAGCTCTTGCTTCATTGAGGTTTACCTTCAAACAGTTAATCGATGAAAAAATACTCCTGAGTTTCAATACTTTACGCACAGACACACCATCTGCAATAATCTGCTTATCACCGTATTTTTGAGCAATAAATTCAAGTGTATCAAGCGGTATATTTGCGTCGAGAACTATTAGATTTGCGTCATTTATCTTTGAGTCATGGGAATTTATATAATCAGGAGTGATAAGTTCTGAAGCAGCCATATCATTGATGGCTACAGTAAGTTCTCCGTAAGGATCTAATATTGACTGATAAACAGATGTAGGTTGCCCTTTCGCTTCATAGATATGTGAAACATCTACACCAGATGCTTCTGTTTGACGCATGATCATTTGGCCAAATGCGTCGTCACCAACCACAGACAGCAAACTACAATTGACCCCAAGTCGTCCTATATTTTCAGCTATATTGCGGCCCACGCCACCAACGTTGATGGAAACCTTTCCAACATTGGACTCGCTATTGACTATATCGTCTGTTGCGGAACCGCACACGTCCACATTTGACGCTCCAATAACGACAACATTTGGTATTTTAAGCGATTCTGATGCTCTGCTCAGCGGTAAATCCTTTTACTGCCAGCTTTTGATCAATTCATCGTAACTGATCGTTTGGCCTTGCGGCTTTTCATTGGCAAGAGCTGGTTTTGGCGCGCCAGGCTGGGTAAGCCAATAATCATCGCTTTCTTCGTCATTCATTTTTGGGCCCAGATCACCCTGTACGCCGGCCCGTTCTAAACGACTAAGTAGACGTTCCTGTGCGAAGCACAGCGAATCCAGCGCTTCTTTTGCTGATTTAGCACCCGAAGATGCATCACCGATATTTTGCCACCAAAGTTGTGCAAGGCGGGGATAGTCAGGAATATTAGTCCCCGTCGGTGACCATTGCACCCGCGCGGGGCTGCGGTAAAATTCAACTAGTCCGCCAAGTTCCGGTGAACGCTCCGTAAAGCTTTCATGATTGACACTGCTTTCGCGAATAAAAGTAAGGCCCACATGGGATTTTTTGACGTCCACTGTTTTTGATACCACAAACTGAGCATAAAGCCATGCAGCCTTGGCACGATCCACCGGCGTTGATTTCATCAATGTCCATGATCCCGCATCCTGATAGCCGATTTTGGTTCCTTCCGACCAGTATGCGCCGTGCGGCGATGGGGCCATGCGCCATTTTGGTGTACCATCGTCATTCATCACCGCAATGCCCGGCTTTACCATATCGGGGGTAAAGGTGGTGTACCAAAATATCTGCTGGGCGATGTTACCCTGTGCCGGTACGGGGCCAGCCTCACTAAAAACCATCCCTGCCGCAGCCGGTGGCGCGTATTTAGTAAGCCAATCCACATATTTCTGTAGCGCATAGACGGCTGCCGGGCTATTGGTGGCCCCGCCGCGCGCCATGCACGACCCAGTGGGCTGTGAGTTTTCATTTACACGAATACCCCATTCATCGACAGGAAGGCCGTTTGGCTCCCCCTTATCGCCCATACCGGCCATGGACATCCAGGCATCCGTAAAGCGCCACCCTAAAGATGGGTCCTTTTTACCGTAATCCATATGACCGTAAACTGTTTCCCCATCAATTTCACGGCCAGTAAAGAACTCTGCAATATCTTCATAGGCTGACCAATTGACAGGCACACCAAGGTCATAACCATATTTTGACTTAAAATCCGCCATATTGGCGGGATCGGTAAACCAGTCATAACGGAACCAGTACAGGTTCGCGAATTGCTGATCCGGAAGCTGATAAAGCTTTCCGTCTGGTCCGGTCGTAAAGCTTGCGCCAATGAAGTCGCCAAGATCGAGGTCCGGATTGGTCACATCCGCCCCTTCCCCAGCCATCCAGTCGGTAAGATTTCGAACCTGTTGATACCGCCAGTGGGTACCAATCAGATCACTGTCATTGATATAGGCATCATAAATATTTTCGCCCGACTGCATCTGGGTTTGTAGTTTTTCAACCACATCCCCTTCTCCAATCAGGTCATGATTCACTACAATTCCAGTGAGCTCAGTAAAGGCGCGGGCAAGCACTTGTGCTTCATATTCATGAGTGGCGATGGTTTCGGAGACCACATTAATTTCCATTCCCCGAAAGGGCGCCGCAGCATCCTGAAACCATTTAATTTCCGCCCGTTGCTCATCCTCACTAATGGAAGCGGGTTGGAATTCTGATATCCATTTGTCTGTCGCATCCTGTGCAAACGCTACGGGCGATATGGAAATCACTCCAAAGGCAACAATTGATTTCAAGCAACGGTTCATTACTGTCTCCATTAAAATTAAACCCATTTAAATACTGATACCATAAAGCAGGCACAAAATACCAGCGCCCACCAGAGGGGTGACCCAAATAGCGAAAGCCAGAGCAGGCAAATAAATGCCGATCCGAGCAGGCTGATAAAAAGGCGATCACCCGGCGTGGTTTCAATCCGCAAAATTCCACGCCGTGGCGCCTGCGGCTTTATAATCGCCCAGACGGTCATGCCGATGAGCATCAGCGCGATAAGTGAAAAGAAAATTGCCGTCGGTGTTGTCCATGCCATCCACGCCAGATCCATTACACCCTCCCTAAAGCAAAGCCACGGGCAATGTGGTTCCGTACAAAGTAAATAACCAAAGCCCCTGGAATGATCGTAAGAACCCCAGCCGCCGCAAGAACGCCCCAATCAAGGCCCGAAGCAGAAACGGTCCGGGTCATGGTGGCTGCTATCGATTTGGCATCCACTGACGTAAGCGTGCGGCTGATTAGCAGCTCTACCCAACTGAACATAAAACAGAAAAAGGCTACAACTCCAATCCCGCTGGCGATTAAGGGCATAAAGATCTTGGTAAAAAACCTCGGGAAACTGTAGCCATCAACATAGGCGGTTTCATCAATTTCTTTGGGAACACCACTCATAAACCCTTCCAAAATCCAGACCGCCAGCGGCACATTAAACAGTGTATGGGCCAGCGCCACGGCAATATGAGTATCAAATAAGCCCACGCTTGAATATAACTGGAAAAACGGTAGCGCAAAAACAGCCGGAGGCGCCATCCGGTTGGTTAGTAGCCAGAAAAACAGATGCTTATCGCCGAGAAACCGGTAACGACTAAAGGCATAAGCCGCTGGCAGGGCGACCGCCACCGATATCACCGTATTCATCACAACATAAGTGATCGAGTTAATATAGCCATCATACCAGCTTGGGTCGGTGAAAATGGTTATATAATTATCGAAGGTCAAATCCTGAGGCCAGAGCGAAAAGCCGCTTAATATTTCCTGATTGGTCTTTAGGCTCATATTCAGCAGCCAGTATATCGGAACCATGAGGAACAGGATATAAAGTGAAATGATGATGTTGGAACGGTTAATCTTCATCATCCGTCCACCTTCCCAGTATTCATCATCACAGTATAAAACACCCAACACACGAGCAGGATTACAAGAAAATATATAATCGAAAAGGCAGCAGCAGGTCCCAGATCAAATTGTCCGATGGCCATTTTCACCAAATCAATCGAAAGGAACGTGGTCGCATTGCCCGGCCCGCCCCCGGTGACCACAAAGGGCTCTGTATAGATCATGAAGCTGTCCATAAAACGAAGCAGAATCGCAATCAACAGGACATTTTTCATTTTTGGAAGT
Organism: Emcibacteraceae bacterium; assembly: GCA_028281625.1. Classification (GTDB taxonomy): domain Bacteria; phylum Pseudomonadota; class Alphaproteobacteria; order Sphingomonadales; family Emcibacteraceae; genus Pseudemcibacter. Next base: position 12,482 of record JANQJN010000098.1, on the reverse strand, counting down.
TCAATATGCCTGAAGATACTCCAGCGGCTTGCCTGATCAATCTTCGCCGCCTGATAGTACGCATCAGGAATGGAACGAAGTCCGGCGTAACTTAAGAGCACTACTAGTGACGTCCAATGCCACACATCCATAATAATTATGGTCACCCAGGCGTCGAAGCTGTCCTGTGTGTAATTATAATCAAAACCAAGACTGCTAAGTATGTAACCCAATAACCCAATATCCACCCGACCAAAAATTTGCCAGATGGTTCCCACAACATTCCAAGGAATAAGGAGAGGCAGTGCAAGAAGCACAAGACATATCGATGTCCAGGTGCCAGATTTCCTGGGCATATGAAGGGCAACAAACACCCCAAGCGGTATTTCAATAACCAAAATGATCAGGGTAAAGAGGATCTGACGACCAAGCGCATCATGTACCCGCTCTGATCTCAGAATTTCTTCAAACCATTCAAAACCGACCCAGAAAAATTCATTATTACCAAAACTATCCTGAAACGCATAATTGACCACCGTCATCAGCGGGATTACTGCGGAAAAAGCTACCAGGATCAGCACTGGAAGCACCAGGAACCATGCTCTCTGATTGATGGGTTTAGTCATGCTCCACCCTCCAGTCGTTCTTAAAAATGCCAATTTTCTCGCTGTCAAACACAACATGGTTCATATCGGCTTCAATTTCTTCACCTTCACGAAGGATGATATTGATGTCTGATTTTTCGTAGATCGCGCGCACAACCTTATGTTTTCCAAGGTCTTCAACTCTATTTATGGTGATAGGAAGCCCTTCTGACGCACTGAGCGCGCAATATTCCGGCCGAATGCCGATCTGGGCATTGTCAACATCATCATATCCACTTAATATATTACATAAAGTATCGTTTATAATAATATGATTATTAACAAGTTTCCCTTCTACTATATTCATTCCTGGGCTACCAATAAAATGTCCGACAAAGGTATGCGCTGGCCGTTCAAACAACTCTGTTGGTGTGCCGATTTGCAGCACTTCACCTTGGTTCATCACAACCACCTGATCGGCAAAGGTAAGAGCCTCCGTCTGATCATGGGTTACATAAATCATCGTATGCCCGAATTCATGGTGAAGTTCCTTTAACTGGATCCGTAGGTCTGTTTTCATCGCTGGATCAATCACCGTGAGCGGTTCATCAAACAAGATTGCATTTACATCTTCGCGCACCATACCGCGCCCAAGACTGATTTTTTGCTGAAGATCAGCACTTAGCCCGCTTGCCCGCGAGTCAAGCTGTTCAGAAAGGTCAATCATTTTTGCGATTTCCGTGACACGTTTCTCTATTTTATCCTGATCCATTCCCCTGTTTTTTAGGGGAAACGCCAGATTTTCCCCGACCGTCATTGTGTCGTAAACTACCGGAAACTGGAAAACCTGTGCAATATTACGCTCCACCGTCCCTGACGCCGTGACATCCTGATCATCAAACAGGATTTGTCCTTCTGATGGCTCAAGCAAACCGGAAATAATATTGAGAAGCGTTGATTTCCCGCATCCAGACGGCCCCAGAAGTGCATAAGCGGCACCATCTTCCCACACGTGATTTAATGGCTTTAATGCCTGCTCTTTACTACCTTCATATGTATGGGCCAGTTTTCTTAAGGTGATTTTTGCCATTAAAACCACCCTTCCATGTAGGGGGCAGGCCTTTTAAGTTCCCCATCCACACCAAAAAGGTATATATGCTCGGAAGCCACATAAACCCTATGGTCCTGGTCAAGTGGAAGATCATGAACCCCATGAATAAGGCCGATCCAATGATCGTCCTCATGATCCAGATGCAGGAAGGTTTCGGAACCTGTTATTTCCTTGGATTTCAGATGCGCTTCAAAGGCTACCGAATTAAGCTCCGGCTCGATCCCCATATGATTTGGTCGAAAGCCAGCTTTGTATACACCATCTTCAAGATCGCGGAATCCACCCATAGCCGTAAGCGCACCGCCAATGCGCACTTCACTACCATATTTAGTGAGCCAGGCAAAATTCATCGGTGGACTTGAAAACACATTTGCCGCCAGTATGCTTTGTGGATTGTGATAGATTTCCCCGGTCTTGCCATAGGCGATGATACGCCCCTCATGCAGGCAGGCTGTATTACCACCCAAAAGTAGCGCTTCTTCAGGGTCGGTAGTGGCATAGACGAATATGGACCCCGACCGTTCAAAAATTGCTGGAATTTCACTTCTGAGTTCCTCACGAAGTTTATAATCCAAATTTGCCAGCGGCTCGTCGAGCAGCACCAGCCCTGCCCCCTTCACCAGCGCCCTTGCAAGCGCGCAGCGCTGTTGCTGTCCACCGGAAAGTTCAAGCGGGGTACGCTCCAGATACTCTTCAAGCTTCATCAGCCGTGCAGCATCCTTTACAGCGTGATCGATTTCCGCGTCGCGCGCGCCCTTGATGCGTAAGGGTGAGGCAATGTTTTCATAAACACTAAGCGTTGGATAATTGATAAACTGCTGATAGACAAAGGAAACATCCCGGTTCTGCACCCGAACACCAGTCACATCATTATCGTCCCATTGTATTTTTCCGCTACTCGGCGGCGTCAGCCCCGCCATGATCCTCATAAGAGTTGTCTTGCCTGCGCCGGTAGCTCCAAGCAACACATTCATGCTCCCCTTTTCAAACGTTAGATCGGTTGGATAAATATACGCTTCACCCCCAACGCTTAGCGAAATATCCTCAAGCCTTAATGACACGGACCATCCCTTTATTCTTTTTTAAAAACGCTAACACGAACGTGAACTTAAGACAATAATATAACCTAAATTTGCCATTATGATCATAATATGCCAAACTGCGGTCCGGGGAGTAGTTTAAGTATGTTGAGTAACTTAAAATAAGGGGAGAACATTAATGCTTAATTTCTTAGATGATTATGAAGATAAGTGCTATGCGCTGCTGCGCATTGTGACCGGATTTTTATTCTTTTTTCATGGCACAAACTATGTATTCGGCTATCCGAGTGATGCGCGCTCATGGGCCGATGCGGCCTGGTACATGCAATTTTTGGGTGTACCGATCCTGTTTTTAGGGGGGTTGTTTACCTGCATTGGATTTTATACCCGCATCGCCGCATTCCTGTCGTCAGGCATGATGGCGTTTGCTTATTGGATGTTTTACGGCAACAAAGCCTTTTCACCACCAGAAGGGTCCACTGACAGCTTTATCGATTTAATGCTTCCAATCGTAAACCGTGGTGAACTTGCCACAATGTTCTGTTTCGCCATGCTCTATATCGCATCACGTGGTAGCGGAATCTGGAGCGTAGACGCCGCACGAGGAAAATAGCACAACGTTAAAATGATTAAGTACTTTCTAAAAACTATTATGACGCTGGCCCTTATCTTGGGGCCAGTATCTGTTTGGGCCCAATCGGATGATTATCGCGATCAGGCAACCATTGATGCCGCCTTTAAGGCTGAACTTGTAATCCTTGGATTTGAAAATGGTGAATATCCCGATGCCGCGCCAAAATTTGAAGTCACAGATAATTTTATCCATGTTAAATCTGTAAGCGCACTAAAACCTGATGGCACCATCGCTCAGGGACAGGTAACCGTGGATGTAACAACCGAAGATGTGGTGCATGCCTCCGCCCTCGCCTGTGCTGCAACCATTAATCAACTGAAAATAGCCGCTAGTGGTGATCTCAGCCGAATACGTAAAGTGGCCAACATCCGCTACACCACCTTCACTGTCGCGGACTGGTGGGATTATATTCCCGGTTCCAACAGTTGCTCTGAAATGATTTTGCGGGTGTTCGGAAAGTCCGCAGGTGCCCATACTCGTCATGCTGAAGGGCACGGGACGTCAGAAGGCAACGAAACTTACAGAATTGAAATGCTTGCGTATCTAAAATGATCAGAAAAATATTTTTCATACTCTTAATCAGCTTGCTCGCCTCCTGTGCGGAGCCAGAAGCACCTGTGGTCGAAACCACCATCGATGATCGACTAAATGCTGAACTTCTCCGCCTTGGTTTCACGGACGGTATGCCGGAACTGCCGCCGGTCTTTGGACCTTATGAGCCCTCCGTGGTGGTGGATAAAGAAATATATATTACCGCTTCCGCTCCCTACACACCTGAAGGGACATGGATTACTGGTCTTGTCACCCATGATACACCTGCGGAACATATGCTTTATGCAGCGGAACTGAGCGTCATTCAGGCGCTTAATCGTATTCGCCTAGCCGCTGGAGGAGACCTCAATAACATTGGCGGACTCCACCATGTTGTGGTGATGACCACGGCACCGGAAGGATATCCCCATGTGGAGATGGTTGCTCAGGCCACGTCAGAAATGATTATCCGCGTGCTGGGCCCCGAAGTGGGCGCACATAGCCGCAGCATACTTCGCAGCATATCCCTGCCCGTCAATATGACCCATGAAACCGAAATAAGGGCTTACTTAAAATAATGACCAGTTTTATTCCTGACGACTTCGATGTGCCGTCTGGATATCGCAGTAACGACTATATACTTGAAATGCTGGAACCCAGCATTGTGGATTTAGACTATGAAGCAGTGATGTCATCAAAAGAAAATCTGCGCAGCATATTTGCCGAAAATGATGAATGGCCCACCGATGAAATGACGCTCAAGGAAAATCTTGATGACCTGATTATGCATAAAAGGGAATTTCTTGACCGAGTAGCCTTTGCCTACACGGTTTTGAACCCGGAACGCACCAAATGCTTAGGATGTATATATATCGAACCCAGCAATCGAAGCGAATATGATGCCGAGATCTACTTCTGGCTTCGCGACGACATGCTAAGTCTCGAGGATGATTTTGAGCGTGACATGCGTGAATGGCTAGACGAACGTTGGCCTTTTAATAACATAGCTTATCCCGGCCGTGACATTCCCTGGAAAGAATTCGGTAAACGCTCACACGAACACATCTAGCGCCCACTTTGACCAATTTGAAGTTGTGATGTAAGCTCCCTTTATCTCGAGGGGAAATATTGATGAATAAAAGCATCTATATACTATATAAAACAATAATTTACATACCTTTGTTAACATTTTTAATTAGCTGCACCGTGCCGGAAAGTGATCCCGATGCCACTACCGAGCTATATGACCTGTTTGACCGAGAACGGGCCAATCACTACGCGGAAAATCCCGGGACCGGGCCAAGTGATCGACCGCGACCTGTCCCTGACCGAATGGCAGCAGTTACAGAAGCCGACCATGCCAGGCGTATGACAACGGACCAGGTGTTCCTTGAAGAACTCAGCACCATTGACCGTTCCTCTTTGTCCGAAGCTGATCAGCTTAATTACGATCTGTTCGAATATATGATAAACCGACGCCTTTTGATGGCGAAGCATCGCACCTGGCGAATGCCGATCCTATCCGATAGCGGTTTTCACACGCGTCCTGCGATCGCCAACCGCACAATTGCCTTCTTTAATGCTGGTGATTACCAGACCTATTTGCTGGCGCTTAATGATATACCGCGCTACATCGATGAAAATATCGCCAATATGCGCATTGGGATCGCAGAAAACTTCACCATGCCCAAGGTAGTACTGGATGGTCTGCTGCCATCATTTGAAGCGCTTGCAACCAAACGCGGCGTGGACAGCGATTTTTACCGCCCCTACGCCAATATGATTGCTTCGATTGAAGACGCAGAGCGTGAGGACCTTCGGATGCGCGCCATCGCCATCATTAATGATGTGGTGGTTCCCGCGTATGAGCGCTTAAATGATTTTATGAAGTATGAATATTATCCAGCTTCGCGAGAAACACTTGGTGCAATTGAAGCAGACGGCGGCCTTCCCTATTATGAAGATATGATCCAATATTATACCACCATGGAGTTTACAGCCGACGAAATCCATGAACTGGGAAAACGCGAAGTTGCACGCATCCGAGCCGAAATGGAGCTGGTGCTTGCCCAAGTTGAATTTGATGGCACTCTCACAGAATTCTTTGATTTTATGCGTACCGATCCACAGTTTTATGCAAAAACCCCGGAAGAGCTGATCATGATTGCCCGAGATATATCAAAGCGCATAGATGGCAAGCTTCCAATGCTCTTTAAAAAACTGCCAAGGCAACCTTACACGGTGGTGCCTGTGCCAGAGACACTTGCGCCGAATTATACCACCGGGCGCTACTCTGGCGCACCCCTTACAGCGCTTCGCGGCGGCGAATACTGGGTTAATACCTATGCTCTTGATCAAAGACCATTATATAATCTACCGGCACTAACACTTCATGAGGCAGTCCCCGGCCACCATTTGCAAAGCGCGCTTGCCAAAGAACTTGAAAATATCCATGATTTTCGTCTTTCGGTGAGCAATACCGCCTACGGAGAAGGATGGGGGCTTTATTCCGAAAAGCTCGGTCTTGATATCGGACTTTATGAAACTCCTTATGAGCATTTCGGACGCCTTACATACGAAATGTGGCGCGCAGGGCGACTGGTGATTGATACAGGCATCCATGCCAAAGGTTGGACCCGGGAGCAGGCAATAGAACTATTTGAGGAAAATTCCGCCCTTTCCAGCCTTAATATCCGTACAGAAGTGGATCGTTATATCAGTTGGCCCGGGCAGGCGCTGGGCTATAAAATGGGCGAGCTTAAATTCATAGAAATGCGCGAACTAGCCATAGCTGAACTTGGCGATAAGTTTGACCTTCGTGACCTTCATGACCAGTTTATGGCAGAAGGAAGTCTGCCCATGAATATCCTGGAAACGCGAATTAATCGCTGGATAGAGGAGCAAAAGCAAGAATGACAAGTTCGACGATTAAGGCTCCTTAGCGTTATCCAGTTAAAAGCACACGTGGGAGGTTCTGCAACATTGTTTACATTGGGTGATACTTTTGAACTACTGGACCAACCACAGTTTTTGACCTTAACTGGAAGCTAAGCTAAACTTCCCTCAAATTGAGGGGAGCCAATAATGCTTAAAAACTATTTTGTCACCGCAGTACGCACACTTCTAAGAGACAAAACCACTAGTGTGGTTAATATTGGTGGCCTGGCTATTGGTTTGGCGACTGTGATTATGATTGCTCTTTTTGTAAAGGATGAGTTTTCATATGACCGATTTTGGGCCGATGCTGAGCGTCTTTACCGAGTTGACAGCCTTGTTATGGTACCAGATCGGCCAATGCGTTCAAATGGACGTATACCCTCATCGGTGCGGGACGCGCTTGTAAAAGATTTCCCAGAAATCGAAACAGCTGTTCGCGTCATAAATCGTGAGCGGGTTGTCAAAAATGGTGATGATGTTTTTTTTGAACAAATAAGTGCTGTTGATCCCAACTTTTTTGACATTTTTGATCTGCGGGTTCTTGCGGGAAATGGTTCAACTGCGCTCGAAAGCGTGACATCTGTGGTTCTTACTGAACGCATGGCGATCAAATATTTTGGATCTGTCGACGCGATTGGCGAGACATTTGAAATTACACAACGACTTGATAGCATTCCAGGAACCTATACTGTCGGTGCAGTGATTGAAAATCCACCACTGAACAGCCATTTTGACACCGATATTTTGCTTGCCATCAATCCAGTCGACTATTTGCATGCAGACGGACAAAATGGACTCTATGACTGGACCACTTACCGGTCCTTTTACGCTCATACTTATCTAAGGCTGGCGTCAGGCATCAACACTGCGGCAATGGAATCTCAATTTGATCCTTTCATTGCCCGCAATGCGCCATCTCATTTTTCGCAGCACCTTGCTTACGAACCTGATGTTTATTTTGATTTTCGCCTGATCCCGATCACAGATATTTATCTGCGTGGCCCTGAAACGGGCCGGATCAAGCCGGGCGGTGATCTAATGACTGTTTATAGCTTCATTGCCATAGCAATGCTCCTATTGCTGATCTCCACAATTAATTTCATCAATCTTTCACTTGCTAAGTCGGTACTTCGTGCTCGTGAAATCAGTTTACGCAAGATCCTAGGTGCAAGCCGAAATGATATTATTCGTCAGTTTATGGGAGAAACGGCTCTGACTGTAGGGCTCGCGCTCATTCTTGCTCTTATGCTTGTATTCATAGTGATTCCTGCATTTAATCAATTGCTCTCCACCTTTATCGGCAGGGATTATTTAAGCGACCCGGTTTTTCAGTTTGGAATATTGAGCCTTATGATTGTTGTGGTGATTGCGTCCGGCTTCTATCCTTCCTTCGTGCTCAGCCGACACCGACCCGCCGATGCGCTGCGTTCTCGATCACCAAGCGGCCTTTATGGCGGGCATCTACGGAGTATATTCGCGACCCTGCAATTCGCCATATCCATCGCGCTTATTGTATCCACCACAGTGATCTATCAACAAACCCGTTACGCCCGTTCCATGGACCTGGGATACGAAAGTGATCAGGTGCTCGTCCTGCGAGGTATTAATGATAGCCCGGAAAGTGCCCAAACCGATACGCTGCGCCAGCGTATTACAGCACATCCTGAAATTTCCAGCATCGCTTTTTCCAACTCAGTTCCCTTTGACGAACGAAACGGACTTAACGATTTTTACAGACTCGATATCGATCCGGATGCACCCCATATGATCCCTACGCGCTACATTGATCAGGATTATTTTAGAACCTATGGTGTCGACGTTTTAGTGGGTCGGGATTTTGATGAAAATCATCGCCTTGATCCCACCACATTGCGAAATGACGACGGAACTTTACTCGAAGTGGAAAGTGCCGCAGTTTTAAATCTTGCCGCACTGCGTGTACTTGGCTTTGAGCAGCCGGAAGACGCACTTGACATGGTCCTTGGGTTTGGTCATGGGAGAAATTCCCGTACCGTTCGGGTGGTTGGTGTGGTCCCTGATCTAAAGTTGAAGCCCGCAATGATCGCTGATGAGCCCAATGTGTTTATTTGGGCGCCTTTTTTATGGCGCAGTGCCAGTATCCGATATAATAGCGATCAACCGCTCAACATTTATGAATTTGTCGCAAGTACCTGGGCGGATTTAGTGCCCAATCGGCCACTAAAAGCAAGCTATCTTAGTAATCAGATTAACGCCGCCTATAATGGCGCGGAACTTCGTTTTAAGATGCTTGCTGTTTTTTCTTCGCTGGCAATTATAATTTCCAGTCTCGGGCTTTATGCTTTGGCCAGCTTTGACGTACAGCGCCGAACGCTGGAGATCGGTATTCGAAAAGTACTTGGCGCGACCACCGGGCGTATAACTCGACTTCTTTTGTTAGAGTTCTCAAAACCAGTTTTAGCGGCGAACCTGTTCGCCTGGCCCATTGCATGGTTTCTAATGTCAGATTGGCTTGAAAGTTACGCTTACCGGATTGAATTAAGCCCCATCTATTTTTTAGGTGCGGGATTAATGGCCCTGTTCATAGCCTGGTGCACAGTGGGCGCTCAAGCTTATAATATCGCGCGTAAGAACCCAATTCACGCACTAAGGTACGAATGAGAAATGAAAAAAATATATATTGTAATTATAGCCGTTTTGCTGCTCGGGTTCATTCAAATCTGGAATTATTCGAAAAGCACTACATCGCAATTGTTTGGTGATCTTGTGCACCGCGTTGATACAGATGAAATGGTGGTGGCACTTACCTTCGATGACGGCCCTTCGACGGCCTACACCAGTTACATTGTGGATCTTCTTGCCGAACACGATGTTAAGGCGACATTTTTCCTAACCGGTGATGAGATAACCCGCAACCGCGCCCAAGCGCTGGAAATTTTTAAAGCCGGACATACCATTGGAAACCATAGTTTTACCCATCCTCGAATGATTTTTACCACTCCCTCAGAAGTGGCACATCAAGTGGATGATACGACGGCCGCAATTCGTTCACTTGGCTATGAAGGGGAGATTTTTTTTAGACCCCCGTACGGTAAAAAGCTTTATTTTCTGCCCCGTCACCTTGAAGCGAAAGGCATAACATCCATTACATGGGACGTAGATGCAGAACGCGGCGAGGATATCGCCACTTACACCATTGAAAATGTAAAACCGGGCTCCATTATCCTGCTCCACGTTATGTATCAGTCAAGGGAGACTTCCCGACAAGCGGTACCGGAAATTATCGAAGGACTGAGGGCCAAAGGCTACCGCTTTGTCACAATTCCCGAACTTGTCAAACTAAGAAGAGGGTGAGAATTGAATAATAAGCAGAAAACGATCGTCGGAATAACGGAACATGGCAATTCGGTCATTATGGTGACAGTTTCACCTTCGGGAGAGCTTATGGACCGCCGTACGCGTGAACTGACAAAAGACCTCCCAACAATGCCCTATCATCATCAGGGGTCTTGGGCAATAGGGCGTTATACCGACAGCCCCTGGGCCAAGAAAATCTCCCTGCCCGATGCAATAGAATTGATCAGAAATGTTGAAGCCGCAGCACGAAAAGGCGCAGAGGAAGTCCTTGCGCAGCTTGCAAATGAAATCGAAAAACCCATTTCCACCATCACCATGCGCGCGTGCCCTAAACTACCCGACATTATCGAAGAACGCATCCGCGATAATCGTGCACAGACCTATGCAGATACTGTAGTTTACCGCCTGTGCATGGCGCGCGCGGCTGAAAACAGGGGCTGGGACGTTCGTTGGTATGACAGAGATACGCTGGACTTAAAAGACGCAAAAATCACCGAAATGGGTAAATCAGCCGGACCACCATGGCAGGCAAAACATAAACAGGCTGCCGCGGCGGCACTCGCTCTAATGAAAGAACGGAGGAAATGAAAAAACTTACTGCCTTCATAATACCCATTTTTGCATTCTCTTTAAGCTTCGCTTACGCACAAATGCCAACAGACACGATTATTGACGATGATAAATTAATCATTACTGTACTGGGTTCGGGAACACCGGTACCAAGCCGCACGCAGTCAGCGGCAGCAATCCTGGTTCAAGCAGGCGGAGAAACCATAATGTTTGATTGCGGCCGTGGTTGTAGCACGCGTCTTGCAGAACTTGATCCTGGTCTTATTGGAAAAGTGGACAAGCTTTTTATTACCCACCTTCATTCGGATCACATCACCGGCATTCCTGATCTTTGGCTTAATGGTTGGACTGATGAGCGGCGCACACCAATGAAAGTGGTGGGCCCCAAAGGAACCATATCCATGATGGAAAATTTCCGCAAAGCCTTTGACTATGATATCAACGTGCGGGTTGGGGATGGTGTTCCACCAACCACCAACGGGCTTGAGCCCGATTTTATAGAAATTTCAGAACCAGTCAGCGAAGTGGTTCATAATCAGAACAACATTAAAGTTACAGCTTTTCATGTGCCTCATGGCGCGGTCAGGTCAGCATATGGTTATCGTCTTGATTTTAGGGACAAATCTGTCCTTGTTTCCGGAGATACATCGCGCAGTGAAAATGTCATTAAATTTGGTATCGGCGTGGATGTCATGCTGCATGAAGTCATGTCGCCGGCACTGATCAACATTTTAAATCAGATCGCCACACCGGAGCAGGTTGAAACGGTTGTCGCAGCTCATACCCCCGCTGATCAGACCGCAGAAATATTTAACCTTACCCAACCGGGGTTGGCGGTTTATTATCATACGCGAAACGATGGCCCGTTTGCTGCTTCATTGGAATCTGTAACCAGAGAAACATATAATGGTCCGATGGCCATTAGCTATGATTTGATGCAGATACGCGTGGGCGATGACATCACCATTCATGATATGCGGCCGTAATTAATCTTTCCCGCGTATCATTCTAATCATCGCTGCCAGATCATGATTGGCATATCCGGCTTGTTCGGCACGATTTAAAAAATCATGCATTAGCGCAGGCACTTCAGAATTCAGCTTGTTGTCCTTTAAGGTTTCCACAACTGACGCCAACGTCTCATTCCAGACGCTTAAATATGCTTCTGTTTCCTCCAGGCTGTCATTCGCACATTTTTCGGCCATTTTTTTCACAAGATTTGTATCCGTTTCAAACACTGGCCCCACCACGTCCAGATAATGTCCCATTGTAATACCATTCGCTTCGCAAATAGCAATCGCATGCATAACCCCAAATATAAAACCCATTGAACCACTGATCATCGCGCTATACATGGCCCCTGCCCGCGCCGGATCATCGCCAAGATAATGAAGGATAGGTGCCATAGCACGAAGTATTGGCTCCGCCTGCTTAAAACCTTGTTCGTTTCCGGCAACCATAAACATACTGTCGGGATCGCCTATGCCGTCAGGATAACTTTCGATCCCGCCATCGACATAACGTGCGCCAACTTCATTCACCCATTCACTCATTTCTCTGGCGTCCCGTGCCGTGCCACTTGTAAGTTGCACCAAAGTCTTATCCTTGAGCGCAGCCTTGCAGGCATCATTTTTAAGGATTTCGTTTGTTATATCAAAACTTCCGACACAGACGATGATGCCTGCAAGGCTGCGCTCAAGGATAAGACTTTGGTGCAACTTACAAGTGGCACGGCACGGGACGCCAGAGAAATGAGAAGT
>JANQJN010000070.1 GCA_028281625.1 Emcibacteraceae bacterium | reverse complement strand
GACAGGTGACGGGGAAAGCTTATCAGTTCCTTCGCCAGTGCCAGAGTCTGACGAATGCGTGGATCTTTTAGATTAATACCAGCCTCACTCATATGTTTCTCTTCCGGGATGTCTGAAATTTTTCTCCAGGCGGCGGCGCTTAGTGCGGTGATGATATCTTCGCTTACACCCATGACTTTACCCACTTCGCGTACTGCCATTTTAAGGCGGTAACAGATCACGGTTGCAGTAATGCCAGCTCGGTGGCGGCCATATTTTTCATAAATATATTGAATGACCTCCTCGCGGCGCTCATGTTCAAAATCCACATCAATATCCGGCGGCTCGCCCCGTTCAGCGGATATGAAACGTTCAAACAAAAGGTCAATCTGCACCGGGTCAACCGATGTGATGCCAAGGCAAAAACAAACCGCTGAATTGGCAGCAGAACCACGCCCCTGACAAAGGATATCACGGCTTCTGGCAAACCGCACAAGATCATAAACGGTGAGAAAATAAGGCGCATATTCAAGTTGGGAAATGAGAGAGAGTTCATGTTCGAGGGTAGTCCTTACTTTTTTGGGAATGTTTCCGGGATAGCGCTCACGGGCACCAAGCCAGGTGAGGCGTTCCAGCTCTTCTTGTGGGGTTTTGCTGTTTCCTGCGGGCTCGTCCGGATATTCGTAAGCAAGCTCATCCAGCGAAAAAGAACACTCAGCCGCAATTTTTACTGTCCGCGCGATGGCATCCTCAAACCCACGAAAAATATGACGAATTTCAGAGGGCGGTTTTAGGTGCCGTTCTGCATTTGAATTTAATTTAAAGCCCGCTTCGTCAATGGTGACATGTTCGCGAATGCAGGTCAGAACATCCTGTAAGTTACGCCTTTCAGGGATGTGATAATGTACATCATTACTTGCCACCAGCGGTGTTCCCATTTCCAGGGAGAGCGCGTAAAGTTTCTCCATCCGTTCATCATCATTGCCCCGGTAAAGCCGACTGAGGGCAAGATAAATATTTCCGGAGAACGCATTGGACATCCATTTCAGGGACGTTCTGAACCCATCATCCAGTTCATAAGGTGGCATGGCGATAAAAATATGCCCATGGGCGAGGATGCTTAGATCCTCCATATAAAGAATACAGTCCCCCTTTTCCGCGCGGCGATTTCCGGTGGTCAGCAGTTTGGTGAGACGGCCGTATGCCCCCCGATCAAGGGGAAAGCACAGCATTTCAAAACCGTTATCCATCACCAGGCGCACTCCGACGATCAGGTCAACATCTTGATCCTTGGCGGCCACATGGGCGCGCACGGCTCCGGCCAGACTGTTGCGGTCAGTGATGGCGATTTTTTTGTAACCCAACTGTACGGCCGCTTCGACCATTTCGTCCGGGTGGGACGCGCCGCGCAAGAAAGAAAAATTGCTAGTCACTGACAGTTCTACATACTCTGTCATGCGAAAAACCCATGCATGAACCATTTGGGGTTTTCTTCCTGTTCATAAAGGCCGCGGCGAAAAAGCCAGAATCGTCCGCCGTCTGTATCCTCAACCCGGAAATAATCCCGGGTTGGCTCCCGCGCGATGTCGGCCGGTTGCCACCATTCGGGAGCGAGCCGTTCCGGCCCTTCGGCACGGATGATCCGGTACTTAAGTCGCCGCCATTCAAAACGTACTGGTGGTCCGTCGGGAACCTCGGCGATGGCGGTGATCGGCTCCGGTCGGGGTAACAGTAAGATCGGCCGCCCCAAGTGGGTGCCGCCCTGAAGGTCTTTTAAGAAAGTAGGCCAATCTTTCGGGTTCTTTTCCTCTGCTGAAATGGGAATGAGCTCTTCACTGCGTTCCGGAATATGGCTTTCCCGGGGTATAAATTTACCAACATTTTCAAATCCGAGTCGGTTGACATAGCGGTCAATCAGCGCTTGAAAATCACGCAGCGAACCGCTGTCTTTTTTACCATCCAGGCTGATCTGCGCGTGATTGGTCACTTCTGTGAAATAAGCGCCAAGGGTGATCAGTTCAATACCAAATCCGGTATCATAATTTTCACTTAAACGGTCAAGTTTTTCTCCCATAAGCCGGGTGATGTGGTCCGCATTATGGCTAAGGCAGCTGGTGCGAACTTCAATATTTCTTACGTCCCCATCCATTCGGTAAAGACTGAGGCAGAACCGCCGCGCACCCAGTCCTTCATCTTCCAGCTTTTTCGTCATGGTGACGGCAAGATTTTCCAAACTGATGGTGATCTGATCCAGCAGTAGCACCGGTTCCACAAAACTTTCCTGCACTAGATATTCCGGTGGCTCCTTGATCGGGTTTAGGCTTTCTGGTTTTTTACCAGTCAGCTGATCCAGCCGGTCAGTAAGCGTTTTGCCGTAACGGGCTGCCAGGGGTGCGCGCGGTTTATTGATGATCGTGCCAATGGTTTTAAGACCAACTTTTTTAAGCTGCTCTACGGTGTCTGCTTCTATGCGCAGGGCGGCGGTGGGAAGCCTTTTAAGCGCGTCCGTCCCGTCAATGATTTCGGCAGAGTTGCTACCAAAACGACTGTCGGCCCAAGCGGCACCGATGGTGTCCGCAATGCAGATAGCGGCGCTAAAACCAAAGGCATTCAAGCGTGTGCGAATATCACGGACCATATTTTCTTCCCCGCCCAGCAGGTGGGCGCAGCCGCTGATATCCATCATGATTCCGTCCGGCGGATTGGCCGCGACCCACGGGCTATAGCGAATGGCCCAAAGGGTAAGCTCTTTAAGCTCTGCCTCATCCCCCGCCGGGTCATATTCAAACACCCGTAACGCCGGGCATAAGGATTTGGCATTGGGTAGTAGTTGGTTCTTCTGTACCCCGGCCTCCCGCGCCGCCTGGCTCATGGCAACGACGCGGATGCCACCTTGGGCGGAGGTGATCAGGGAAAAAGGGACGTCCGGTGTGATGTCAGCCAATATATCGCTTGTCTTCCCGCGCCGGGAGTTCCGGTAGAGACGTTCCACCGGCCAGTCGGGAAGCCAAATCGAAAGATAACGTTTCACGGTTCCATCCAATTTGAAAGGAACCACCATTGGCTCCTCTGCATTTTATAAGGTCAAGCTGCCAGATGGCCCCGCCAAGTCGGGGGAGGAAAGCCTTCCTTTCCGGCATTTTGCTACTTTCGCCAGCCCCCACCATCCAGCGCATATCCGCTGTTGTGGTCCCGTTTGCCCGGTGAGACCTCAGCATCAATGCGGATACGCCGCTTGACCTGGCGCGCAGACTAAGGCGTCTGCTCGCCGTAAAATCATAAAGTTTTTCCTGCCCCAGCACTCCGACAACGCCGGAAAGATACGCGCAGTCCAGCGCTTCTTCCATAGCCCAGAGCAGGTCCTGCTCGCTTTTTACCGTGAGCCGGATGATGCGCTCTGGATCGATACCAAAGGCGGCAAGCCCCGGCGCATGAAGATGCAGTCTTTCTGGATCGCGAAGCTGACACCAGACCAGTGGCCCCGTCTTGGCTTCGAGGAGCCTTGCACCAAGGGCGAGGGTTGCTCCGGTTGCCGCGGAGCGTTGTTGGTAACTTTCCGGCAGCACTTCAAGCAGCGCACCTGCACTCGTTACTGTCGCCGGTAAAATCCGGTCAAGAGCATCCGATCCGGTCGAGAAAACAGCATCATCCTTTTCTGCCAATGAGCTTTGCTCAATAGCAGAAACTTGCGCTTTTAATTGTTCAAAGGCGGTGGATGACATTGTTTTTCTGCGACTCATATTAAATTTGTTCACTATTTGTTCTTATAATATGAGTCGGGGAAATGAGTCAAGGGACCCATAAATGGAACAGGGTGCCTCAAAAGAAAACCCGAACCTTATGAAAAGGTCCGGGCAGTCTAGAACGAAAGTATTTGGGGAAATACTCCGGGAAAAACTTTAAAATTGAGTTAGCGCCTGCCTTGCTGCTTCATGGCCCTGATCGGCGGCTTTTTCAAACCAGAAGCGGGCCAGATTGAGGTTTTTTTCAACTCCCTGGCCATTACCGTAAGCTGCACCAAGGCTATATTGCCCGCTGGCCAGTCCTTTAAGTGCGGATTTCAAAAACCAATGGTTTGCCTGAGCGTCGGATTGGGCTAGACCACCCTGACCACTTTGATAAAGCGAACCGACAAGAACCTGCGCATCACGGTCACCAGCACCCGCGAGCTTTTGGAAAGCATTAACCGCACCGCTTACATTTCCTGCCCTAAAAAGATCAGATGCCATAGCAAATGCCGGACTTTGGCTTGTGTTGTCGGGAGTGTTATCTTCAATGATAGAATTAAGTTTACTGACCGCATATTCCTGATTTTCAATACCAATGGCTTCCATATATAGCTCTATTGCGCGTTCGAGATTCTCACTGACACCTTTGCCGTTTTGATAAAGCTCTCCCAAGTAAGCCAGTGAAGTGGGATCACCTTGCTCACCAGCCTTCTGATACCAATATGCGGCCTGCTCATAATCCTGATCGATTATACTGCCGTCGTCAGAGTAAAAGGCAACTTTAAACTGCGATGTTTTGTGCCCTTGTTGAGCAGATTTTAAAAACCAGTTGAAAGCCTTGTTTTTGTCTTCACGTATGCCATCGCCATCTTCATAAAGTGTCGCAACGCGGTACTGTGAATCGAGGTCACCTGCCTCTGCAGATTTCAGATACCATTCGTAGGCTTTCTCATAAGACTGTCTCACACCATCACCAAAGTGATACATAATCCCCATATAGTACTGCGCATCATCATTGCCCGCATTTGCGAGCGGTTCAAAAAGTTCAAACGCTTTGCTGTAATCTTCTGCGATATATGCTTTCTCCGCCTGCTCATAAGCACTTTGCGCAAATGTTGTGCTGCTTACAAAGAATATTAAGAACAGACACTTAGATAGTGCTAAAATAGTTTTTTTCATGATCACCTCTAATATCTAACGATCCCAAAACCAGTTTAGAAAATGCAACTACTTGCGCCTATCCCCTGAACAGGGGACTATCGGATCATGGAAGCATTTCCGCAGGAATATTTTGAGGGTCGTAGGTAGCAGGTACATTGTTCTTTAAGTAACGAAATAAGGACGGCAGATAGAACGTAACCAGAAAAAATTTTATCATTACCAGCGTATACATACCTGACGTAAAAAAATAGAGAGCAGCAATTAACAAAACAATGCCAATAAAAAGGGTTGTTAATATAGACAAAATATATCCGATCGGTGTTGAGCCTTTCTTAAAATTTACAGAAGGGTTTTTCATTGAAATTTTTTGATGCAGCGCAATGGAAAAATCCCTGAATTCGTCGCTATGTTCACTGAAGTCATTAAACCCATTAAAGGTGGTATTGGTGATTTCCAGTGTCGGTCGATTTCGACTGCGGATCTTTAGCACATACTTATTAAGCTGCGACCGAGACGGGTCAAACTTCCCGTCCATCTGCAAAATATCATCATAATCCAGTGAACCTCTCTTGCCATCCTCATCTTCCCACATAAGCACGTCATCGGTTATTTCATAAGTACGTAATTTGGTAAGCACTGACAGGCGATGGGTGTATTTTACCATAAGCCCTAATTTCCTCTTTGCTCTGCGGCACAATTATTGATGTATCGGTAAAAAAGCCCTTGCATTTGAAGGTCAAACCGACCAATTTCGCCCTCATCTGTGCTAACGGTCACGGTTGATGCATTTTCGAGCATTGCAAAAGCACCATCAGACGTTTCACCGGCTCCCCAGCCCGCCCAAAGTTCATCATTAAATCCGCTTGAGTAACCTCCGGACCGTGCTGTCGTACTATCGCCTGTGTCAAAGGTGAGTGTTACAGGTACATTTTGATTTGGATCAGCACTTTGCGCTTTTGGCCAGCCATTGACTTTGATTACAGCACCCATGTTGCCATCGCTGACGCGGTAACTGATTTCAAATTTCATCGGCTTTTCTGTACCCGGCGCATTCCCGCCTTCCACACCAATGATGCACCCACCGGGCGGTGCGGAAACATCAACATTAAGCTGCGCCGCCGCAGGCATTGCGTAAGCAGTAATAATAAATGGTAAAGTGTATAAAGTTTTTACTGAATTTCTCATGGTTTACTCCTTCAATATGATTAGCAATATGGATTTGAAACCGGGCAGGCAGAAGTACGTCCGGTCAGATAACCAACGGCATTGTTAAACTGAAGACTGTCAAGTGCCTGTTGCCCACGACGCCAGCTGTCTCTGGCCATTTGTTGTGATGGGTTGAGCCCTGAAGGTTGATAAGAATTGATGGTCGCTCGCTGTGATACGGCCAAACTGAACTGGTACCAGAAATCATTTTTTCTTCGTTCGGCCTCAAGTTCCATTTCGCGTTGTCTTCTGGCAAAGTCCTGCCGAGCAGGTTCATTGAGCATGGATCGGTAAATTTGTATTGCTTCCTCATCTCCTTGAGAGGCTGCAATAGCCATGTAGTTTTGTCCTAATTGCTGATTGACATCCATACCGGTGCCATACCAAAGAGCCATACCCATCCATTTTGCCGCTTCGATATGGCCTTGACGTGCGGCATTATCAAATAGGATCGTACCGTCTTTTTTGTTTGGAACGTCAATAATCCCTGGTTTTCCATAATACATCCAGCCACCAAGAACATATTGCGCTTCGGCTACGCCTTCATACATTAGCCGTCCGATGGTTACACCTGCGTGATAATGTTCACCCTGATCAGCAAGTCTTGTCGCCTGAGAAACCTGTTCCAATGCGGGTAACGTCGGATCAACTGCAGGAGCAGTGAATTTTAGCATCGCTCTGACAGATTCATATTGTTCTGTTTTTTTGCAACCTTGGGCGCTACCCAACTCACAGGACCGATCAAAAAGCATAAACATTACGGAAGGGTTCACTTCCACTTTATCAAAGCCATGCTCATAAAGAAGTCCCAAATTTTTGCACGCATCAGCGTGGCCAAGATCGCATGCCTCCCTAAAATAAAGTGGCACTTCCCAAGCATGGACGCCGGAATTGCTTTTGAGAAAGCCATTGTTACCATTTGCGTTGCAAGCAGCTGTGTGGCCTGCGGTGCAGGATTTAGCAAGAAGCTTTACGCCAAGATCAAGATCTGCCTTTAAGCCGGTACCGCTCAGAAGCTCTCCATAAATTGCGCAAGCACTTATTGTATCGCCCTCCGCTTCTAGGCAACCTTCTTTTGCAAACTCAGTTGCCTTTGGTATGTCACGGGGTTTGCCGCGTCCTTTGATGTATGCGTTTGCCAGTTCAGCACACCCCCAAGCAATACCGTCATCGCAAGTTTCCGAAAACATTTCGATGGCTTGCTGTTGAGAGGTAAAGTCATCTTTCTCATAAAACAGATTTGTTGCCTTAATCTGGCAGCCGTAATCAGAACCCTCGGCGCAGGATTTTTCGATCAGTGCAGTTGCTTCATTGCTTTGAAATATATTACCATTTGGGGCCAGGCCTTCAGCCATCAATGCGCAAGAATTCTGGTCATTATTTTCTTCACACCCTTTGGCGGCTGTTTCCTGCGCGAGCTGTTCGTTAATGAAGGATGCGTCGCCCCCTCGAATAATTGTGGTGGCCCGAGTGCACCCTTTACCCTCACCGTGCTCGCAAGCTTTAAGATAATAGCCAAGCGCAATTCTGATATCTGAAACCAGGTCTCCTGTGCCCTTTTCAAAAGCATCAGCGAGTGTCATGCAATCATCAGCGCGCCCGCGGTTACAATCTCGCGACCACTCGATCGCAACACCATGCAGTGTTGCCGGCATGTTTTGATTGCCGTTAAAAACGGCGCCAAAGAATGTACCGTCCCTGCCCAGCGGTATTTCCTGTGCGTAGACAACAGAGTTTATAGAAGTTGAAATTATTGTGAACCAGAGAACTTTTGTGATTAAGCGATACAGGTTATTCATGCAACTTTCCTTATTTGTTGCATACATTAACGTTGTGAAGGATCGTCAGGCCATCCCCTGTTCAGGGGATAGTAGACTCATATATATCATTTTATAATTGCGCCGAACTTGTGGGGATCTGTGTTGAGACACTAGCTACACCATTTCTTGCACTACACCCCCAAATTTATTTTGAAAGGGCTGATCGTTGTATCTGAAGAAGCCTATTTAGATCTGCTTTTCCTCGTCACAGTTGGACCTAAACTGTGTCCCACAATTGAAGTTTTTAGGCATTTAATAACGATCCATGATCAGGCATCCGGCAAACCAGAGGTAACGAACATGAAAATTAGAAGTTATTTAAGCATCGCTATTCTGACTATAGGTATCTGCAACTTCTCTAACAGCGTGAGTGCTTATGAAACTCCCGAATGTTTCGATGGCCGTGCTGATTTTAAGCGCCAGACTCTTTCCTGTTCAAAAATAATAAGGTCCGGAAAAATAGGAGAGCGGGACGCAACCAACCGTGAACTGGCAATGGCCTATACAAACCGCAGCACATTTGTTGGTCGTAATAGACAGATAATCAGTTATACCACTAAAGCGATTGAATATGATCCTACATATGTTCCAGCATATTTGGCACGTGGAAATGCCAATAGAATGGATGAGAATTTCTCGGACGCGATTTCTGACTATGACACAGTGATTGAGCTTGAGCCGGCAAATGAAGACGCTTATGTGGGAAAGGCGATAACTTTAGATGAAATGGGTGATGTGAAGGGCGCGTTTGCAGAACTTAATGCCGCTATTGAATCTGATCCCAAGAATATTAAGGCTTATCGCGCGCGTGCTCGGTTG
This sequence comes from Emcibacteraceae bacterium, assembly GCA_028281625.1. GTDB lineage: Bacteria > Pseudomonadota > Alphaproteobacteria > Sphingomonadales > Emcibacteraceae > Pseudemcibacter. Next base: position 44,218 of record JANQJN010000070.1, on the reverse strand, counting down.
TGGGCACGATTTAAAAACATCCCTGAAGAAATTAAAGATTATCAGATGATTCTTCAATATTCTCCTAGTGATATTGGAGCCACCGCAGCCCTAAAGCGACTAGGTGCGATGTAACAAATTAAGATGATCACTTGGCGATGGGGTAAATATGAAACTTCTTAGATTTATATATTTAAGTTTACTAATAATTACATTTTTGAATGCGAATAATGCCCTTGCGCAAGATACAACCGCTTTAGAGGATGGAGTGGCAGCATTTCAAGCCAGTGAATTCCCGCAGGCGCGTCAAATATTTGAAGAACTGGCTATCGCGGGAAACAAGTATGCTCAGTTTAATCTTGGTTTGATGTACGATCTGGGTCAAGGTGTCGAGAAATCTGATACGGAAGCATTAAAATGGTACCAAATGTCGGCTGAACAAGATTACGTTAATGCACAGCTGAACGTTGGAATTTTTTATAATATCGGTCGGGGTGTCGAACAGTCATACGAAGATGCTGTCTATTGGTTTCGAAAAGCTGCTGAACTTGGAAACGCGCAGGCGCAATTCAATCTTGGCACCATGTATCATGGTGGTAAGGGCGTTGAGCAGAGTTTGGAAGATGCCATTTTATGGTTTCGAATAGCAGCTTCAAAAGGAGATCAATCAGCGATTAATGCTCTGGAGCAACTTGGTGTAGATCAATAGGATATATTGTGCGTAACAAGGCAACCACCATTTTACATAAAACTTGGTTATTGAAAGGTTTTGTCCATAGCGCGCCCGGATACACCCTCATCGAAAACGAACATATCTCATTTGTACTTCTGGATACAGGTACCTTTTCAGAAAAAGGCATACGTGAAATCGCAGCGCAACATGACGTTTCGGATCTTTACGAGAAACTGACGAACGATCAGCCCACAGAGTTGTTCAGAGTTAATCTGGCGCAAATAGAGCAGTTTAATTTTCCATGGTATAGTTTTGGTAATGGCGCAACCCTAAGAATAGAAGGACTTGACGTTAAACTATCATTTGTCCAACCACAAAACACCAAGTTTCCTTTTGATAAGTTAGATGGAATTATTGGCGATGCCCGCGAAATTCTCGAAATTGGAAAGGATTTGAAGCAGGGCTCGACTTTTGGAAAATATCTAAGAGGTTTACTCGAAAACAAATAGATTTGATCAAATTAGAAAACCACCGCGGCTTACCCTGTTCAGGGGATTTTCCGGTAAATGCCGTTTGATATACTGCTGGAATGGCAAAAGTATACAGAAAACTCTTACATATTAAGAATTGGATCTAAGGCAAGGATATGATCAACAGCTTAAAGGTTTCAATAATTTTACTATTTGTTTGTGTCTTCTCATCAACTGCAAACACGCAAGTTATTGGAGATATCATAGGACATAGTGGCAATTATTATGACGAACAAACTTTTGCCAAAGCGTTCAACGAAGGTGCTACAGGTGCCAACAGTATCTCTTTACCATTGGGAAATGGTGCCGAGCTCAAAACACTTGACAGCTACCAGAAAATTAACCTGCAAGGAACAGTCAGCGCTCACCAATTTAATATAAACGGCTGGGAAGATGGAACGGCCTTTGACAATGAAATTAATGTTTACACTGTGCCCGGTATGATAGCCAACTATGGAAACCACTATGAATTTCTTGTACAATTTCCTGACGTTCCTAGAACACACGTTGATCGCATTGAAACTATCATTGAAAAAACCAGGAATAAATTGATGGATGTGGGTAACGATGTTGCTGTGACGTTCCCCAGGACAGATACGGGCCAGTTGACGGTGCATGCGGCCTATACATATAACGAAAGGACTTCGACTTCCAGATTAAGTAAGGATATCGAACAGCTTCTTCTTGGCACAAGAGCTATGCTTAACGACTTTCTTGTCGCCCGTGTAAAGGCGAAGCGGGAATATACAGAGGAGCTAAGAAAATCAACCCCAGCTAACTTGGAAAAAGACGATTTTTATGAAGTCGTAGGAGAGCTAATCGGCTGGGATTTAGCGAAATGGGACATGCCAAGTCAGGATACAGAACACGGTTATGGAACGTTTAAATTCAACGAACAGGATATTCACTATTGGAATTTCAGGGATAGTTTTTATCTTGGGGTAGCTGGCTATTATTCTTCATCAATATCTGATGCGCAGAGAATCGGTATATCTCAAGCTTGGCTGCAATGGGGACAACAAGAGTTAGATAACAAAGAGTATCTGGTAGAAATAACACCTTACTATTCAGATCAATGGGGACCGGAATGGGGACACTTTGATATACTAAGTGTGAAATATCCACTAGATGGAACACTGACCGGAAAAGACATCAGAGATAGTTTTGAGGATTTTATTGAAGATTTCGCCCCTAATGGTGGTAAAGCTTTTGACAAATTACACAATAGTATTAACTGAGTGTCTCCGTTTTGTAATAAACTGTAGTTTTTAACTTACGGGTAGTGAATATGAAATTGGATGGGATCAAAATACCTCACCAAAAAGAGCGAGTAAATTACTCATGCAATTTTCCTTGTTCTATGTTTAAAGTAGAAATGAGTCGGAGGTTTTTTTATCCCTATAATTAGCGAGGTGTTTACTTGAGTTTTAGGCTTACGCCAGTAACCATCATTTCGGTAACAGGTGCGATCGGGATTATATCGACGATTGGATATATATTACTGGCCATATATCAACCTTGGTTGGGTATTTCTTTTGCACCATCAAATACGGAAGCTGGAATTATTGTTGTGTCATCAGAAGGTCCAACGGTCAATGTTCCGGTCGAAACGAAAATTATGGAAATCCGTAATTCGCAACTGAGCATGGAGCTACAGTCACTGGACTTAACGATTGAACCCGATGGGGCGCTACATACCTATGACATTTACGATGATTTCCTGGAACGCCAGGGCAAAATTTTCAGCATAATTAATTCGAATTCCTTTCAACTGATTGACGACGGAGGCAATGCGTATGACGTCCAGCCGATGAAGCAGCGCCCCTTAAGCAGCTTACCGGTGGCATTTTGGGTTCCTCTTTTTGTTGGCGTTACTGCTTGGTTTATATCGTCAGCGGTCTATGCATTCAGATCAGAAGATATAGCCGCAAAATATTTGCTTATCAGTGGTGCATCAATGTTGGTCTCGGCCCCTTTCTCTGCCGTATACGCTACACGCGAACTCGCTATGCCGATGGAATTGTTCGCCTTTTTAAGCGACGGTAACTTCTTTGGTGGAAGCTTGTTTTCAGCAAGTATCGTAGCATTGCTTCTATACTATCCAAAACGAATTGGCCCAGGCTGGGTTGGACCAATTGTGATCGCTGTTTTCGTCGCGTGGTTTGTTGCACAGCAGTTGGGTGCCTTTGACTCCATGACTTTTGCAAGAAGATTTCTTGTGCTTCTCGCCGTTATAGCTATGTTTGTTTTGGCAATAGTTCACTGGCTTAAAACAAAGCATGATCCAGTTGCACGCGCGTCACTTCAATGGTTTTTGCTTTCCTGGATGTTGGGCACCAGTCTTTTCTGGTTTTTCATTTTAATGCCGCAAATGTTCGGTATTGATACTTCGGCGCTACAGGGGTATGCCTTCAGTTTATTCTTGCTGGTTTATGGTGGCCTCGCGTTTGGCATCACGCGCTACAAACTTTTTGCACTTGGACAGTGGTGGGGCAATATTGTCCTTTGGGCCTTTACGGTACTGATGTTGGTTGTTCTTGACCTTTTGTTTCTGCTGGCGCTTCAACTATCAACCGAGCTCTCCATCAGTCTGGCATTACTTATATCGGGTGTGTTGTGGCTACCTCTACGGTCATTTGTATGGGGGCGAATTCTAGGTAAGCACTCAACAGATCAGGAAGCCGTATTTAAGCAAATCGTCGATATAGCCCACGCACCTACAAACGAAATCATGAATGAAAAATGGTGCGGACTCCTAAGGAACATGTTTGACCCATTGTCGATTGAAATTGATGAACAGAATGAAGTTTGTAATATATCCAACAGTGGTCAAAAAATGCACGTACCGGCAGCGGGTAATGTAAATTCATATGTATTGGAATTTGCCGGAGGTGGGAAAAAACTTTTTAATTCCAAAGATATAAATACTGTCGAAGAACTTTTGGCACTTCTGGATTATATGGTTGAGAGTAAGGCCGCCTACGCCAGAGGTGTGGTGGAAGAACGTCACCGGATCGCCAGGGACATGCATGATAATCTTGGAGCGCAGCTTCTTGGCGCTTTGCATAATCCAGATATTGATAGCAAGGACTCGCTGATACGTGAAACATTGACCGATCTAAGGGACATTATCAATGATAACGCAAGGACAGGGCAAAGTTTTGACGAAATGCTGGCAGATCTGCGTGCGGAAACAACTGAACGGCTCGCCGTTGCGGGTATTGAACTGAAGTGGCAAATTGATTCCAGTGAATTATCCGAGGTCACACCCCAGCTTCTGCATGCTATTCGATCAATCATTCGCGAAGCATCAAGCAACATTATAAAGCATGCGGGTGCGACATACGCTGTCATAAAAATTACATCGCGAGAAAATACCATGAAAATTTTCATCAATGACAACGGCAAAGGAATAGAAGAAAGTTCATTTGATTTGGGACATGGCCTTGAAAACATGAAAATGCGGGTCACCAGTTTAAATGGCACCATGGATATTTCAAACCAATCTTCCGGTGTTAGTTTATCTGCACAATTTCCAATAATCCTGGCGGGGGCAAGCCGATGAAAAATATTCTCATTGTCGAAGATATTGCCCAGACCAGAAGTTGGCTTGAAAATATTGTGAAAGAGGCATTTGATGGTGCCAATATCGTGTCTGTCGCGACCAAGCAGACGGGTTTGAATGCGATTTCCTTAAATGAATTTGAATTCGCACTCATTGATCTTGGATTGCCGGATGGTTCCGGTTTGGATGTATTACGGGCTTTGAAAGAAACAACGCCAGGCTGTTTATGCGCAATTACAACCGTTATGGGTGATGATGCCCATATTGTGGCCGCTCTTTCTGCTGGTGCACAAGGATATTTGCTAAAGGAGCAGCCTGCTGAAATGCTTAGCAGACAATTGAGGCAACTTGCGGATGGCCTGCCTGCGTTATCGCCATCAATTGCACAGCGCATCATGGAACATTTCCGATTGACCGGACCGGCAGCTGAAGCGGAAAGCAACCTTACCAATCGCGAGCAAGAAGTGCTCGGAATGATCGGATCGGGCATGAGAAATATTGATGTTGCGGACGCATTGGACTTGGCAGAAACCACTGTCGCCAGTCATATCAAATCCATTTACAGGAAATTGGGTATATCCTCCCGCGCAGAAGCGTCATGGCACGCCACACAGATGGGCCTGGGTACAGTGAATAAAACCTGATTAAGCACTTTTTTAATCTAAGAATCATATTGATTTTAAACTAACATTTCCGTTTCAAGCCTGCTATTCCAGAGATCTCCGAATAAATTAGTTGACAGGTAGTAAAATATTCCTATATCATCTCCTAAAGAAATAGGAGATTCGACAGTGGCACGAAAAACATCACCAAATCTAACCGAAGCCGAGCAACGGGTGATGCGTGTCCTTTGGGCGGAGGGTGCCCTTACGGTGCGTCAGGTGTTTGAAATTTTAAAGGAAGACATCGATGTTGCCTATACGACCATCCAGACGATCCTGACCATTTTGGAAAAGAAAAAATACGTCACCAGTGAAAAAGAAGACAAGGCTTACGTATTTTCCGCCATCGTCAGTAAGCGCGAAGCACAGTCAGAAGCGCTCAAAACATTGGTGCAGCAATTTTTCAATGGCTCGCCCCAGGCGCTTGCGCAGCATCTGATCAATGAAAATGATGCTGATGCTGCGATGGTCGACGAGCTTCAGAAAATGGTTGAACACAGTAAAGAAGGGGAGGAATGATCATGGACATTCTTTCTCAACTTTTCTTTGCTCATCTATGGCAGGGGCTTCTCCTCATCCCGGTGCTTTATCTACTTGGCCGTTTTGTCGCCAAGAACGATTCTACCTTGCGTCATGGTTTGTGGTTTGCGGGACTTGGCCTGCTAATCGTTTTACCACTTCTCACTTTTGTAGAGATGCCGCGTTTGTCAAATCAGTGGGTGCCCCAGGAAGCCTCAGCCGAAATGAACGAACCAACCCCAATTGCTGCGCCGACGGTACCGTCAATTGCGAAACCATTCATAGCCCCGATCGCGTCTAAAGATGACAATCAATTTTACTACTCGACCATTGCATTGGGTGGTCTATTTATGCTGTGGTTTGCGGGATCACTCGTTAAACTTCGGGCGGTGATGCGTGATTTTATCCATTGCAGAACACTTGAAACATCGCAGGAATTTAGGGAATTCCCCAAATCGTTCTTGCCGTTTAACTGGCCGACTGATGTTGAAATATTGGTCTCAAAAGACATTGCGGCACCGATGATGGTGGGTTTCGTAAAGCCACGGGTGCTGCTACCCGCAGGGTTTATAAATTCAATCGAGCCACAGCAGTTGAATTCAATACTGTTTCACGAGCTCGCACATATTGAACGACGTGACCAATGGACAGCGCTGCTGCAAAACATTTTAGGCGCGCTTCTATGGTGGTCGCCGTGGGTGCATATTGTCTCCAACCGGATGCGCGTGGAACGGGAACTGGCCTGTGACGATAAAGCGGTTCAGAAAACAGGTAGCGCCAATTCATATGCTACCGCACTGATTAAAGGGGTGACACATATTGTGGATTGTAGGGAGCAACACTCAAAACCAGAATTGGCCCTTGGTGTTTTTCACCGGCCAAATGAACTAAAGGAAAGAATTATGCGAATTACAACCAAAGGATATTCACCCATCAGCGCCATGAGAAAACCTATTTTAGTTGCTACGGCTGCGGCATTGATTGCTGGCGCTACAGGTATCAGTTTTGCAACACCCGGTGCCAGCTATGCTGACCCTGACGCAGGAGAGCCTTACATGCGGGAAAATGATGACCCCATCCAGCGCGCTTTCGTCGAATCGAGCAGAAGAACTACGCCAGATAACCTGGCACGTTTTCTTGATGCGGGCGCAGACATTAATGGTGTGGCCCAAGGGGACGGTACGGCGCTGATGATGGCGGTACGTGGTGGCCGGATGGATAATATTGAATTTTTAATAGACCAAGGTGCAGATGTAAATGTGCCCGCCCGTGGCGACGGAACCGCCTTGATCATTGCGGTACGGCGTAGCGATTCAAACTTGGTGAATTACCTGTTGGATGCCGGTGCGGATCCGGATATTGCCGTGCCCGGTGATGGTACCGCGCTCATTGCCGCAGTGCGTAGTGGCCATGTGGATAATTTTGAAGCCCTGATTGCAAAGGGTGCCGATGTTAATGTAGCCGCCCCCGGGGACGGTAATCCGTTAATCGCTGCCGCTCACAAAGACAATGACCAGTTTATCACCCGTCTGATTTCACTAGGGGCCAATCTGGACGATATTGTACGCGGCGATGAAACCGCGCTGATTTCTGCGGTGCGTTCGGAAAATGTAGATGCGGTAAGATTACTCACTGAAGCTGGTGCAGACGTAAGCCTTGGGGCCATGGCTTATACCCGTCGCGGCGTTGAAGAATGCCGCACGCCGCTCGGTGAAGCTGTTAAAAGCGGAAACACAGAAATCACTAATTTCCTGATTGAAAACGGTGCCAAGGATAACGGCTGCTAATAAGGCTATACCTAAAACTTAAAAGGATAAAAGCCCCGAAATAATTTGGGGCTTTTTGCTATCTATATTGTTTTTTGATTATTGCGAAGAAAAAGGGTACTCTGTGCCAAAGCATTAGTTGAGAAGCGAAAATGGGCGCTCCCGCGAAAAAAGAAAACATCACCATAGCTGTACTTCCTTTTAACGTTATTAACCGCAATGAACGGTTAAGAACGCTAATTCATGGGTTAACGGAAGATCTGCTCACCAATCTTTCAAAGTTTGTTGGGCTTAGTGTAATTTCTCAACTTTCAACGGAACAGATCGGCGATGCCCCAAACTATGAAGCGATTGAAAAGCTTGGGGCGGATTATGTGGTTTCCGGTAGCGTACGCAACATTATGGATACCCTTCGCATCACGATACAGCTGGTAAAAGTCGCCGACAAAAGCATCGTTTATTCAGAGCAGCTTGATAAAACCGTTGGTGAAATTTTTGATGCGCAAGACATGATTATTCAGCAGCTTGTCACCGTCCTTCAAAAAGAAATCAACTATGATCTCCTTTCTTATTCTTATAAAAAAGAAACAACAGAACTGGCGGCCTATGAAAACTGTCTTCTCGGGATGGAAGCGCTGAAAAAGGGTAGTTTTGAAAGTGATGAAAAGGCGCGCAAATATTTCGAGGCCGCACTTAAAGTGGATCCTAACTACGCACTTGCTTACACCGGGTTATCACTTTCCTATTTTAATGAATGGAGCTGTCAGCTGTGGGACCGCTGGGACATCAGCAAGAACGGCGCTCATGAATATGCGCTCAAGGCCATTGAGATTGACAAAAATGATTACCGTGCTCTGGCCGTGCTCGGGCGAACCTATATTTATGCAGGTGAATATGAAAAGGCAGAACATTGCGTTAGAAAATCACTCAGGATGAATTCCAACGACACGGATTATCTTCTTCAGGTGGGTGCGGTGTTGATGTATTTGGGATATGCGCGCGAATCCATTGAACTTTACAAAAAAGCCGTTGAGCTTGACCCGTTTCACAACGAATCTGTTTATTTTTCCCATGGTTCCAGCTTTTATTTTGAGAATGGTGAATTTGAAAAAGCCGTCGAACTTGCGAAAAAGGTAGATTATTCGCAAGCCTGGACAGACTTTCCGGGATATGCCGCCGCCGCTTATTTTCATCTGTCAGACTTTGACAATATGTGGGCTTGCTGGGCAGATTATTTGAAATTGTTTAAAAAAAATATCTATGAACGAGAAGGAAAATCCGATGAGGAGGAGCTTCAGAGCGCTGCCCTTGAATGGATGACCATCGTTAATCCATATCGCGACAAGACCAATCTTTCACCTTTTTGGGATTATATTAGAGAGCACAAAAACTTGCCGGTAAAAAGAAGAAAGGATGATCGCCGACAGGCGGGGCCACAATTTCTTTTCAAAAACAATGTCTGGGATATAAGCTTTAAGGGGACATCCATACTCCTCAAAGACGCCAAAGGTCTTCATGACATTCATAAATTGATCTCCAGTCCGGGACAGGAAACTCACTGTATGGAACTTATGGGCTCTACGCTTGAGGATGGCAGCGGGACACCAGTACTGGATGACCAAGCGAAGGCTGATTACCATCAGCGCATTGCCGACCTTCAGGCAGAAATGAACCAGGCTGAAGAAATGAATGATACCGGTCGGCTTGATAAGCTTCGCGGCGAGTATGATGCTATTCTTGATCATCTTTCAAGTTCCCTTGGTCTAAAAGGGAAGGCACGCGAAGCAGGATCGGCCGCTGAAAAAGCCCGCTCGGCGATTACCTGGCGGATCAGAAGCGCCATAAAAAAAATTGAAAAAGCTCACCCGGAGCTCGCGCAGCACCTAAAAAATTCCATAAATACCGGCACCTTTTGTTCTTATAAGCCTGAAATATTAATGGATTGGCAGTTGTAAGTTAAAAAACTTACACGCAAACTATCTCCCACTCACACCGTAAGGTAGAAACTTACGCCTTTATCAGTGAAAGAAAAATTTATTCACGAGATAAAGGAAGAAATTATGCCAACACCACTCGAAATACTTCTTGATCCAGTCTCGCTTTGCGTTGCTGCGATCTTTTTTGGTCTGATGCTTTGGGAAGAACTTTTCCCAGCACGGAAACTACCAAAAGCAAAATATTGGAAAGCACGCGGGATCGCGTCCTTCGCCATTTATTTTTACCTCTCGTCCTACCTGCCTTTGATCACCGATCCGTTTCTTGCCCAGTATCAACTGTTTGATCTGACCTCTATCGGAACCTTCTGGGGCTTTATGGTTGGGCTTTTTGTCTATGAATTTGCGCTCTATGTCTGGCACCGAGCCATGCATAAATCAGATACTTTATGGCGCATTTTCCATCAGATGCATCATAGTGCCGAGCGTCTTGATGTGGCAGGTGCCTTTTACTTCAGCATCATGGACATGATCGGCTTTACACTGCTTGGAAGCTTGAGCCTTGCGCTTATCGTCGGTATTTCTCCGGAAGCGATTACTGTATTCCTGCTGGTAACTGTGTTGCTGGGTGTGTTTCAGCACGCAAACATCAAAACACCGCATTGGCTTGGTTACATCATTCAGCGTCCGGAAAGTCATACTTACCACCATGCCAAAGACATTCACGAACATAACTATGGTGACATTGTCATCTTTGATCAAATCTTCGGCACATTCGTCAATCCGAAAGGTTACGAATGGGAAACCGGTTTTTACGACGGTGCGTCGCTCAAAATAGCTGAAATGCTCACTTTCCAGGATATCAACAAAGATAGAGAGGAGCCACAAAATGTGCCAGCAGAATAATACTGACCGCAATATCCCCGTCCTCACGGACGGGGGTCTTGAGACAGACATCATTTTTAACCGTGGTGTAGACCTGCCACATTTTGCATCGTTCCCACTTATCGATCATCCGAAACATAAATCTGTCATCGACGATTATTACCGCGAGTATCTGGATTTTGCCAAGGAACAAAACACAGACTATGTACTTGAAACACCAACCTGGCGAGCCAGTCCCGATTGGGGTTATAAGCTGGGTTACAGCGTGAGCGAAATGTTTGAGCTTAACAAACGTGCCGTTGAACAGATGCAAAAACTTCGCACAGAATATCAGGACGGTATAAGCAAAATCACCGTAAGCGGCAACATTGGCCCTCGCTTTGATGGTTATGTGTTTGATCAGGCCATGACAGTTGACGAAGCACGTATCTATAATCTGGTGCAAGTTGAAGCTTTCCGTGAAACCGGTGCCGATGTGGTAACTGCAGCAACAATGACCAATGTGAATGAAGCGCTTGGCATCGTGTTAGCGTCAAAAGAAAAAGGCCTTGATGCTGTTGTATCCTTCACGGTTGAACTTGACGGCAACCTCCCAAGCGGAGAAAGCCTGAAATATGCCATTGAGAAAATTGATAGCGAAACTGATGGCTATCCGCTTCATTACATGATTAATTGCGCCCACCCATCCCACTTTGCCGATCGACTTCACGGTGATGATGATTGGAAACTTCGGATCAAAGGGGTGCGTGCTAATGCGTCCTGCAAAAGCCATGCTGAACTTGATGAAGCCACAGAGCTTGATCCCGGTGATCATGATGAACTGGCCGACTGGTACAGAGTTCTGGCGGGTCATCTGCCAAACCTTTATATTTACGGTGGATGCTGCGGCACGGACGTTAGTCACGTTAAAAAAATCTATAGTGCAGTCACAGGCTAAGAAACATTATCTATATATTTAGCGTCCGAAGCGCCCCCATTTGGGGGCGCTTTTTTATGTTTGAAAATTCATGTTTGTGATGACAGGATGGCCTTATGATAAAGCGTATTCTCATCATTGGTGGGTATGGTAATTTTGGATCCCACATAACCAGGCAGCTGGCACAGGAAGATCTGCAGGTGATCATCGCTGGTCGCTCGGAGAAAAAATGCCGAAGTTTCGTCCGCAGGCTTAAAAATTCAGGATATCATGTGGAATTCGAAGTTATTGATATCACAAAGGAAATTCCCTTAGAGAGAGTCAATCCCGACGTCGTTATTCACACGTCGGGCCCCTTTCAGGGACAAGGGTATGATGTGGCAAAAGCCTGTATTGATTATGGTGTGCACTATATTGATTTAGCGGATGGTCGCGAATTTGTGTCCGGTATCGGGACACTTTCCAGTGAAGCAAAGGCCGCCGGTGTTTCCATCATTTGCGGCGCGAGTTCAATACCCTGCCTGTCATCGGCAGTGTTGGATAAATATTCGGCAGATTTTTCTGTGGTGCAGGAAATTGATTATGCGATTACGACCGCCCAAAAAACCGAAAGAGGGCTCGCAACCACCAAATCGATCCTGGGGTATGTGGGTAAGCCATTTAAAACACTGAGAGACGGCAAGGCTGAAGATATTTACGGTTGGCAGGATCTGCACTTTCATGATTATCCTGATCTTGGGCGGCGAGCACTTAGCAATTGCGATATTCCTGACCTTGAACTTTTTCCCAGGCGATATCCTTCTTTGAAGTCCATTCGCTTTTCAGCAGGTGTTGAGCTAAAGTTTATTCATGTTGGCCTGTGGTTGCTCTCCTGGCTGGTGCGTGCAAATCTTATGCGCAGTTTGGAACCAGCTGCCGAATTTCTGCTCGCGGCGTCTAATCTCTTTAACGGGTGGGGGTCCGATAAAAGCGGCTTTCATATGAAACTGACCGGGCAAGATCAACGTGGACAAGCGCATGAAAAACTGATCCATATTATTGCAAAGGAAGGACATGGTTTAAGGATCCCATGTGTACCCGCCATATACTTAGCAAAAAGAATAGCTTTTGGGGAAGGGTTGCCCGCGGGGGCTTACTCTTCAGCGGGTCTGATTTCGCTGGATGAATATCTTGAAGAACTAAAAGAGCTTAACATCATCCTTCTGGAGAATTGACGAATCTTGATTGAACTTTTTTGCAATATTGTTACATTAACTCGCAAATTATAAAAGATTCGTGCAAAATATGAGACCTGAAGAGTAGAAGATGAATTACAATAAATTAAACCGTACCATTCATAACTGGCTGTCAATTGTGATCGCCCTTCCGGTATTGTTGCTGATTATATCGGGGCTCTTTTTGCAGCTAAAAAAGGATGTAGACTGGATTCAGCCGCCAAGCGTGCGCGGTGAAAGTGCGGATACGCCAACCGTAAGTCATGCGGACCTACTTGCAGCAGCGACAAGTGTGCCTGAAACGGCGGGACTCAAATGGTCGGAGTTCGAGCGGATCGACTATAAAGCTGACCGAGGTATGGTAAAATTCATCACCTTTGAAGGCTGGGAAGTGCAAGTAGATACAACAAATGGTGCCGTTCTATCAGTGGCGACGCGCCAGTCTGATTTTCTGGAAAAACTTCATGATGGCTCCTATTTTGGTGACTTCGTAAAATATTACATCATTCTACCCACCGGGATTGTGTTGTTTATTCTTTGGGTCACTGGTCTCTGGATGTTCATTTATCCTTATGTAAAAAAGGCCTCCAACAAGAAGAAAAAGCGCCTGAAGGCAGAAATGCAAAAATCTTAACATGGCGATTGATTTTCACGCACATTTCATTGCTCCGAAGCTCATGGACATGCTTGTGGCGCGGGACGATAATCCGCGCATAAGCGGTCGGGGCGCAGACATGCTTTATCATATGCCGGTAAGCACGCTTCCTTATTCAAGTGCCTACTTTGATATGGATGAGCGGATAAACTATCTGGATCATATTGGTATGGATGCTCAGGTCCTGTCACTGCCCGGGCTTCTTGGTATCGATTACCTGCCACTTGATCAATCACTGCCGATGATTAACGTCTCAAACGATTATCTTGCGTCGCAGGCAGAAAAACACAAAGGTCGCATTTTTGCCCTTGCCGCTGTACCGCTGGCTGATACGGGTGCCATGCTTTCTGAGCTTAAACGCAGTGTGGAAGAACTTGGTATGATGGGAGCGATACTTCCAAACAACGCGTTTTTATCGCTGGATCATGCAAATGCGCTGAAGCCATTATTCGAATATGGAAATAGTCAAAGGCTACATTTCTTCATCCATCCCGGCTGGCGGCACGATGAATATCCGGTACTTGACCGTCGTCCAAATGATCCCGATGAGCTGTTGATCGCCCGCGGGGCGCTCGGTGTTCAACATGATGTGGCGCTCGCTATGATCACGCTTCTTTATACGGATTTTCTGGATCAGTTTCCCGATGTCACCGTTCATATGGCGAACCTGGGCGGCACTTTTCCGATGGTGGTGGAACGTATGCATCACACGGTGGAAGCACGCTTTCCAGATGCCAAAATGCCACCATCCCGCAAAGAAAATCTTTATGTGGATACATCGTCTCTCGGTCCTCGCGCCATTGACCTGGCGGCAGAGATTTATGGTGCAGATCGGTTGCTTGTGGGAACAGATACACCGATATTTTCCGCTGAAACCGGTTTAAAATCAATTAGATCGACGAATTTATCCGAAGACGAAAAGGGTGCTATCTTAAGCGAAAACGCGCGTTCGATCCTATCACGATAACGTGTATTGATCGTTATATTCTCAAAATGGTACTATTTTAAATAGATTTCCAATTCTAAGCATTGGGAGTGATTATTGTTTGTGCCAAAAAAGAACATAAAAATAGTCGCAATTATGGCGACCCTATTGGTAACTGCTTCATGCAGGCAGATACCTGATCAGCATGTCTACGAAAGTGAAATTACCGAAAACCAGCTGATCAGCGGTCAGGCTATCATTGGTCGGTATTTGGATGATGATGAGCTTCCCGAAGATCACGTGCTGCAGATGTCTCCGGAAATGGAGACATTCATTAAAAACCACTTGCAAAGGATCGATAGTTATTCGCGAAAGGCAAGATCCCTGTCCGGCTCCATATTTGATGATGATAAATTAGGCCTTCGATACGATCCGAGGGCAACGTTCACAGCCAGCAGTACGTTTGAAAATTCCATTGGAAACTGCCTGTCTTTCAGTTTTCTCTATTATGCATTGGCACGCGAAATTGGACTTGATGTCAGGTTTCAGGAGGTAGAAGTGCTGCCGCAATGGACGCTGGGTGACGACGAACTGTTTATCGAAAGCAAGCATGTGAACGTTCGAGTCAATATGCCGGGCAATAGAGACCTTGTGGTTGATATCGATGAAGTTGAGCCAGCAAGGCAGTTGGAGCATAGGCTTCTTGATGAAGATTATGTGGTTTCCCTTTATTATTCCAATGTGGGTGTTGAAAGGTTACTGGAGAAAAACCTTCAGGAGGCGCTCAAGTATTTTGTGAAAGCGCTGCACATTGACTATGATAATTCAGCACATTGGACCAACCTGGGAGTGCTTTATCGCCGCGCAGGGCTCGATGATTATGCAGAAAAAGCCTATTATGTAGCACTGTCCTATAACAAGGATGACAAAGCGGCCTTGAGCAATCTGGCGCATTTATACCACGACGCCGGTGATGAGGCACGTTCAGAGTATTTTAGCGACCTGGTCAAACGTTACCACGACAAAAATCCTTATTACTTCTATTCGGAAGCACGCGAAAATATCCTCGACGGTGATCTGGAAGAAGCACTGAAAAATATCAACAAAGCCATAAAGCGGAAAGATAATGTCGCGCTTTTTTATGAACTAAAAGGTGACATTCTTGCTCATCTGGGGGACAAATTCCGCTCCCGTCGTGCACAGCAGAAGGCTAAAGACATAGGATCTGTCCTACGCTGATCACTTCATTCGATTGCTAATCAGATCATCCACAACGCTTGGATCGGCAAGCGTTGATGTATCGCCCAAGTTTGAATAGTCATCCTCTGCAATTTTCCGCAAAATTCGTCTCATGATTTTACCGGAACGTGTTTTCGGAAGTCCTGGCGCAAACTGAATATGATCCGGTGTAGCGATAGGGCCAATTTCTTTCCGGACCCACTGTACCAGTTTTTTTCTCAGCTCGTCGCCCGGTTCATGACCGGCCATCAAGGTGACATAGGCATAAATACCCTGACCCTTGATGTCATGGGGGAAGCCGACAACAGCAGCTTCAGCCACATCTTCGTGGGCAACAAGGGCGCTCTCTACTTCAGCGGTACCCATACGGTGGCCGGATACATTGATCACGTCATCAACCCGGCCAGTAATCCAGTAATAGCCGTCTTCATCTCGGCGACAGCCATCCCCAGTAAAATATTTCCCTTCATAGGTGGAAAAATAAGTTTGTATGAAGCGTTCATGATCGCCGTATACGGTTCTCATCTGTCCGGGCCAGCTGTCGGTAATGCAAAGATTGCCAGATGCGGCGCCTGTAAGTTCATTGCCGTCACCATCAACCAGTTGCGGTTTAATACCGAAAAATGGTCTGGTGGCGGATCCCGGTTTAAGCGCGGTGGCACCGGGAAGGGGGGTTATGAGTATCCCTCCTGTTTCTGTTTGCCACCAGGTGTCAACGATCGGGCAGCGGCCATCGCCGACCACATCATAATACCAGTTCCAGGCTTCCGGATTGATCGGCTCGCCCACGCTTCCAAGGACTCGAAGCGAGCTGCGATCGCATTTTTTCACAAATTCCTCGCCTGCACCCATAAGCGCGCGGATCGCGGTTGGGGCAGTATAAAAAATATTCACCTTGTGTTTTTCACACACCTGCCAGAATCGCGATGCATCAGGATAATTGGGAACCCCTTCAAACACCAGGGTGGTGGCCCCATTAGCGAGGGGGCCATAAACAATATAGCTGTGACCGGTAACCCAGCCTACATCGGCGGTGCACCAGTAAATATCACCGTCATGGTAATCAAACACATACTCATGGGTCATGCTGGCATAAACCATGTATCCACCAGTAGTGTGCAAAACGCCCTTGGGTTTTCCGGTTGAACCGGACGTATAAAGGATAAAGAGCGGGTCTTCCGCATTCATTTCTTCGGGCGGACAGTCTGTTGATACGTTCGCTGCTGCGTCTCGATACCACACATCACGCCCCTGTGTATGGCCAACGTCAGCGCCGGTTGCTTTCACTACAATGACGGTGGAAACCGACGTTTCGGGGTTTTCCAGCGCCTTATCCACATTTGCTTTGAGGGGAATGGCTTTAGCACCGCGTGTTCCTTCGTCAGCAGTGATGATTATATGACTGTCACAGTCAATAAGTCGTCCGGCAAGTGCGTCTGGCGAAAAGCCACCGAAAACAATTGAATGGATGGCACCAATACGGGCGCAGGCCAGCATTGCGTAAACCGCTTCGGGGATCATCGGCATATAAAGGGTTATGCGATCTCCTTTTTTTGCGCCGCGGGACTTGAGTACATTTGCAAAACGACACACTTCTTCGTAAAGCTCGCGGTAGGTAATGTGCTGGGAGACCGAAGGATCATCGCCTTCAAAAATGATCGCGGTTTGATCGCCACGGCTCTCCAGATGCCGGTCAACGCAGTTTACGCAAGCATTCAGTGTCCCATCATAATACCAGCGAATATGAAGGTTATCTTTAGCATAGGACACGTCTTTAATTTGAGTATAAGGTTTGATCCAGTCGATCCTTTTTCCCATATCATTCCAAAATCCTTCTGAATCCGAAACAGATTTTGCGTAAAGTTCAAGATATTTTTCGTTATTGATTAAAGCGTGTTCTGCCGCAGCGTCGCTGACGGGATAAGTAACTATTTCAGACATGATGCCCCTTGATCTTTAAATTGTTCGTTGGAATGTTAATAACTCACCTCAGAAATGTCTATTTTTTTGAGAGTTGGCGAATGAAAAATCTTGCTGGATGCAGGGCGCGATAAATTTCATCATCAAATAGCGATTTGCCCTTAGTAATCAGCGTAGTGAGATGTTTTGCGAGGATCGGCGCGTGAACGAAGCCTCTGGCACCGACGCCCGCAAGAATGTAAAGATTGTGATGGTATGTTGCATCGGGGAAATTTTTATGCCTTGGGCCATGCCAAAGGCCGTCATAATCGATTAAATATTGTGATCGGTTATGTGCTGGACCGCATAGGGGAAAATGATCCGGTGACATGGCACGTATCGCTCTTCTGCCGCCGATGATTTTGGGGTCAGAAAATGGATATGGCGATTTTGCGATGTTTTCGTTATGAGCTTTAGCAGAGAGTACGGGGTTAATCTGCCGCTCAAATGTTGCGCCGCATATGTGTGCTTTACCAAACTCTGTCTCCACCACCGGCGTGACATACCCTTTTGAAAATAATATGTGACGTTCTTCAAATTCAGGGGCGACATAGCTTAGTTGCCCTTCAACCTGATCCAAAGTTAGACCTGACGCCTGGTCGAAATTTTCAAGGTCAAATGCATTGGCGAGAACAACACCGTCTGCGTTAGTGATTTTATCACCATGCTGATCAAACACGGACCAGGTTTTGTCTGTTTCCTGACTTATTGCAGTAATGATGTGACCACCAAGAAAGCCATCATCAATGAGTGCTCTTAAAGTTGAAGGCACAACATATCCGCCGGAGGGCAGGATAAGATCGTTATCTTGCAGGTAGAGAATATCACTGTTGTAGCTCTCGGCTATTTGAGGAAAACTTTCTTTTTCGTCTTCGTCTTTTGGAATTCGTTTGACCAATGCTGGAAGCAGAACGTCTCCCGATAAGGAACTGTAAAATTCAAGGGCATATTGATATGCAGCCAGATAGTAATTGCTTTGCCTGCTCTGGGCGGCGCTTACAAATGGTTCCAGCACCGCCGCCGGGTTGCCCGACGCTTCTGATAGCGGGTAGTCATTTTTATCGATAATGGTAACCTTGAACCCTGCTGATTTCAGATGCAGGTAGACGCAAAGTCCCGCAATCCCGCCACCAATAATGATAAC
Source organism: Emcibacteraceae bacterium (assembly GCA_028281625.1). Classification (GTDB taxonomy): domain Bacteria; phylum Pseudomonadota; class Alphaproteobacteria; order Sphingomonadales; family Emcibacteraceae; genus Pseudemcibacter. The sequence continues at coordinate 25,653 of JANQJN010000070.1, read as the reverse complement.
GCTGGCCCCTTCATTCATTGGGGAAGGGGGCTTAAACCAGGGCTTGTTGGAATTTTGCTTACTCATTAGTTTTTGGCTTTATCCATAAAATAAGTTATGAATTATCGCATGTTGCAGCAAAAAAGGCGACTGCAATAATATTGATCATTTCAGGATTGCCAAAAAATGAAAAAAATATTCACCCTACTGATTGGTTTATCTGTTCTTCCAGTGTCCACCCCTGTAAGCCATGCACAGGATATAGGTGATATGGTTGTACCCTGCGCTGTTCCTTTTTATCGCGAACTGGATTTTATTGTCGGCGAATGGCAGGTCTATCACAGATCAAGCGGCGAACTGGCTGGTTATGACCGTATTGGGCGTATTTTGCAGGGATGCGCGCTTCAGCAAAGTTGGGTCTCACTTGATGATCATTTCTCATCGGAGTATGTGCCCTTTCGTATGAGCGGCCGAAGCCTTACAGCGTTTGACGGAAGCAAATGGGTTCATTTTTGGGTCGATAATCAGGCTGGTGTTCAAGTCTTGGTTGGGGGGCCAGAGCAAGACAGATTTGTACTACGAAGCGAAGAAAGTGTCGGTGGCTATGACTATGAACTTAGCTGGCAGAGGCAGGATGATGGCTCTCTCTTAAATATTCACAAACGACGCACCGCTGGGCTATTACCCGGAGAATGGGAAATTCTTTATGAGTGGATTTATCGAAAAAACCTAAATCGCAATTTGTATCCTGACGAAGATAACGGCTAAACTTTTTAAGAAAGAGGTTTCAGGAACTCCACGAACTCGTCATGATCGATGGGGCGGCAGAAATGGTAGCCCTGGAAAACATCACAGCCTTTTTCTTTTAAAATTTCCACATGCTTTTCAGTTTCCACGCCTTCGCCAACGACATTAAGGCCCAAACTGTGGCCAAGGCGGATTACCGCATCTGTAATAGCGGCATCATCATGATCCTCGTGAATATTACGAATGAAAGATTGGTCGATTTTAAGTCGGTCTACAGGGAATCTCTTTAGGTATGCCAGTGACGAGTAACCGGTTCCGAAGTCATCAATCGAAAGATAAACACCCAATGCTTTTAGCTCTTCAAGCTTTTTAACCACGCTATCGGTATTTTTAATCACCATACCTTCGGTAATTTCAAGCTCAAGCCAACTTGGATCTAGACCGGAATAGGAAATGGCATCTTCGATGGTCTGGACAAAATTGTCTGCGTGGAATTGACGTGCAGATATGTTAACGCTGATCCGGATTTTCTTTAGGCCTTGATCTTGCCAGGTCTTGGCGGCCTTACAAGCAGTGTTAAGAACCCACTGCCCGATCGGTATCATTAGCCCGCACAGTTCAGCAACCGGGATAAATTGATAGGGCGGCACCATTCCCTTTTCGGGATGGTTCCAGCGGATCAGGGCTTCGGTGCCGACAATTTCATTATTTGCGGCATCAAACTGCGGCTGGTAATGAAGCAAAAGCTCATGATTCTCAAGTGCCTTGTTAAGGTCGATTTCCAGCTGCTTTTGAGCCTTGGTATCCGCATCCATCTGCTCGTCATAAAGCCGATATAGCCTGCGACCATCGTCTTTTGCCTGATAAAGGGCAACGTCAGCCATACGAATAAGTTCAACTGGTGTATCCGCATCATTTGGGAAGAAGCTAATGCCAATACTGGTTCCGATCTGTACAACATTTCCATCAATTTCAATCGGTTTCTGAATACTATTGATGATGCGGTCAGCAATTGTGATGATGTTGTTATCATCTTCGATATTGGTGAAAATAATTGCGAATTCGTCGCCGCCAAGTCGCGCGACAGTATCAACCTCGCGGGCGCATTTTAGCAGTCGTTCTGCAACAACTTTAAGCAGTTTGTCACCGGCGGCATGCCCATAAAGGTCGTTAACTGGCTTAAACTTATCCAAGTCCAGAATCATAACCGCGACTTTTTTCTCCTGGCGTCTTGCAAGCTTGAGGGCTTCGTCAAGACGTTCGGACATCAGGTTCCGATTGGCAAGGCCGGTAAGACTGTCATGCCAGGCCATATGCCTGATCAGTTTTTCCGCTTCATACTGTTCAGATACGTTTCGAAATAGTACTGTGTAGTGCTTTTCCTGTTCGAGGAAAACTTCGCGGATATCAATCTTGAGTGGCACCGATGAGCCGTTTTTGCAACGCCCCATTTCATCGGATTTATAGACCATCAAGCCATCGACCTGCTCATCAAGTATGTGACGAATATCTTCCGAAGATTTCAGAGTTTGGGAAACTAGAAGTTCCTGAAGTTCCATACCAATAAACTCGGAAGGCTTATATCCAAAAATAACGGACATAGCATTATTTGATGACACAATCGTACCATCCGCTTTTAAAGTTACCAGTCCTTCATCCATGGCGTTAAGAATGGTTTGAATGCGCTGAGCAGAGTTTGCAGCCTCCTCTTGGGCGACAGCAAGATCCTCCGCCATGTGTATGGCGTCTCTGGTTTGTGATTCTAAATATTCCTTGGCGGCCTGGAATTCGATCAGTTGATGGTCCTCACGATTGGCCGCATCCACAAAAGACATAACAACACCAGTGTCTGGGAAAAACTCCGCTTTAATATTAAGTTGTTTTTCCGGGGTAGCGTGAAATTTATAGACCCAATTGAAGGAGGTTTCAGAAGTGGTTTCTTTAAGCATCTCAGTCATCAATGAGATGGTTTGAGCATTTTCTTCAGCTAAGTCTGTGTTGCTAAAAGTTGTTTTAAGGAGCTCTTTTAACGGTGTTTTATAAGCAATTTCGTCCGAATTCTCGAGAGCAATGAGCAATTCAGCATTCCATTTGACCAAACGAAGTTGTTGATCAAACACAGCCACGCCATTTGGCATACTGTCAATGATGCTCTGAATATCAAATAATTCCGCAGTTTTATTCTGCTCAATTGACGTAATTCTATTACTCAGTTGGCTCATAGCTTCTCAAACTAAAAATATAACAATGGAAAACTCTAATGTGCCAAGCTTAATTTTGCGTTAATTTGTAATAAATTGAATGGTTTAGGCAATTATCGTATAGGAAAATATAGTGTTTGCCCCTGATGTTTGAATTGATTGATTGTGGTGTATGCTTTATTGGACTGGAACCAATCTAATATCAAATTTTGAGATGCGGGCGAAACATGGGGATGTGATTCTGCGTTTACGGTGATTAAATGGTAAGTATTGATCAGTAAATCATCACCTTCAAATAATATTTGATGATCACCTTTATTTTCATATGTTGCCCAAGTGGCGCTGTCAGTCAGGACGTATGCAGCCTTTTCTATAGCTACATTCAGCGTTCTTCCCATTCCGGCCCCTGTCTGTATATAGTTTTCGGCTGGCAGAGTGAGCGGATCTACATTTAATTTTGACCAGATTTTTTGTTCCGCATTATGTGTGCCACTTTCATCACCGCGCGACACGAAATTTTGTTGGCTTCTCACTATTTTTGTAAAGGCATTTGCGGCATTGTCACTGGTTACAATTTTGGCTGGATCACTTTCAGGGCCAACAATTATAAAATTATTGCGCATTACCGCTATGCGCTCAGTGCCAAAACCATTTTCCATAAAGGTTATCTCATTTTCCGGATCATGAACCAGTATCACGTCCGCATTTCCTTCCATAGCGGAGCGCAATACCTTGCCAGTACCGAAAGCGATTGTTTGGATGTCAAGCCCAGTGTCCTTTTCCAGCTCGGGTATAAGAATGCTAAGCAATCCAGAGTCCTGTGTTGTGGTTGTTGCCATGAAAATAATCGGTCGATCTTTGTCGGTCCTGGAAAATAGGAGCAAAAATAGCCCGAGAATAACAACACCAATAATAGCGAGGCGCATAATTAAAGCCTCCCTTCGATGAAATTCTTCGCCTGTTCACTTTGTGGATTGCTAAAAAAGTCTTCAGCAATAGACTTTTCAATCACGGCACCACTTTCAATATATATGATTTCTTCAGCAATGCGACGTGCCTGCATCAAATCGTGGCTCGCCATCACAATCGTCATATTATTTTTTCTGCTGCGGCCGATCATTTCTTCCAGTTTGGCTGTTGCTTTCGGGTCAAGATTTGCGGTTGGTTCATCCAAAAACAGAATATCAGGTTTTTGCAGTAACGCTCGGATCAGTGAAAGTCTTTGCTTTTCACCGCTGGAAAGGGCTCTTGCTGGTCTATCGGCCAGGTTTTTCATTGAAAATTCCTCGAGGGCATTACGTGCGATTTTTTCCTGATCGGTTTTTTCTGTTCCCATTACCTCGAGGACATAGGTCAGATTTTGCAACACTGTCCTGCGCAACAATGTTGGTTTTGGAAAGACCATTGCGCTTTTGGACTTCGTATCCGTGAATTTGAGCGTTCCGGACGTCGGTTCAAGCAGCCCATGACAGATTTTAAGCAAAATACTTTTTCCGGCACCATTTGGGCCAAGGATAACGGTTGTTTTCTCTTTGGAAATTTCAAGGTTTGTCTCTTGAAGGGCTTTACCTTTTTCATGGCTGTAACTGAGATTTTTCAAGGTGAGCAATGCATGATCATTCATTGCGGTACCCTCCCTGCATGGTACTGTAGCGGCTGCGAACCATATGCATGACAGTGGTCACACCCAGAGACAAGATCAGCAGAATAATTCCGAGAGCCATGGCCAGTTCCAGATTTCCTTTACTGATTTCCATCTGTATCGACGTGGTCATGGTTCGGGTACTATGTTCAATATTGCCACCAACGATCATCACTGCCCCCACTTCAGCGATGGCACGACCAAATCCGGCAAGTAATACGGTGGCCAGGCCAATCCTGCTCTCCCAAAGTAGCGTTTTTATGCGCTGAGAGAAAGAGAGACGAAGCGAGCGGAAAAATTCATCATATTCATAATTCATATCTTCAACGGTTTGTCGTGACAAAGCGGTAATAATAGGAAAAATCAATAAACACTGCGCAATGATCATTGCTTCGGGTGTGTATAATAGTCCCAGAAGCCCGAGAGGCCCGCTTCTTGACAGCAGCATATAAACCACGAGGCCCGCGACTACCGGCGGAAGTCCCATGAAAGCGTTCACTATCACAGTGATCAGTTTAGAGCCGGTAAATTTTCTGATTGCAAGCAGGGAGCCCAGCGGAAAACCAATGAGTGCAGCAAGAAAAAGTGCACTTAAGCTGACGTAAAGTGACAGGCCGATAATTTCCATCAGATCGGCGTCGAGGGAAAATATCAAATATAATGATTGAATAAAGATTCCGGAGTTTTCTGTCATATTTTTCTAATTTGCTTTGCGTGCGGCGAATCTAGCTGTTAAATCAACGCTAGTAAACTTGAATTTACCGGGTAATTAAAGGATTTATTGAAATTGGCGGATGCAGATTGCACTTTAGACGTAAGCGGACATAAATGCCCGATCCCTGTGCTTCGGCTCCGGCGACTTCTTGCAAAAGAAGATAGGGGCATCCTAGTGGCGTTGACGGCAACTGACCCTATGACGCTTATTGACGTACCTAATTTTTGTAGAGAAGCTGGCCACAAGGTCGAGGATATTCAAGAGTCCGGTGATCAGATAATATATATAATAAGAAAATGCTAACGAATGAGCATTTGAGAAGATAAAAAAATGAATATTGAAGAAGTGAAAGAGACCTTTGAATTTATGGACGAATGGGAAGACCGTTATCGTTTCATAATTGATCTAGGTCGTAATTTGCCTGATTTTGACGAAAGTGATCAGACCGAAGAAAACAGAGTGCAGGGGTGTACCAGTAAAGTCTGGCTGATCTATAACCGGGACGGCGCTGCTGTGCATTTTAAAGGAGATAGCGATGCTCATATCGTGCGTGGGCTTGTTGCCATCATACTTATGATCTTTTCAGGAAAAACTCCCCAGCAGATTGTGGATATTGACGCGTCAAGAATTCTTGAAGAACTTGGACTTTCCCAGCATCTTTCACCCATGCGGACAAATGGACTCTTTGCCATGGTGGAACGCATAAAATCTATTGGTGCAAGTTTTCTCTAATCTAATAATCTTTCTCTAAGCAAAAAAAAGACCCCGGCTAAAAGCCGGGGCAAGAGGGAAGATATCGGATAGAATGAATTTCCTATCCTAAAGTAAACTGGTTATGCGAGAGCATGTCTGCGTCTAAAGTAAATAGCTCCCGAAGTAAGGGCTGCGGTGACAACCAGACCAACCCAGAATGCTGGTTCAGCGAAGCTGGACGTAGCGAAGAATGTTCCTTCACCGATGTTGTCAGCCCAGTTTTCAAACAAACTCACTATTGCTGCTACCAGGAGTGATCCGTTGAAGAATATTTCTTCTGTTGCGATGATCAGAGCTGGTACAGCGAAGGCAACCAGAAACGGTGGTCTTGTTGAGAAGCTGGAGACCAGCATGAACCAGGCGATGATTGGTGACAGCCACAGAAGCATAATGATCGGTGGTACGATGTTTATGATAATGAGCAGCGGTACATTGATGTTTGAAATAAAGAATTCCCATACATCCACCCCGTTTACCAATCCTACGATGGTAATTATGATGGCAAAGAAGAACTCCGTTATCAGCGCGAAAGGGAATATGGCAAGCGGTATGACAAATAAAACCGTGGCCAGTTTTACCAACACCTCCTGAGTGTCAGACACCGGCATCGATTTCCAGAACAAGATGCTGCCGTCTTTACGTTCGTCATTAAGCGATGAAAGCGCTGTGAAGGTAACAGCAAACATCGCGCCAATCCAAAGAAGTGCGGTGGATCCAGCGAGAATTCTGGTCACAATGCCAGATGGGGTATATCCTTCTTCCTCTGCTTCTGCAAATCCTTCTTCCATTTGTGCATTGATGTTTATATCGTTGATTTCAACTTCGGTGCCAGTGACCACTGCTGCGATCATGAAAAGTACAAAAAGTCCTGTAATCACCGCCGGTGTAATGATTATAGCACGCCTATGATCCCAAACCTCTTTCAAGAACAGGGCTTTGATCGGGTTGTAGCCGTTTATTTTTGTGAGTGAAGCTAACATTTTATTCTCCAGTTTTTATAAATTGCGTACTAAACAAAGATGCATTGACCGATGGCGCAAACCATGATCTGGTCATTGGTAAAGCCAATATCGTGATTACCTAATTCACTGCCAAAGCTTGATGGTGTCAGGCTTTGCAAACCAACAGTTGCGACAAGAAGTAGAAAACAGATAAGCCCAATGTTGATGACTGTGTGAATTCTTTTGTGCTTAGGTGCATTGTCGTCGTGTCTCATGGTTATTCTCCGCTCATCAAGGTGACAAACAAATCGGAAAGTGAAAGCCGTTTCACGTCACCAAATTCTTTGAGTGTGTCCCGATCTTGGTTGTTATAAATAAAGCTCACACGTCCCAGTGATTTCATTTCCCGATATGGGTTTAGCGAACGGGCCGCTTCCACATGTTCGGGGCTTGGATCCAGAACTTTCCAGGTGGCGAGCGTATCATCCATGCTGGCGTTATACATGATCTCGCCTTCGCGTATGAAAATGACGTCGGTCAGAATATTTTCGATCTCATCAACCTGGTGGGTGGTGATCAAAATGGTTCTTTCTTCATCAAAATAATCTTCAAGCAGCTGATCATAAAATGTCTTGCGATAAAGGATATCCAAACCGAGTGTCGGCTCATCAAGTACCAGAATTTTGGCGTCAATGGCCATGATCAGAGCGAGGTGAAGCTGTACCACCATACCTTTTGAGAGCTGCGCTACTTTTTTATCCATTGGGATAGAAGTACCAGAAAGAAATCCGAGCGCTTTTTCACGGTTGAATTTCGGATGTACGCCTTCGACAAATTGAAGAACCTGTGAAACTTTAATCCATTTTGGCAGCGTGGCCACGTCGGAAATAAAGCATACATCTTTCATAAGTTTATTGCGTTCAGTGTAGGGATCATAACCCATCACACTAAGCTCACCTTCAAATGATGTGAGGCCAAGAATGGCGTTGATCATTGTGGTTTTGCCGGCGCCATTTGCGCCAATCAAGCCAACGATCTGTCCTTTCTCAATGGAAATGCTGACATCTTTCAGCGCTTTAAAGTCGCCGTAAGATTTTGTGAGATTCTGTGCGCTGATATAATTTGTCATCGTTATGTCCTCTGATTTATTCATTATCGTTTTGCGCGTTTGCGTCGATGGTGCCAATCAGTTCACGAGTGTCCAGACCCAGTCGATTAATCTGTTCAACAATTTTTGGCCATTCAACTTCGAGAAAGGCTTTCTGTTCTGCTTTGAGCAAGTTTCCTCTTGCTCCATCCAGGATAAACATTCCAAGTCCTCTTCGTTTTTCTACCAGGCCGTCATCCACCAGTTCTGCGTAGGCTTTTGAGGCTGTAATCGGGTTGATTTGATATTCTACTGCGACCTTTCTGACGGAGGGGAGTGCTTCACCCTCCGTAAGTACGCCATCCATAATCATCGTAAGGATCTGATCCTTCAGCTGGAGGTAAATAGGTCTGTCATCTGTCCATTGTTCTGCCACAGTACTTTCCAATCATTTTGTTAGGGGCCAATGTTTGTTGACTGATAATTGTCAACGCTTCTTAAATAACTGCTGTGTGTGAAGCGATTGAGGCTACTCTTTGTTGTTCAACGCTTATCTGATGCTGGCTGCCATTTGCAATGACGGATAAGACAAGAAGACTTACGATTGCAAAACCGGATAGGATTCTGCGATTATCAATTTCATGTGCTGTAGAGCTAGAAGCTCCTCTTTTAGCAACCAGGCCCATGAAGCCATCTTTGGTTTCGTTTGTGTATAGGTTCAACATTTTTAGTTCCTTTAAATCAGTGTTTGTGTGTTTCGGTGTTCAAGTGTTGTAGTTAGATATAACACTAAAACAAAAACAGTCAATAGAAAAACGACATATTTTTTGAAATTTTTTATAAAGCCTTTATATTTCAATAGCTTATAAATCACGTTTTTTGATTAAATTTTGATAACAGGTGTTATAGTGGTGTTTTATAGACGCAATTTAGGTGTATTAGGGATGCAAAAAGAATCAATTTATAAACAGGTGGAAGCGGAAATTTATGGGGTCACAGAGGGCGAAAACAATGTGATCGCCAACATGGCATCAGTAAGCTGCCTGCTCAATCTGGCATTTGACGATTTTTTCTGGGTCGGCTTTTATGTGGTAGATCCTGATAAGGATCGTGAATTGGTGGTCGGACCCTATCAGGGAACTCTTGGCTGCCTTCGAATATCTTTCGATCGGGGTGTGTGTGGTGCGGCGGCAAATACAGGCGAAACGCAGATTGTGGATAATGTCCATGATTTTCCCGGTCATATTGCCTGTGATAGCCAAACCAATTCTGAAATTGTCGTTCCTGTTTACAATAAAGATAGGGAACTGATTGCGGTCTTTGATGTGGACAGTACAAAATTTTCTACCTTTGATGAAACTGATAAGATATGGTTGGAAAAAATTCTAAAAAACGTATTCGAAAAATAGAAACGGGACAAAAATGATAAAAAAATTTGGGGCAGTAATAGCAAGTTTGGCGATACTTGGGTGCGCAGATCAAGCAGCTGTGGAAGCCGAGAAGGCCGATTTAATTCTTGAAAATGGTCACCTTTATTCTCTGTCATGGGATGAACCATCTGTGGAGGGGGTTCCAGCGGACAATGCACCCTATAATGATGGCACCTGGTCGCCAGACGGAGAGGCGGTCGCCATTAAAGATGGCATGATCATAGCCAGTGGAACAACGGCCGAAATGGCTTCCTACAAAAGTGAAGCGACACTTGTTGTTGATCTTGAAGGCGCATATATCCTACCGGGATTGGTCGACAGCCACACGCATATCAATGAGCTAGGAGCGACATTTGATAATGTGGATTTGTTCGGGGTTGAAACAGAGGAAGAGGTCGCGCAGCGTGTAGTTGACTTTATTGCAGAAAATAACATCCCGAAAGGGGAATGGGTTGTTGCCCGCGGTTATGATGAAGGTAAATGGGCGGATAAAAAGCCAACCTATCGGATTATTACGGAAGCCGTGCCAGATAACCCAGTATATGTGGATGGTGCGACAGGCTTTTCCGCATATGGTAACAAGCCAGCAATGGATGCAGCGGGCATTGTCCGCGGTGCTGTGAACCCTGTAGGCGGCGAAATGATCCTTGATGAAAATGGAGACCCCACGGGAGAGGTGCGAAATCGTGGCGTGACCCTTTACCGAAATGCTATTCCAACCCTTAGCATTGATCAATGGAAGCGACGCCTATCCAATGGGTTAAATGAAATGGCCAAAGCTGGTTTTACAACCGTGCACAATGCAGGCACTGACACACCAATGATGGATGGATTTGAAGCTCTTGCGGAGGATGATGCGCTGCCCATCAGAGTATACGCCATGATCAGTGGACGTGATAAACCGCAAATGGATCAGTGGAAAGCGTCCGGCCCCAAAATTTATGATAACAACATGCTCTTTATCCGGTCTGTTAAAGGCTATTATGACGGTTCTCTCGGCGCGCGCGGCGCAAAACTGATCGAAGAATATTCCGATCAGCCTGGGCAAATTGGCGTTTCTGGTGAAGATTATGGCTTTCACGTAAATGAAATCGGTGCCATGGTTCAAGCAGGGTTTCAGGTGAATGTCCATGCCATTGGAGATGGCGGTAACCGAGAAGTGCTTTATTTCTTCCGCGATAATTTTGCCATCAATCCAGAGCTGCAGAAGAACCGTCATCGAATTGAGCATGCGCAGGTAGTGCATCCTGATGATTTCGCCCTTTATGATGAACTTGATATCGTAGCAGCTGTGCAACCGCCTTTTGTTGCTGAAGATAAGGCCTGGACCGCGGACCGCATCGGTGCTGAAAGATCCAAGGGCGCCTACGCGTGGCGCACATTTCGTCGTAACAATGTACCCTTAAGTTTTGGTTCGGACCTTATGGGTTATGACTGGGATATTTTTTATGGTTTACATTCAGCGATCACCCGCCAAAGCCGGGATGGAGAGCCCGACGGTGGTTGGTATCCGGAAGAAAAACTCACGTCAGAAGAAGCGCTTCGTGGTTATACTACTGGTGCCGCTTATGCCGCATTTCTTGAAGAAAATACTGGAATGATTAAAAAGGGCATGTGGGCCGACATCACGATTGTGGATATGGACGTGCTCAATGTAGGAACCAGTAGTCCTGCGGACTTGCTTAATGGTAATGTACTTATGACCATTGTTGGGGGTAACGTTATTTATCAAAATAAATAGGGAGAACGCAATGAGCGAAGATCAGGATCATGCGGGTATAATCACCCATCCGCCGCTTTTTTATATTACTGCGGCGCTAATAGGAGTGGGGATCGATTATATTGTACCGCTTTCCTTCGGATTTGGAGGCGGTACAACAGCTGCGGCAATCATAATCTTCATTCTAGGGCTTTTGATTGCCGGTATGAGCGGCAGGAAATTCGCCAGTGACAAACAAAGTCCAAGCGTTCATGCACCCACAACCAGTATTTATACGTCGGGTATATATGCCTATACGAGAAATCCCATGTATCTGGGTGTTATGCTGTGGATGGCTGCGGCAGCGCTTTATTTTGACAAGCTTTGGATCCTCATTATGTGTGTGCCGTTGATCTTATTTATGAACAAGGTGGTCATTGAAAAAGAAGAGGCCTATTTGGAAGACAAATTTGGGGATGAATATAGGACCTACAAAGCTAAGGTACGTCGCTGGATTTAGACGTATCACGAATTGTTGATGAGCCTTGAAGGCGCTTCTCTTGTGTTTTTATATGAACTGTGACTAAATTTTCCCAAAATTATTTGTGGGAGAATTATTATGAAATCAATACTAGTTTCCATTACATGTGCTGCTCTATATTGTCTGACGTCAGTCGTGCCGGCTTTTGCGCAGGATAATGATCAGATCATCAGGGGCGCTATCGATAATCCGGCAAGGGCGGAACGAAACAAAAATCGTGATGAACTTAGAAAACCATTTGATGTTGTTAAATTGATGGGCACAAGCCCGGGAATGACAGTGCTTGATCTTTATTCTGATGGTTCTTATTACACGGAGATATTGGCCTCCGTTGTTGGTGAAGAGGGCAGGATAATCGCTCATATGTTTCCCGGTAACGGCATGGATCCGGATGACGCCACAACCACTTACATAAGAAACTCGGATCATCTAAAAAATGTTGTGCCGATTTATGGGGATATTAATGATTTGGATTTTAAGGAAAACTCACTGGATCAGATATACATCATCCAGTTTTATCACGATGTTTACTACAGACCGTTGAACATTGATAAAGCAAAATTTCTTGCCCTATTCCATAAAGCGTTGAAGCCAGGTGGTATTGTGGCAATCGTGGACCATGAAGCGCAAGCGGGAGCGCCAGCGTCAGTTGGTGATACACTTCACCGAATTGATCCTGAACTTGTCAAATCTGATATGCAGGAAGCTGGATTTGTGTTTGAAGGGCAAAGTGACGTGCTCATTAATGATACGGATGACAAGTCCATTTCTGTTTTTGATGACAGCGTGCGAGGTAAAACAAGTCGCATCATCATGAAATTTTCCAGTCCGTAATCCAACTCGCTTTGTTATTTTAATACTGGTCGGTACTTTATTTGTGTGATATTATCACATCGAAGGGCGAAACAATAATAATCCCGAAAATGGAGGACCAATTATGAAAGTTATTAAGTTTAAGGCAATACTGCTAGGTGTTGCAATTTCTCTTGCAGCTCTTATGCCATCCCAAGCGCAGGATATAGACGCAATTATCCAGGCTGCAATGGATAATCCAGCCCGCGCAGAATCAAACACATCCCGTGATGAGGCGAGAAAACCAGGTGAAGTTATCAAGTTTATGGGTGTGATGCCAGGTGATACCGTACTGGATATGGTATCAAACGGTGGTTTTTATGCGGAAATTCTCGCTGGAGTGGTGGGAGATGAAGGCCGTGTGATCGCACACATGTTCCCGAACGCAGGTATGGATCCTGACAATGCATATGCAGCGATGATCAGAAACTCTGATCATATGAAAAATGTAGTGCCGATCTATGCCAGTTTCGATAGTTTGGAAGTGAAAGAAAATACGCTTGATTATGTGTTTTTAATTCAAAATTTCCATGATTTTTACTTTGCGCCATTTGCGGCGGACGTGGATAGAATTCTTGGTATGTATCGTTCGGCATTAAAACCGGGTGGGGTCATGGCTGTAATTGATCACCAAGCCGTTGTCGGCGCTCCATCGTCAACAGGAAATACGGTGCACCGCATCGATGCTGCCATTGTCAAAAGCGAAATGGCAAAAGCAGGATTTGAGCTTGAAGGAGAATTGGACATTCTGAAAAATGATACTGATGATCCAAGTATTTCAGTTTTTGATGAAAGTGTGCGCGGAAAAACAAGCCGATTCATTCTAAAATTCAGAAATCCTGAATAAAAAAGAATCAAATATAGAAAAGATCCCCGGTCCATAGTGCCGGGGATTTTTTTATCATTGCTTATTTTTGCATCCTTGCGCTATATAGTGCCAGTTTTATAAGAATCGACGCGAGGCAGAAATGGCATCTTACCAATATAGCTATGTAATGAAGGGGCTGGGCAAAACATACCCGGGCGCAAAACCAACCTTTAGCGACATTACCCTATCTTTTTTGCCTGACGCAAAAATCGCCATCATTGGTGTTAATGGTGCTGGTAAATCAACGCTAATGAAGATTATGGCAGGCATCGACAAAGACTATGTGGGTGAAGCCTGGGCTGCGGAAGGGGTGCGCGTAGGATACCTTGAGCAGGAACCTCAGCTAGACCCCAATAAGAACGTGTTTGATAACGTTATGGAGGGTATGGGCGAAATTAAGCGCATCGTGGACGAGTTTAATGAGATTAGCGCCAAATTCGCGGAACCAATGTCGGACGATGAAATGAATGATCTGATCGCAAGGCAGGGTGAGCTACAAGACAAAATTGATGCAGCTGATGCCTGGGATCTCGACAGTCGGGTTGAACTTGCAATGGAAGCACTACGCTGTCCGCCAAAGGATGCGGATGTTACCGTTCTTTCCGGTGGTGAAAAGCGTCGGGTTGCGCTGTGTCGCCTGCTTCTGGAAAAACCGGAAATTCTTCTACTTGACGAGCCTACTAACCATCTGGACGCAGAATCCGTGGCTTGGCTGGAAAATCACCTTCAGGAATATGCTGGCACCGTTATTCTCGTAACCCATGATCGCTACTTCCTGGATAATGTTGTGAACTGGGTTCTTGAACTTGATCGTGGACGCGCTATTCCTTATGAAGGGCATTATTCCGACTGGCTTGAACAAAAAGAAAAACGCCTTCTTCAGGAAGAACGCATGGAAGCTGGCCGTAAGCGTACCATGAAAAGGGAACTGAAGTGGATTCAGCAGTCCCCGAAAGCCCGGCAGGCTAAAAGCAAAGCGCGTATTAAAGCCTATGATGATTTACTCGCTGCCGCACAGGAAGGACGCAACGCGGACGCACAGATTCAGATGCCAGTTGGCCCGCGTCTTGGTGGCAATGTGATTGAGGCTGAAAAGCTCAATAAAGGCTTTGGCGATCGATTGCTTATCGAAGATCTTGATTTCCGTTTACCACCTGGTGGCATTGTTGGTGTTATTGGTGCAAATGGCGCTGGTAAGTCAACGCTCTTTAAAATGATTACAGGAGTAGAGCAACCAGATTCAGGGACCATTAAGGTGGGTGAAACAGTGCTTCTGGGATATGTGGACCAAAGCCGTGATGGCCTGGATGACAATAAATCCGTTTGGGAAGAAATCTCGGACGGACTTGACGTATTTGATTTTAATGGCCGCAAGGTTCCCACACGTGCCTATGTTGGTAACTTTAATTTTAAAGGTCAGGACCAGCAGAAAAAGCTAAACCAGCTTTCCGGTGGTGAGCGAAACCGTGTTCATTTGGCAAAAATGCTCAGAACACCGGCAAACGTCCTACTACTTGACGAACCGACCAACGATCTTGATGTGGAAACGCTCAGCGCGCTTGAAGCGTCACTCGAGGATTTCGCAGGCTGTGCTGTTATCATTTCGCATGACAGATGGTTTTTAAACAGAATTGCCACACATATTCTTGCGTTTGAGGGTAACTCGCACGTGGAATGGTTTGAAGGCAACTATGAAGACTATGAGGCCGATCGCCGCAGAAGACTAGGTGATGCAGCAGACCGGCCTACAAAAATGCAGTATAAGAAACTAACACGTTGATAAATCGCAGCTAGTTAATTTTTGATCGCACGACACCAATGTTTTGTTTGAGAACATTGGTAACTGCTTCATTGTCCGGTGCATTTTCAAGGGACATTTCAAAGTCGGTCAGTGATTTTGGAAAATCCTGATACATATAATGAAGGGTTGCCCGGCTTTTTAGGCTTTCCCAGTTGTTTGGCGAAAGTGCCAATGATTCATTGCACGCTTCCATTGCTTCTTCGGGTTTAGGAAGGCTGGTGAGGCTAACGCAAAGCCCATTATATGCCTCAAGGTAAAACTCAGATTTTGAACCGCCCATTCTACCGCGTCTGTCTTCTGACTTAATGAGTTTATTTGCCTGAATGATGGCTTTATCAAACTCGCCTTCGTTAATTAATTCCCTCATATTAACAACAGCTTTATACTCGTTTGCCTGATTACCATGCGTTACAACATTTGATCTTCCAGTGGAAGTAGATGATTGTGCGTGCACAGATAAGACCGACGTACAAACGATTGCGACTGAGAGTGAAAGAATAAGCATAAGTTTTTTAATAATATCATTCATTTCAAATCTTCACTTTAGTTTAGCTTACCTTCCACAACGGAAATATTTTGTCTCAGAACAGTGCTGATTTCGTCATTTGGTGAATTTTCCAGTGATGATCTAAAGTCAGCGAGTGCTTTATCATAATCCCTGCTGATAAAGTAAAGGGTTCCCCGGGCCTTCAGGCTTTCCCAGTGTTTAGGGGTTAATTGCAGGGATGTCTCGCAGGCATCCATGGCGTATTCAACCTTGCCAAGCCCTGTGGCACTTACGCAAAGGCTGTTATACGCTTCCTGGAAAAAGACTGATTTTTCAATGCCATTACGGCTATTGCCTTCAAGTCCCTTAATAAAAGTGATTGAGCGATTGGCAGCAGATTCATAGTTTCTTTCATTTATGAGTTCGCGAATTTTCGCGATTGCCTTATGGCTGCTCTCATTATATTCGTACGTCAGCGCATTTACCCTCCCTTTTGAAGAAGAAACTCCTTGCGCATACGTTAAACTTGGGATCAGTAAGATCGATATTGAAAGGATCAATATTTTGCTGAGAAATTTATTAAGCATAGTACCCCCTAGGTTTTTTCTATGAAAAATGATGTAATATTATAATGCCACAGCTATTAGGTAGCCAGTAACTTTTATGTGATCAAATTATTTGTTGGATTAAAATTCAAAATCGTCGTCGAATTCTTCATCAAACAAATCGTCTTCTTCACTGGTATCCAGGTCGCCATTATTAATGTCGTAAAGTCGAAGTTGACGGTAGCTGCTGCGCATAGTGGCATAAAAGTCTGTTGACGACTTGCTGAGATCATCAAGGGTTTCAAGATTCTCTTCTCTGTAAATCAAACCTCGAAGGGCAAGGCGGCCGTATCTTACATAGGTCCAGTTTTTGTGAGCGAGCCACATACTTACCGGATCATAAAAGAAGTCTACAACAAAACCGGTGAGGTCACGCCCATTAGACGGTCCGAGAAACGGTAGCATGATAAAGGGGCCTTCAGGAATGCCCCAAACAGCAAATGTTTCGCCAAAATCTTCGTTGTGGCCCTCAATTCCCCATCTGTCAGCCGTGTCAAACAAACCGAGAAGTCCAAAGGTTGAATTGATGGCAAATCTTGAAATAGAATTTTTTGCCCGCTGAGGTTCCGCCTGCAGGACATCATTTACAAAAGTCACTGGCTCGCGCCAGTTTGTGACAAAATTTGAGATACCGTCTCTTATATCCGGTGGTCCCCACTGGCGATAAAACCGAGCAGTTGGTTCAAGAATGACATCGTCGAAAAGAGTATTAAACGCAAATACCTGCCTGTTCCACGGCTCCATTGGATCATTGGCTTCGTCATATGCAAGTCGTGCTTCTACATCGGTTTCTGGTGGTCGCTTGGCACAACCAGAAACCAGCAAGACCGCGAAAGAAACACAAATAAGTTTAGTGAATGCGTCCTTTAGGTTTATCTTTTTATCCGGATTCATTGTTTCTGAGTACGTTATTTTTATAATTGCTTTTCTTTTACCAGTTTAGTGTGAATGGTACATGAACCATATACTAAATTTTTCGTCGCCAATATCCTAGCGGTAAATTGTTAAAATAAAGAAAATGAGAGCCAGATGACTCCCATTCACGAAAATTCCGACGTATTTGAAGAATCTTTAGTTACCCGACACTCGCGCTTGCGAGATTTCCACATTATGCTCAATAATTTTTCTGACGCGGGTAAGATTCGGTGCTTTTTCCAATGCTTCCCTGTAATCGTTTAGAGCGTCCGCATAATTGCCGGTTTTATAGTTAAGGGACCCACGGCTATTGAGCGCTTGCCAGCGGTTTGGCGATTGTTCAATCGCTTGATTGCAGGAGTTCATTGCTTCCTCAAACTGTTTATCAGCGGTAAGCGCAATACATAGTGCATTATATGCATCGTATAGATATGAAGTTGTGCGTCCTGATCTTTGATTGGCAGTTAAGCTGTCTAGGTAACGTTTTGCAGCGCGAACTGCACCTTCGGTTCTTCCCTGGTTAATGAGCCTGCCGACGCTTTTAAGGTTGTCATTGTTTCCCAGATGAATGTTTGAGCCCGCAACTGCCCCGGTCCAAGGCTCATACTCCTGCCCATAACTGACCGCAAAGCCTCCAAGGCCATAAATGACCAAGCTCAAAATCAATGTAATATTTTTTAAACGCATAACGCTCACTTGCATTTATTCAATAAAGGTTGGTCATTGATATGAGCAATATCGCAAAACATCAAGTAATAATGAAAATTAATATTGCTCAAAATTCAATGTAAAATTACTAGTTTGATCCGCGCTGCGCAATTTGTCTATTGTGCTCAAGGATTTCTCTTATAGCGCTGGTATTTGGTGAATTCTGCATCGCCACATTATAATCATTGAGCGCTTCAGAAAAATTACCTTTTTTCAGGTTCGCAGTACCACGGCTGTTATAAGCCATCCAGCGATTTGAATTTTCGTCAATCGCCTTATCACAAGCTTCAATTGCTTCATCGTAGCTTTGTTTGGCAGTTAGAGCCACGCAAAGCGCGTTGTAAGCATCATAAACACCTTCAGATGTCCGTCCTGAACGACTGTCACGCTCTTGTGATGCAACGTTACGCTTTGCAAATGTTACCGCAGCGTCAACTCTTCCTTCATTGAGAAGTTTTCTAATTGAATTTAGCGAGCTGTTTCCAGGGAAGTCGTAGTTTCCGCCAGGAATAGCACCAGTCCATGGTTCAATAGCTGACTGCGCGTTGGCAGTGAATGATCCAGCGATCATTGCAACACCCGCAGCAACGATGCCAAGTTTAATAGTTTTTCCAAGGTTTCTCATCTTATCAATCCTCTTAAAATATTCCTGAAAAGTGTTAAATTCCGCTATTCTCAGGAACAGTCCATACATATTCCGTTCTATATCTTTATAAATGGTGAATAACCCCAAATAGTCAATTCACATTAGAGCACTATTTGATCACATTAATGTTATTTACATTATATAAATATATCTTTATATATTTGTTTATAAGAATTGATTCTTGGATTTGATGGATGAATCTGACTGTAGAGAATATATTATTGGCGCTAAAAGCTGCCGGCGAAGAGACACGTATAAGGATATTGGCGCTGTTTAGAAGTGGCGAACTTACGGTGACAGAATTGGTGACTGTGCTTCGTCAAAGTCAGCCGCGTATATCCCGTCATTTGCGTCTTCTTTGTGAAGCAGGTCTGCTTGAGCGCCACCGCGAAGGAACCTGGATTTTTTACCGACTCAATGAAAGTGGGGAAAAGGCAAAACTCGTAAAATCCCTAATGGAATATATTCCATATTCGGACCAGATGCTTCAGCACGATCAGGAACGGTTGCTCGAAGTAAAAAAGGAGCGCGAAAAGAAGGCCGCGCAATATTTTCAGGAAAATGCAGCCAATTGGGATAAAATCAGGTCGCTTTATGTTCCGGAGCAACAAGTTGAAGCTTACCTTTTAGACGTAACCAGAGATCTGGAAGTTAATGATCTGTTAGATGTGGGTACAGGTACGGGCCGTATGCTTGAGCTTTTTAAAAATCGTGCAAAGCATGGTGTCGGGATTGACTTAAGCCGAGAAATGCTTGCTATAGCAAGGTCACACCTGGAAAAACAGGATATTGCTCATATGCAAGTGCGGCAGGGAGATATGTATGATCTTGCCTTAAAAGATGAATGTATGGATTTGGTAATTTTCCATCAGGTCCTGCATTTTGCGGATGATGCTCTCGCAGCCATAAAAGAAACGGCCAGGATTTTAAGAAAAGGTGGCCGAGTGCTTATCGTTGATTTTATGCCACATGATATGGAAAAGCTCCGGGAAGACTATGCCCATAGAAGATTAGGATTTTCTATCGATGAGGTAAACGATTGGTGCATGGTTTCTGGGCTCAGCATACTTTCAAATGAGATAATGCGAGGCTCAGAACTCGACATCGCAATCTGGACCGCATCAAAAGAATAAAATTAGAAGACATAAAATGAATAAAAAAAATACGCAGGACTTATTAAAGCCGAGTCTATTTGCTGAGCATGCAAAAGACATAAAGGTATCGTTTGAATTTTTTCCGCCAAAAACGGAGAAGATGGAAGAAACACTGTGGCAATCCATTCGTAAACTCGAGGGGCTCAATCCTGAAATGGTATCCGTTACCTATGGCGCGGGTGGTGGTACCCGTGAAAGAACTCACAACACTGTTGCGCGCATACTGGAACGTACGGACCTTACGCCGGCGGCCCATCTGACCTGTGTTGCGGCCACAAAGGAAGAAGTGGATGAGGTGGCCCAGGCTTATTGGGATATGGGCGTTCGTCATATTGTGGCTCTACGAGGCGATATGCCAACTATTGGCCAGCCTTACCGTGCCCACAATAACGGCTACCGCAATGCTGAAGAGTTGGTGGGTGGGCTTAAAAATATAGGTGACTTTGATATTTCTGTTGCTGCCTATCCGGAAATGCATCCGGATAGCCCTACCGTTGAAGCTGACATCGACAATTTAAAAAGGAAAATTGACGCTGGTGCAAACCGTGCGATCACTCAGTATTTCTTTGATGTGGACGTTTATTTTCGCTTCATGGACAAGGTACTTGCGGCTGGGATCGATGTTCCCATCGTGCCAGGCATTATGCCGGTGACCAATTTCAAAATGGCAAAGAACTTTTCCGAGCGTTGCGGAACGTCTGTTCCAAAATGGCTTGAAAATTTATTTGAAGGACTTGATGAAAATCCAGACCTGCGTCGCCATGTGGCGTCCATGGTTACAGCGGAACAATGTCTGCGGCTCTATAATGGTGGCGTCAAGAACTATCATTTTTATACATTAAACCGTGCGGAACTCACTTACACCATATGCCATATCCTTGGAATTCGGCCAAATAAGGAGAGCGGTGATGACCAATAAAACTGAACTTCTTAAACAGGCATTGAAGGAGAGAATTTTGATTTTGGATGGTGCCATGGGGACCATGATCCAAGCGCGTAAATTTTCCGAAGAGGATTTCCGTGGTGAGCAGTTCAAACATCTGAATAACGAGATAAAGGGTAACAATGATATTCTGGCGATCACCCAACCAGATGCTATTTGTGACATTCATAAAGAGTATCTGGCCGCGGGATCTGACATCATTGAAACCAACAGCTTTAATGCCACAAGTGTGTCACAGGCCGATTATCAAATGGAAGATGTGGTTTACGATCTTAATTTTGCTTGCGCCAAAGTTGCTCGCAAAGCGGCTGATGAGTATACAGCCCTAACACCAGACAAACCTCGTTTTGTTGCTGGCGTATTGGGCCCCACCAGTCGTACGGCATCACTTTCCCCGGATGTAAAAGATCCGGCGTTCAGAAACATTAGTTTTAACGAGCTTGTGGAAACATATACCGAAGCGACAAGGGGTCTGATTGATGGTGGATCTGATCTCATATTGATTGAAACTATATTTGATACGCTGAATGCCAAAGCAGCGATTTTTGCTATCGAAGGGGTTTTCGAAGAGAAAAGTGTCGAGCTACCCATCATGATTTCCGGGACAATCACAGACGCGTCGGGCCGCACATTATCGGGTCAGACGCCGGAAGCCTTTTGGTACAGCGTTCGTCACGCAAACCCAATCAGCGTTGGATTTAACTGTGCACTTGGTGCAGCTGAACTTCGCCAGCATATTGTTTCTTTGTCGAAAGTTGCTGATGTACCAGTGTCGGCCCACCCAAATGCAGGTCTGCCAAATGAAATGGGTGAATATGATGAAACGCCTGAGGAAACGACCGACCATCTTAAAGAATGGGCGCAGAGTGGTCTTGTCAATATCATTGGCGGTTGTTGTGGCACAACGCCCGCCCACATTAAAGCGATGGCAGATGCGGTAGAGGGGATTGCTCCCCGCGAAATTCCATCGTTTGACCCACAAATGCGCCTCAGCGGCCTTGAACCCTTTAAGGTGATATGAGATGACCAAGAGACAAGGCGTATTTATCAACGTTGGTGAAAGAACCAACGTCACCGGATCAGCGAAGTTCAAGCGGCTTATTCTAAACGACGAATTTGACGAGGCGCTTGATGTTGCTCGCCAGCAGGTAGAAGCCGGCGCTCAAATCATTGATGTCAACATGGATGAAGCCATGCTGGATTCAGAAGCGGCAATGGTTAAATTCCTGAACCTGATCGCTTCAGAGCCGGATATTTCGCGGGTTCCGATCATGGTCGACAGCTCCAAATGGTCAGTGATCGAAGCTGGCCTTAAATGTGTGCAGGGCAAGGCGGTCGTTAACAGTATTTCGCTTAAAGAAGGCGAAGAGCAGTTCATCGAACAGGCGAAACTTATTAAGCGTTATGGTGCAGCCACAGTTGTAATGGCCTTTGATGAGGAAGGGCAGGCGGATACGCTTGACCGGAAGTATGAAATTTGTGAACGCTCTTATCGCATTTTGGTCGAAAAGGTAGGTTTTCCAGCTGAAGATATTATTTTTGACCCAAATATCTTTGCCGTAGCCACCGGCATTGAAGAACACAATAATTATGGTGTCGATTTCATCGAAGCAGCACGAAAAATCACCGATAATCTACCTCACTGTCATGTATCGGGCGGGGTAAGTAACGTGTCTTTCTCGTTTCGCGGTAACAACCCGGTTCGTGAAGCCATGCATAGCGTTTTTCTTTATCATGCCATCCAGGCGGGCATGGATATGGGAATTGTGAACGCGGGCATGATGACCGTTTATTCGGAAATTCCTGATGAACTTCGCGAACGGGTGGAAGACGTGATCCTTAATCGCCGTGATGATGCTACTGATCGGCTGCTTGAAATCGCCGATAAATATAAGGGCGTAAAAGGTGAGGTTAAGAAAGAAGATCTCGAATGGCGCAACGGCACTGTTGAAGAAAGACTTTCCCATGCTCTGGTTAAAGGGATTACCACCTATATCGATGAGGATACTGAAGAAGCTCGGCGGAAAGTGGATCGCCCGCTTCAGGTGATCGAAGGTCCATTGATGGACGGAATGAATGTGGTGGGTGACCTTTTTGGCTCCGGTCAGATGTTCCTGCCGCAAGTGGTAAAGTCTGCGCGCGTCATGAAACAGGCGGTCGCCTACTTACTTCCCTTCATTGAAGCAGAAAAGGTTGAAGGCGAGGGTTCTTCTTCCAATGGCAAGATCCTGATGGCGACAGTGAAAGGCGACGTTCATGATATCGGTAAAAATATCGTTGGCGTAGTCCTTCAGTGTAACAATTACGAAGTGATCGACATGGGCGTGATGGTGCCGTGCGAAGATATTTTGCAAAAAGCCAAGGAAGAAAATGTCGATATCATTGGTCTTTCTGGTCTGATCACACCGTCGCTTGAAGAAATGTGCACGGTTGCTGCGGAAATGCAGCGCCTTGAGATGAATATTCCACTGTTGATCGGTGGCGCAACCACATCCAAGGTCCATACGGCCGTAAAAATCGCGCCGAATTATAAGGGGCCGCTGGTTTATGTGCTAGACGCATCGCGCGCTGTTGGTGTGGCGGGAAACTTGCTCGGGGAAACCACACGCGAAAGCTTTCAGCAGGATGTGGCAAAAGAATATCTTGATATGCGCGTGAAGTATGAAGGTCGCGATAAAAAAGATAATCAGGTATCGATCAATAAAGCCCGTGCTAATAAGTTCAAAGTTGACTGGACGGGCTATGCACCGGAGAAGCCGAGCTTCACTGGTCTTAAAGTCTTTGAAGATTATGATCTTGGTGATCTGGTGAATACCATCGACTGGACACCGTTCTTCAGGACATGGGAGCTTGCCGGAACATATCCAAGGATCCTCAGTGATGAAGTTGTCGGTGAAAGCGCATTAGAGCTTTTCAAAGACGCGGAAGCAATGCTCCAAAAGATCGTTGATGAAAAATGGCTGCGTGCGAAAGCGGTCATTGGCTTCTGGAACGCGAGTTCAGTCGGCGACGATGTTGAGCTATATACCGATGAAAGCCGCTCGCAAGTCCTAGATACCGTACATTTTGTGCGTCAGCAGATGAAAAAGCGCAGCGGTAAGGCCAATATGTGTCTTGCGGACTTCATTGCCCCTAAAGAAACCGGCATCCGGGACTATATGGGTGGATTTGCGGTTACCGCAGGGATTGGGATTGAAGAGAAGCTTGAGCTCTTTAAAGGGTCTCATGACGACTATAACGATATCCTGCTTAAAGCGCTGGCCGACAGGCTCGCGGAAAGTTTCGCCGAACGGATGCACCAGCGTGTACGCATGGAATATTGGGCGTATGATCCGGACGAAGATTTCGATAACGAAGCGCTAATCAAGGAAAAATACCGCGGTATCCGTCCGGCACCCGGCTATCCAGCCTGTCCGGATCATACGGAAAAACCGGCACTGTTCTCGCTTCTCAACGCTCGTCAGAATGCTGGCATTGATCTTACGGACAGTATGGCGATGTTACCCGCATCCTCGGTAAGCGGGTATTATTTCGCGCATCCGCAAAGCCAGTATTTCGGCATTGGTAAAATTTCCAAAGATCAGGTCGAAGATTATGCAAGGCGCCGAGAAATGGAGCTTCGCACCGTCGAAAGATGGCTCGCACCGAATCTTGGCTATGACCGCAACCAAGATTAAATCTTGTGCTTGATCTCTTTCTTCTATAAAATGCTACTCGTCGGTAACATTTTGTGGGTGCGGATCAAATTATGAGCATGAAGAAGCCCGAAACAATGGAAGACTGGCGTAAGCTGGTATCCGGTGAACTTCGTGGGCGCAAGATTGAAGATTTAAATTGGGACACGCCAGAAGGTATTGCGGTAAAGCCCCTTTATACGGCCGAGGATATGGGGAAAATCCCCCATAAAGACAACCTGCCGGGCTTTTTCCCTTATACCCGTGGTGTGCGTGGCAGCATGTATGCTGGACGCCCCTGGACCATCCGCCAATATGCCGGATTTTCAACCGCTGAAGAAAGCAATGCATTTTACCACCGCAACTTGGAGGCCGGTCAAATGGGGCTTTCTGTTGCTTTTGATCTTGCGACTCACCGTGGCTATGACAGCGATCATGATCGGGTAGAAGGCGATGTGGGTAAAGCCGGTGTTGCAATAGACAGCGTTGAAGATATGAAAATCCTGTTTGATGGTATTCCGCTTGATAAAATGTCTGTCTCCATGACCATGAATGGTGCAGTAATCCCGTGTCTTGCCTTTTATATTGTGGCGGCAGAAGAGCAAGGGGTAAGCCATGACCAGCTTAGCGGTACCATCCAAAATGACATTTTGAAGGAATTTATGGTTCGGAACACCTATATTTACCCACCTGAGCCAAGCATGCGGATTGTAAGCGACATCATAGAATATACCTCAAAAGAGATGCCAAAATATAATAGCATTTCCATTTCCGGTTATCATATGCAAGAAGCGGGGTCGACCCAGCTTCAGGAACTCGCCTACACGCTGGCCAACGGCATGGAATATGTCCGTGCTGCTATGGATAAGGGGCTCGATATCGATGATTTTGCCCCGCGCTTGAGCTTCTTTTTTGCCATCGGAATGAATTTCTTCATGGAAGTGGCGAAACTTCGCGCGGCCAGAACCATCTGGGCACAAATCATGGAAAATTTCGGTGCCAAAAACCCAAAAAGCATGATGCTCAGGACCCACTGTCAGACTTCAGGTGCGTCACTGACTGAAAAGGATCCTTATAACAATGTGGTGCGCACAACTATCGAAGCCATGGCATCCATGCTTGGCGGCACCCAGTCGCTTCATACAAATTCTTTTGATGAAGCCATGGCACTGCCTACCGATGCTTCGGCGCGGATCGCGAGGAACACGCAAATTATCCTGCAGGAAGAAACTGGCATGACAAATGTGGTGGATCCGTTAGGCGGG
>JANQJN010000028.1 GCA_028281625.1 Emcibacteraceae bacterium | reverse complement strand
CCGCTCGTCCGAATAAGATATACTGTGCGCCACATCAAGTTGGCCACGTGCCAGCATATTAAGTTGCGTTGACCAAAACTCGCTATCGTAATACTCCACAGATAATCCAACTTTCGATGCCACCAAATTAAGATAATCAATGGAAAAGCCAGTCGCTTCGCCATTTCTTTTGAAGTCAATTGGTGCCCATGAACGATCATTTGTTGATCTGATCACAGGGTTTTCTCTTATCCAGCGCCTTTCCTCCTCCGTTAGGAAATCCTCGGTTGTATCGAGATATGAGGCCTGCCACCTATCTACCAGCCCATTAAATTCATCTTCACTTACAGCAGCCATTCCCTTTTCAAGGATTGAGAAAAGTTCAGGTAAATCCTTCCTGATACCAAAGCGAATTGTATCTTCGCCTCCTATCTCCCGAACATCCTGTGCACCGATAACCTCTATATTTGTAATAAAGTTTGAAAAAATTGCATTGTTAGTGACGGCGAGCGAACCGGCAAATACATCAATCAAACCACCAGACAAGGCAACTAAAGCATCCTGTTCCGTTGTATATTCGAGAATTTCCAGATTTGGATTATTTTCTTTAAACCTTGCTGCATTCGCCCAGTTTCTAATCAATCCGACAGTCTTTCCCTGAAGATCTGAACTGTCTTTTATTCTGTCATCGCCAACATTGCCAAAGTAAACAGTAGGAATATTCAGATATGGTTCAGTGAAATTCAGAAATTCTGCACGCGCATCGGTGTATCGAATACTCTGGGTCATATCGGCATTACCTTGCCGAATTTGATCTTCAAGATACAGCCAATTGTCATGGCTAATATATTCGACTTCCAGCCCTACCTTGGAAGCAACAAGATTTAAATAGTCTACCGACAAACCTGTGGCGTTCCCATTTCTGTAAAAATCGATCGGCGCCCACAATTTGTCATTAACCGACGTTATGACGGGATTATTATTCAACCATTGTTGTTCTTCGGGAGTAAACGAAATCTGTTGAGCAAATGCGTTCCCCACCATAAGTGTAATGGAAAGGGCAAGAATTAGTTTTACGATATTGCTTCTAACGGATTTAATTGCTCTGTCTTTAACGTTGTTTCAAAAATAATCATATTCATATGCACATTTACTAATATAACAACACTATACTTAACCACGAATGATCAACATTTTACAGATTATGAGTAAACATTTTATTACAATGGAACCAATTGCTTGCGAACTGTTTTGAAAGTGCTGAATTAAAGCTGTTGGAACGTCAATTGTAACAGATATGAAAGAACTCAAATAGTTTGAACTAAAGCGCTGTTTCTTTGCCATTTGTACAATACTCAATCACCCGACCAGCAGGTAGTACAAAAGATGCAATCGTTCCTTCATTGATCTTACTTTCCAGCAGAAAGCGGCCACCGTGAAGCTCAACAAGTTGAGTAACAATAGGCAGGCCTAATCCCGTCCCAACCTCATTAATTTGCGAATCTTCGTTTATTTGTTCAAATGGATTAAGAACTTTGTCAAGCCGATCACTCGGGATTCCTATTCCGCTATCAGTAACGCTGACGACCACCGCATTATTTTCGTCGAGTGAGAGCTCACAAACAATATTACCCCCTTTATTTGTATATTTCACAGCATTTGAAAGAAGATTAATAACTATTCTTTTTATACAGTTTTCATCTCCCTTAATTTTAAGGTTTTGGGCGTGATTTGAAAACGAAAGCTTGAGTTTCTTTTCTTTTACTTCGCTGGCTAGCATGCGAAGCGCATCTTCAATGCAGGAGTCCAAGTAAAATTCGCTTTCCTGAAGGTGCCATTTGCCCGCTTCAATTTTGGAGAGGTCAAGTATATCGTTGATAACTACCGCCAAATGTTCACTACTTCCTTTAATATCTTTTATATATTCACGGTATTTTTCTTGCTGAATTTCGCCGTAAAGTCCAGATGCCATAACCTCTGAAAAACCGATAATAGCGTTCAGTGGGGTTCTCACCTCGTGGCTCATGTTTGCCAGAAAGGCGGATTTCGCATGATTGGCGGCTTCCGCTATGTTCTGCGCCTTCTCAGCGTTGGCTAGTGCCAACTCTGTTTGTTTCTGAGAATTGACGAGTTGCTGCTCAAGCACTTCACGACGTCTAACTTCTCTTTTTAAGCTCACAACCCAGATTACCCCAATACTGAAGACCACTGCCCCTATTCCTAAAATACGCCAGATCAAAACGTAATTAGGGGCATTTTCAATGGTGAGCGATAGCCAATCACTCGTGATCTGAGCTCGCTCATTTACGGTTACAGATTGAATTGCCTTTTGCATTATGCTGCCAAGTATAGGCAAATCTGAACGCACTCCCATGGCCGGATTTGTTCTATATTCTGTATCCCCGGTCACCCTGATGCCCGTAAGGCTTTCAACCGACATAACATAAGTTGTGGTGGTCACATCACCCACATAGGCATCCGCATTACCAGTTAGAACCGTTCTAAGTGCATCGGCTATTGACTCAACTTCTACAACTTCAATATCAGGGTAGTCATTCTTGATCATTCCTGTAAGCGTAAACCCCCTTAACTGAACGACCTTTCGCCCTGACAAGCTGGTTAAATTAGTAAATATTTCATCATTTTCACGGGTGAAGATCATATTTGAAAAATTCATAATTCCACCAGTAAAAATCAAAAAGTTACGTCTTTGATTTGTTGGAACAATCGCTGATAACAAATCTGCTTCTTTATTATCTATTTTTTCTAGCGCTTCAGGAAAATCTCTGCTCCCCGCCCAGATAAATTTTATACCTAGTTTTTCCGAAATATTTTGCAGATAGCCACCGGTAATGCCACTAAGCTCATTATTGGGACCTAATGCCTCAAGAGGTAAAAAAGTTGGGTCAGACGCAACCCTTACTATCGGATTTTCTTCTATCCACTCACGTTCCTCCAACGTCAACTCAATACCATATTCCGGTTCATATCGGGCCAACCACCGCGATGAAAGCCTAGCGAATTCCTCATCTGATATCGCAGCCATCCCTTTCTCAAGAATATCAATAAATTCCGGCCAATCCTTGCGCGTAGCCAATTGAAATTGTATTTCCTCTTGAAACTCGGGTAATACCCTCCTTCCAACCACTTCTACACCCGAAATAAAATTTTGCGCGATTAAGTAGTTTGCAATGGGTAGTGTTGAAGGATAAAGATCAATCTCACCAGCCGAGATAGAAATCAACGCTTCCTCTGTAGAAGATCTTTCTACAAATGAAAGATGTGGATATTGTTCTTGAATTATGTCGGAATGATAAAATCCTTTTATAACACCAATTCTTTTTCCGGTTAAATCATCTAGCGTGCGGACCTGGCCATCATCAGGTCGGCCCAACCAGACAACCGGTAAATCCACATAAGGCCTGGTAAAGCTTAAATATTCTTCACGCTCGGCGCTCGCAACCACGCTATGAGTAAGATCAATCTGACCGTTTTCAACCAATGCTAAAAGCTCTGCCCAACTTAAACCATTTACAAATTCAAAAGTCAGTCCGGTTTTTTCAGCAATCAGACGTAGATAGTCCACTGAGAAACCTTCGGCGCGCCCATTTCTCACAAAATCAAATGGCGGCCAGTCTTCCTGATTTGTTACAGTAATTACAGGATGTTCAACGATCCACTGGCGTTCTTCTTCTGTTAGGTGCACAGAACTGGACGAACTTTGTGCAAGAGCAGAAACGCAGATCAGCAAATTGACAATAAAAATGCTGCTAATAAACAACGATTTAATGCTTAACACGCACTTATTCATTCACCACTACCCGTCAGTTCAATCAGTCACTTACATAATGCATGTGATCAATTTCTGATCCCCTGTAAACTGTACATACAAATCCGTTAAAAATATATAAATTCTTGATCATTTTTTAAGACGTTAAACATCCTTCCATACGGTTGCGATAATGAACTTCATTTCAAGCAATAAAGGCCCGTGCTTTCGCACAGGCCTTTGTAAAAGAACTTGAAATGCAAATATTAACGTTTGGAGAACTGGAAGCTTCTACGCGCTTTTGCTTTACCGTATTTCTTACGCTCAACCACACGGGCATCACGTGTTAGGAAGCCAGCTGCTTTTATCGCTGCACGAAGCTCAGGCTCATAATAAGTCAGTGCTTTACTGATACCATGGCGGACAGCGCCAGCCTGACCAGATAGACCACCACCTTTAACGGTTGCAACCACATCATATTGACCGACACGATCAGCAACTTCAAATGCCTGACCGATCACCATGCGAAGTGTTGGACGCGCAAAGTAGACTTCTTCTTCGCGGCCATTGACAACAATCTTACCACTACCAGGTTTTAGCCATACTCGGGCAATCGCATCTTTACGTTTACCTGTCGCATATGCACGCCCTTGGTCATCAAGTTTCTGTACATATTCAATTGGTGCATCAGCAGTTACTACCTCATCAGCACTATCCTCTGCTACCGCTGCCGCAACAACAGCATCAGCTGTAACCTCCTTAAGGTCTTCCAATGTTTTCTTATCTTCAGCCATTTGCAGAATTCCTTGCATTCTTTTCATTCATGGCAGCAACATCAAGTACTTCAGGTTGCTGTGCTTCATGTGTGTGTTCAGGTCCGGCAAAAACGCGTAGGTTTCTAAGCTGCTGACGACCCATTGGATTGTTGTTAAGCATACGTTGAACTGCTTTCGTTACAACACGCTCAGGATGATCGCCTTCCAGGATATCACGAGCGGTTTTGTCTTTAATGCCGCCAGGGTGACCAGTATGCCAGTAATAAATTTTCTTATCTTTTTTAGCGCCACTGAGCTTCACTTTGTCAGCGTTGATAACAATGATATTGTCGCCACAATCCATTGAAGGTGTATACATTGGTTTATGTTTACCCTTCAGGTATGTTGCGATAATGGCAGCCATACGACCGAGGATCAGGCCTTCAGCGTCAACGACGTACCATTTTTTTTCAATATCTGCAGGTTTTGCAGAGTAAGTTTTCATTGGAATTAATCCCTGTTTAAATTCATAATTAAATTTGCGCGCAATATGCCATCAAATAAAATAAAGTCAACAAGAATTTCATACTGTTTTTCAATAACTTATAAATATGGTATTACAATACCACTAAATAAGTCACAGAAATACAATGATTAATCGGAAATATATTCAGATAATTTACTATGCAACTATTTATGGCTTCAAATTCAAGCGACTAGACGATCTGAGGGAATAGAGATAATGGCGTTCGTGCCTTCTCCCTCCTCACTTTGAAGATAAAAATCCCCACCATGAAGTTCAATAAGCTGCTTCACGATCGCAAGGCCCAATCCTGTACCTGTCTGATTCAAATCGCGAACTTCATGAACTTGACCAAATGGACTGAGCACCTGTTTAAGTTTATCCTCTGGAATTCCAATACCATTATCCCTGATTTCAACCGAAATGCGTTTTCCGTCAAGAAATACTATTTGGCAATAGATTTGACCCGCTTCGGGAGTAAATTTAACTGCATTGGAGAGCAAATTCATAAACACCCGCTTGAAGGCATGCTCATCCCCCATAAGGGACACTTCGTCGTTTCTGTTTAGTTTTTTTTCCACATAAAATACGATCTGCTTTTTACTGGCATCTGGTTGCACAAGGCGGATACATTCGCTGAGACAGTTTTCAAGATTAAATTTGCTTTCCTTTAGTTGCCATTTTCCCGCTTCAATTTTTGAAAGATCAAGAATATCATCAATTACGGTTTCGAGATGCTGGCCACTTTTAGTAATGTCCTTTAAGTAGCTCTTGTATTTTTCTTGTCGGATTTCGCCAAACACCCCAGACGACATGACCTCGGAAAACCCAATAATGGCGTTTAGTGGCGTCCGGATTTCATGGGACATATTGGCTAGAAAGTTAGACTTTGCTGCATTTGCTTCTTCTGCGTAGGTCAGTGCTTTCTCGGTCTGTTTCTTGGCATTGATCAACTCTTCCTCAACAACTTTACGCCGCCTAACTTCCCTGTACAAAATAAATGCCCATACGATTAGGCCAGCAAATATTGCAAGTGCGGGACCAAAAAATTGTGAAACCTGTTCATAACGCTCATCACTTTCTACACGCATACTGTACCAAGGACTTGTGATTCTTGCTCGTTCGGTCTCGCTGATGGAATTTACTGCTTTGTTAATTGCACTAGCAAGAAGCGGTAGGTTTTTTCTAACAGCAATTGTAGCTTCCGCTAAATAAGGCGTTTCTCCCACAGCGATTATCTGTGTAATAGCTTCGCTGGCCGCATTGTAAGCTGTTGTTGGAATGTCACCTATATGGGCATCTGCCTGTCCCGATGCTACCAGCTTAATCGCTTCCAGAATGTTTCTCGTTTCGATAACATTTATTTCTGGGTAGTCTCGTCGAATGTCTTCAAGAATTCCCGAACCAGCTTCCTGAGCAACAGTAAAACCGTTGAGTTCAGTTAAAGTTTTGAAATCTCGCCCGCCTTCGCGTACAAAAATCATGTTGGTCACTCTTAAAAAGCTATCCGAAAAAATCAGATATTCTTCCCTGGAAGGAGTTCTTACCGCTGAAGACAACATATCGGCTTCACCATTTTGTACTTGCTCTAACGCCTCTGCCCAGCTCTGGTTCCCGGTCCATTCAAACTTAATATTTAATCGTTTGGAAACTTCGTTTACGATACTTCCTGAAATACCACTGAAATTGCCATCTTCATCGATAAAATCGATTGGCGCCATATCCTTATTTGCCGCGACACGAATTACCGGGTTATCGGCGAGCCATTCTAACTCTTCCGGTGTAAGGCCGAAACTCCGGTCAAGATTATATTGTTCCTGCCACCGTTCCGAGATCGCTTGAAATTCTGCGTCCGAAACAGCAGCCATACCCTTTTTTAATATGCTATTCAGAATTGGCAGATCTTTACGACTGGCAAAACGAATTGAATTCAAATTGCTCATTTCGGAAATTGGTGTTTTGCCCGCGACCTCTATCCCCATAATCATGTTTTGTGCAATCAAATAGTTTGTACTGGGAAATACGCCTGCCAAGACATCAATATTGCCGATAGATAATTCTACCAGCCCCTCCAGCATCGAATTGACTTCTACTAAATTGACCTGAGGATAGAGTTCTTTGTATTGCTCAGTGCTCGCCCAACCTTTTACGCCACCAAGTAGCTTTCCATCCAAGTCGTCAACTTTATCAATCTTGGGTGCTCCCGCTTTGGCAAAATAGTACATTGGCATATCGAGGTAGGGTGCCGTAAAATCTAAAAGCGGTGCCCGTTCATCCGTTAGCATCAAATTATGTGAAACATCGATTTCACCACCAACTAACAAATCAAGTTGCTTAGTCCAATTCGACCCATGAACAAATTCGATTTTGAGGCCAATTTTTGAAGCTACAAGCTTTAAATATTCTACGGAGAAACCTGCTGGCTCACCTTCTTTTAAGAACTCAATTGGCGCTACGCCATCCTTAAAAGTTGACCTTAAGATTGGGTTTTCATTGACCCACTTACGTTCTTCAGGCGTAAGAATATCTATCGCTGACGAATTCATTTGGGCGTTCGCCGTAGACAATCCAAAAAACAAAAATGAAATATAGAAAACTAATACTACATAAGTGCGCTTAAAAAACACTTTCAATTCATCCTACCACCTGAGCTTTTACCCCAAGACTTATGTACAAAAAAATAGTGAATATTTTGTTAAATGTAGCGAAAGGCCGCAGCCCTAAAGAGGTTTGTTTTAATTGTCAAAAATGGCCAGATTATTAGCTTATGTTTTAACGCGATTTAATAGATACAGGCTTGCCGATAGTGCAAATATAGCACCGCCCTGATGAGCCGCCGCAATCGGTATGGCAACCATGTTAATAACTGTAAAGACACCAAGTGCAATCTGTAATAGTATTGTGATTAACACTAAATGTGCACCCAACCGCACTGTTTTACTCACATCACTTCGCAGTTTCCACCATATAAATATAGCGACGAGCGCAACAACATAAGCAAATGTGCGATGTTCAAAATGTATTGTGAGCGGATCATCAAAAATACTCATCATCCCCATGCCACCATCAAACGCACCATCAGGGATAATCTGGCCAAACATAAGAGGCCATGTATCACTGACAAGTCCCGCATTTAACCCGGCAACCAACCCCCCCAGTAGAATTTGAACAAATAAAAGAACGACATACCAATAAACAAGCCGGGTTGGTCGTTTTAGTGCTTTCTTGCTTTTTTCAAGTACTAACCCCAAACCAAGCCAAAATGCGTATATGTAAATTAGGACAGCGAGCCCCAGATGAGCCGTTAAACGATAGTGGCTGACATCTGGCTTATCGACCAGCCCGCTTTTTACCATATACCAGCCTAGAAGACCCTGAAGTCCACCGAGCGCGAGGAGCGTCCAGAGGTGGGGCTTAAGCGCCCGTTTTATTTTCTTACGAGCGAGAAAGACAAAAAATGGCAGTGCATACACAACACCGATCAGACGCCCGAGCACACGGTGCAGATATTCCCAGAAATAAATATCCTTAAACTCTTCAAGGGTCATACCACGATTAACTTGCTGATATTCAGGATATTGCTTGTAAGCTTCGAATTCTGCGTTCCACTCAGCTTCATTAAGCGGCGGTATTACCCCGCTGATTGGTTCCCAGTTTACCATGCTAAGACCGGATTCAGTTAAGCGTGTTATTCCACCCACGACGATCATTGCGAATACAAAGGCACACACAACAAAAAGCCATGTGGCAACATGACGATTATTACGGTCTTTTGCACGAAGATACTGGTTCACTGTCTGGGTCTCTGATACTGGTCTTGTAGATTTTTTTATAGATGATTTTTTTCAATAAAAAAAGGCACTAAATTAAAATTATTGTATAACGGCAGATCACTTTCTATACTTCGCCCATGAAAAAAAGGATCGCCGACAAACGGCAACATATCATCAATCGCTGCGCCAATATTTTTCTTGAACATGGCATTCGCACACCAACAGCAAAAATTGCAAAAGAATGCGGAGTTTCAAACGGAACATTGTTTAACTATTTTCCCACGAAGCAAGATCTAATCGACGATGTCTTTTGCGCTATCGTAGAAGAGTATACTGAAATCTTCATGAAAGATTTTGGTGAACACCCTGGCACTAAGGCAAGCCTTTTTGCAATCTGGAAGGCCTACTTGCTTTGGGCCATTGAAAACCCAGAAAAACATCGTGCATGGAACCTGTTATCAATGTCAAATATTGTCACGACAGAAAAAATCTACGCAAGTGCCGCGTTGTTTGACCCCTGCTGCGAAATGATCGCTGAAGCGTCAAAAGCAGGGGAACTTATCGACTTCCCTGACACTTATATTACCAATCTTGCAGCAGTGCAGCTACTTGCAGCATTTAAATACGCGACTGAAAATGCTCTTACGGGTGCGGAACTTTCCAGTTTTATTGATGATAGTTTCGAAGTTTATTGGAAAGGTATTACACCGTAATAACAATTAATGCGTTGTTTTTTAATGTTTTTTTATAATTATTGACTATTTAGTCATTTTTTTATACTCTGTGTGCGTTTTTACTAATCAGTTTTACAGGGTTTAATTAATGAGCATTGCAATCGAACAAGACGTTAGCGCAGTAGAGCATTCAAAAGCAGCTAAATTCAATGTCTGGACAATGATTTGCGTCATCGTTTTACTTTCCATCCCCTTTGCATGGCATGCGGTCAACCAGGGCATTATTACTATCGCCAGCGAAGACGCCCGCACCCATTGGATTTTTGATAACAGCAGCATTGTTGAAAATACATCCATTTCCCTGCATATGATCGCCGGTGGGATCATTACACTTCTCATGCCTATTCAAGTGCTGCTTGGCTGGAACCGAATGGCGATGACGATCCACAAATACATGGGCTACACTTTTGTCGCTCTTGCCTTTGCGGCAGGCCTCTTTGGAACCTACTACACATTTAGCCATGGAACTATTGGCGGTCCAGTAATGAATGTCGGATTTGCGCTCTACGGTTTCATAGTGATGCTCAGCGCCTTTAAAACAGTTATGCATGTGCGCTCAGGTGACATGGTTCGTCATCAACAATGGGCGCTGAGGCTTTTTACCATGTCAATTGCCTCCTGGCTTTACCGTATTCAATATGGGGCCTGGTTCATGATCCATGGTGGTGAGCGTGTTGGCGTTACTTCCGATTTCCGTGGCTGGTTTGACTACATTCAGGATTTTGCCTTCTTCGTTCCAGCTTTGGTTCTTCTTGAAATCTGGTTCCGCTGGGGTAACAAAAAGGAAATCCATCCTGCGGTAGTGATTGTATCAGTGCTCGGATTATCATCATTTCTGACAACGGGTTTTATGGCCATGTGGGGATTTAGCTTAATTTCATAAGATAATCCGGAATATACAACAAGAATTCAATCTACTTTATCGTCACCACATCATCAAATCGTTCCTTAACCGCCGATTTGATGATGTCGGCGATAACGTGATAATCTTTTATCCTTGGACTGCTGCGGCGCCAGATGAGCCCAAGTGACCTTTTGATCGTCCCTCCTTTAAAAGGCAGAGCGACAATATCATCATCTTTTTCAATATCTGAAATGGCATAAAGAGCCGGGAAAAAACTAATTCCCATATTCATGACCACCATGTGCTTTAGCGCATCAAGGCTTGTCCCTTCATATTCGCTCATGATCTGACAACCATATTGGGTAGATATGACTTGCGCCTGCTCATAAAGCTGATGCCCTATGCCCAGTGTCATGACCTTTTGTCCAGCTAGGTCTTTGCCCACCAAAGTGGATTTTGAATATAGCTCATTTTCAGGCGAAAGCCCGACCATAAGCGGTTCTTCTAATAAAGTCATACAGCTCAATTCGGCGAGTAATGCCGGTGTTGATGATAACAATAAATCAAATTTGCCCTGGTCAAGCCCGATCTCAAGTTCCCTTGGTGGCGCTTCAGTTATATGCAGTTTTAAATCCGGGTAATCCTTATGTAATCTTGGAATAATAAAGGGAAGCAAATAGGGCCCAAATGACGGTGGCACTCCAAGATGAATAATCCCACCAAGAGATTCACTGGCAAGTTTCGCTGTTTCACACAAATGATCAATATCATTCAGAATAACGCGAGCCCGCTCCACCATTTTTTCACCAATTGGCGTGATCTTTACGGTGCGGTTTGTGCGTTCAAAAAGTTCCACACCTAGCCTGCCCTCTAATTCCATAATCTGACCACTAAGTGTTGGCTGTGTCACATTCAAATCCTGTGCACATTGTCTGAAATTCAGTTTCTCAGATAAGGAAACTAAATACTGAAGCTGTCTTATGGATGGCCGGATCATAAATCACCTGATTTTTTTGATAGATTGTTTCTATTAATATTTATAATAGTAACGATTATACTTATCAATACTGAGATGCTATAAATGATTTAACAGTGACAGAAACAAAGGAGAATTAACATGTTGAAGCAGCTTGCCACTCTAAGAACAGAGTATAAGTCACTGCAATTTAAGCTCCTTACTGAGCTTACAAAAAGAACTCCAAATAAGGATAGAATTACTAAACTTAAAGAACTACTGCTACGAACAAGAGCATCCATGCTTAGTTTACTAAGTAAGAAAAATGTGTCCCGTGAGTTACGCCAAAAAAGACTTACCAGAAGGCGAAACAGACAAACAGCGTCTGATCTGGCATCAGGTCGCTATAACTTTAACTTCTGAACTTCCATCGTATGTCTGCCATTGCCAATTCAGACATGCCCTATTGACCCGGAACAACGATTTTGTGTCGTACGTTCCGGGTCAGTTTTTATATAGATTTAAAATAAGTATCTACAAATCGTTTTAGTATTTCTTGGGCGTAAGGGGTTGGTTTACTGCCTACCTGTTCTTTAAGCAGTTCCGCTTCCTCCGGCTTGAAATAACCGTGGCCACTGTAAATATCGATACGTAGCCTGAACTCGTCCGCATCACTTTCTGGATGGAACTGGGTAGCATAGACATTTTCTTTCACGCGAAACATTTGAACCGGGCACCCAGTACCCTGCATTAAAAGTGTCGCACCATCAGGTAGCTCGTCCACGGCTTCCTTATGGCCTAGCAACACATCGATTTGATCGGGAAAATCTGCGAGCAATTTATCATTCTTACCTTCTTCTGTGATATTCAAAGACACACAGGAAACTGGTTCAGAGTATCTGCCGGAGATGTTGGCACCAAGGAAATTTCCTAATAAACCATTTCCTGAACAAGCCCCCAAGAAAGGAAAATCGCGCGCAACCACCTGTTTCAGTAACGTGTTAAAATCTGCTTCTATTTTCTTTTGAATGTTGGTTTTCTGATCCGATGGCGTGCTGATGTCGAAGGGACTGCCACCAACAATGATCGCAGAATAATCACTGAGCTCGATATCATCGGGAATACCTTTTTTCTCAATGCGTATCCTGCGGGTATTTTCGGCTTCAAGCCCGCCAACTTTAAGGAAGCAAGAAAATTCACTGTCGGATGTTTCGTCTTCCGGCCTTAACTGAAGTATCAAAACTGGTTTGGCAGCTGTCATAGTATTTGTTTTAGATCTTGCATGACGCTTGTTAATCACCAACAAACATTTTGGTAAATTTCATGATCCTTATTGCACCCAAACCGTGGTCCGTACCCCCTACCCTTGAAAGACTTCTAAGGTCTACTCTGCTTCCATTGTCAATCGCCGTTACCCTGATCACAACGTCATCATGAAAATGAAACCATTTGGTATAATCGGTCGCTTCAATGTGACCTCGGGATGGATCCTCCCCGGCAATTTCCCAATCAAGACTTTTGGCCACTTCAAGCGCTCTTGCATAGGCTTCATTTTCGTTAAGTTCGGTCAGTATTGGCTTTACCCATGGGTATTTTGCACGTTGTCTTTCAGCTGTTTCCGGCGGATAGTCAAAACTGTTGCGACGGCCAGGTGCATTGAGTAGCGCCAAAAATTCTGGCGGGTTTTCCATATCCGTTGTCACATCATGAATACCACGCACACCAGTCCAGTCCGTAGGTTCTTGATTAACACCAAAAATGTAACCTCCAGCTGCAAATGCTATTACAACCAAAAACGAACCAATTGATTTTGTTAGATTTTTTGTAACAATGAACAATACAAGAAAGACTAGAACTAAACTTGCCACAGCTGAATAATTCATATAGTTCATGGTCATTCGAAAGCCTGTGATCGGCTCCCAAAAGCCTAGTTTGGTACCCACCCCAGCGAATAATGGTAATAGCCCTAAAATAGAGACTGCGATCAACACCCTTAGCAGAATAGTTTTTGTTTTATCCTGCATGATCCAGCCTCCCATGAATTGCAGATTTTACTTTTTAGCCTCGGAAGAGTTCTTAAGAACGTTACTGATAACATATTTTTCAAAGTTCACTTCTTCCTCAAGCGTAA
This sequence comes from Emcibacteraceae bacterium, assembly GCA_028281625.1. Classification (GTDB taxonomy): domain Bacteria; phylum Pseudomonadota; class Alphaproteobacteria; order Sphingomonadales; family Emcibacteraceae; genus Pseudemcibacter. The sequence continues at coordinate 413 of JANQJN010000028.1, read as the reverse complement.
TGGTAAGATACACTTTTTCCTCGTTTGCATGAAGTTCTTTTATTCCACGTTTTGGAAGTGGAATTTTTGAAACCATGCAAAATGCAAACAAAGATGCTGCTACCTCAGCATGTGTATAATCGACGCGATCATTTTCAAACTCAAGTGCTTTATCTACAAGCAAGGAAACTGTAACACTATCAGCTTTATTGATGATCGTATCCTTTACGTCTTCAATTTCCAGAAATTGGCGCTTAAGTATTGAAAAATTCACAAGTGCTTTGCGAAGTTCGTTTTCTGTAAAATATATATGTTTTATTTCGAGTGGCATGTCTTGTTTAGCTTCAGGTACAAATTTATATTCTAAATATATATAGTATCGTTCAAATTATTGTAAATATCTTCAAGACTGCAATGTTATGTTCAAATAAAGT
>JANQJN010000024.1 GCA_028281625.1 Emcibacteraceae bacterium | reverse complement strand
CAGTGCGCATGGCCACCTGATCGATGGTCTCCAACCCCTGCGCCGTGATCCGAAGTGCGCCATCGTCGCTGTGCTTAACTTCCGCGTTGATGATGATCGAATTACCCGCAACCAAAACATCATCCGCAGCGGCAAGAAGCTCAGAAAAGAGCGTCACTTCATAGCCACCATGACTATCCGACAGGCTTAAGAAGGCATAAGGGTTGCCTTTCTTTGATTTCATTCGGCGCATACCCTGAATGGTGCCGGCGAGTTTTATAGTCCCCCCCTTACCCATGGCGCGCGCCTCAATTTCCGTGCTTGGCACAACCTTTTGACGGGCAAGCACGCTGGTAAAGGCATCCAACGGATGAGCAGAGAGGTAAAATCCGACCGCCTCCTTTTCGCCGCTGAGCTTTTCAATCAGATCCCATTCCGTCACTTCCGGAAGAACGATAGTATTTTGTTCCACCTGGTCGCCAAAAAGGCTGACCTGGTTTGAATTTCGTTCCTGTGTGGCCAGCGACATTTCACGGAGCATCATTTCAACACCGGCGAGCAATTGTGCGCGGTTCGCATTAATTTCATCAAAGGCGCCCGCCTTGATCAGATTTTCAAGGGCGCGTTTATTAATCTGGCGCGTGTCCACCCGATTGCAGAAGTCGGACATATCTTTAAACGGGCCATTGGCTTCTCTCTCTTCCACGAGGCTTTCCATAGCCGCTACGCCAACATTTTTAAGACCCGCAAGAGCGTAGCGCACACCGCGCAGCTGACCATCACTTAACGCACCGCCGATGCCATCCTCATCCTTTTCGCCTTCGATCACTTCTGCGGTAAACTCCACTTGTGATTTATTTATATCCGGCGGCAGGATCGGGATGTTAAGATTATTCAGTTCCTGTTTAAACACATGAAGCTTATCGGTGTTGGTCAGATCAAGGGTCATGATCGCGGCCATAAACTCGACCGTATAGTTCGCTTTTAGAAAAGCTGTGTGATAGGAGACAAGCGCATAGGCAGCGGCATGGCTTTTGTTAAAGCCGTAGCCCGCAAATTTTGCCACCTGATCAAATATTGAAGCCGCCTGTTTGGGATCAACTCCTTTTTGATCGGCGCCATCCTGGAAACGTTCGCGCTGCTTATCCATTTCAGATGCGATCTTCTTACCCATGGCGCGGCGTAGAAGGTCCGCATCACCCAGGGTGTAATCGGCAAGGATCTGCGCGATCTGCATCACCTGCTCCTGGTAAATAATCACGCCGTAAGTTTCGGTGAGGATCTCTTCCAAAAGCGGGTGAAGATAATCCGGTTCCTCCTCACCATGTTTACAGGCAATATAGCGGGGAATATTATCCATTGGACCCGGACGATAAAGTGCCACCACCGCGATAATATCTTCAAACATATCCGGCTTCAGGTTCATCAGAACGCTCTGCATTCCAGTACTTTCAAGCTGGAAGATGCCGACCGTATTACCACTACACATCAAATCGAAAGATGGCTGATCATCAAGCGGTACATTTTCAATATCAATGTCGATGTCACGCGCCGCGACATATTCAACGGCTTTTTTCAGCACGGTCAGGGTTTTTAGGCCCAAAAAGTCAAATTTCACCAGCCCTGCCTGTTCAACATATTTCATGTTGAACTGGGTAACCGGCATGGGGGAGCGGGGATCACGGTAAAGCGGCACCAGCTGATCCAACGGCCGGTCGCCGATTACCACACCCGCCGCATGGGTCGAGGCATGGCGAAACAGACCTTCAAGCTGAAGCGCAATTTCAATCAGCCGTTCAATATTTGGATCGCTTTGAATTTCTTCGCGAAGCTTCTTTTCACTTTCGATGGCTTCCGCCAGACTCATGGGGTTAGCCGGGTTGCTTGGAATAAGCTTAGAAAGCCGATCCACCTGCATATAGGGCATTTGAAGCACGCGCCCCACATCACGGACCACCGCTCTTGCCTGCAGCTTACCGAAAGTGATGATTTGTGCGACCTGATCTTCGCCATATTTTTCCTGAACATAATCAATCACTTCGCCGCGTTTGTCCTGACAAAAGTCAATATCAAAATCGGGCATGGACACCCGTTCAGGGTTCAGGAACCGCTCAAAAAGTAGTCCAAATTTAAGGGGATCAAGATCAGTGATTTTCAGAGCCCACGCCACAACCGAACCAGCGCCCGAACCACGGCCCGGCCCCACCGGAATGTCATGATCTTTCGACCACTGAATAAAGTCCGCAACGATCAGGAAATAACCGGGAAATTCCATATTGATGATGATATCCAGTTCATATTCCAAACGGTCCAAATAGGGCTTGGCCATTTCTTCGCGCTCGGCCGTATCCTGTTCATCACCATACACGTGCTTCATGAGCCGTTTTTCAAGGCCCTCGCTCGCCACTTTACGAAGGCTTTCGGCCTCATCCATATTCTCCCCAATGGTAAAGTTAGGTAGTATAGGATCAATTGTTGGCACTTTAAACGCGCAGCGCTGTGCGATCACAACCGTGTTTTGAATGGCTTCGGGCAGATCTTCAAATAGCTTGACCATCTCATCTGTGGATTTGAAGTAATTCTCAGGAGTTTCTTGCCTGCGGTCTGTTTGTTCTACATAACTGCCGCTAGCGATACAAAGAAGCGCATCATGGGCTTCATACATTTTACGGTTTGGAAAAAACACCTGATTGGTGGCGACCAACGGAATATCAAAACGGTAGGCATAATCGATGAAAATGGGTTCCAATTCCTTTTCAACCGTTAAGCCATGGCGCGCGACTTCCATGTAAAGTCGACCCGCAAAAATACTGTTTAAATATTTCACGCATTCTTCAGCTTTTGCGAATTCTTCTTCCTGTAGAAATTTACCCACGGGGCCATTAACACCGCCCGTAAGACAGATCAGATCACTGGTGTGTCCTTCCAGATCGGAAAGTGCGATTTGCGGAGTTTCGGTAGGCTCACTCTCAAGATGGGCTTTGCTGACCAGAACCATCAGATTTTCATAGCCCGCATGGGTTTGCGCAAGAAGCACCAGCCAGCCGGGCTCCAGTGTTTTCTGGTGCTTACTATCCTCGGCTACTTGGTGGCGGATCGCAAGTGTACAGCCAATTATTGGCTGAATTCCCTTTGGCGGTAAATTAAGCGAGGCGTCCAGCGCACCAAACATATTATTGGTGTCTGTGATCGCCACGGCGGGCATATTATTACCGATACAGTGCTTCGCCAGATCCTTGATCTGCACAGCCCCTTCGGCCAAAGAATAAGCAGAATGTAATCTAAGGTGAATGAACTGATTTTGGTCTGGCATAAATATTATTTCTGGTGAATCACATCAGACTTAATATTAGTACGACCGCTATAAACTCGGCAACACATTGTGTGGCATAAATCAAAAATAATTTAAGGCTTCTGCCCTCAAACGGAAATGAAAGGCCCATTTGCGCTGATGTTATACCAATCGCTATGATCACGCCTACAGCAATTGCCGAGCGCAGATCAAGCGCGAGCATCTGCAGCAAGATCGCAAAAGAAAATGAAACCAATAGGCAAATGGCAAAGCCAGTGAGCATCGCGTCGCGCGGACTTCCCAGCTCGTCTTGCTTTAGACCTGTTTCCTTAAGCCATTGATTGCCCATTAGCAGCGGTGAAAACCAAAGCCCACCAATGACGAATTTCGCAAGTCCCGCCAACAAAATAGCAAAGTAATTCAGGCTTCCTAAATCAAGCATTTATTCTCTCCTACTCTACCTTGATGATATTTCAATCAAACGGTTAAGCTCCGCATCCATGTCGGCGACGATTGCGTCAGATCCCTCCTCATCAATAATGTTCTTAAGTTCATAAGGGTCTGCCGCCAGGTTATAAAGTTCATCCATGCCTTCAAGGTCCTCATAACGGATGTACTTATACTGGTCTGTGCGCACTGCTTTGTAGCCCATATGATCCATACGTTCGAATACCGTGTCGGTATAATATTCAATCATGAAGCTATCGCGCCAATCGGCCACCTCTTCTCCTGCAAGAATTGGAGCGTAAGAACGACCATGACGGACCTGCGTTTGTTCAAGTCCTGCAAGTTCGATCATGGTTGGCGCCAGATCAAGAGTGAGCACCATTTCATCCGGTTTTGATCCTGCTTCAATAACCTTCGGATAGCGGATCATCAGCGGAATTCTTATCCCTTCCTCATATGACATGCGCCGCTCCGCGCCAAGGCCATGTTCGCCGTACCAATAACCATGATCCGATGTGACCACCACAATGGTATTATCAAGCTTACCGCTGGCTTCCAGTTCCCTTAGCAAACGACCGAGCCCTTCATCAATGGCCATGAGCATTTCATGGCGTTCGTGAATGGTTTTGTCTGGCGTCACGGTTTCCGCACTTAGCAGCGGCAGGTCATTAATCTTCCTCATCAGCGCTGGCTTATCGGTGGGCGCGATGCCGTAATTTGGCCTTCTTGGTGGCTCAGCATCTGCATACATTCCCACATGGCGATCAGCAGCAATAAAGCCACTCCTTGTCTGCCCTTCCGGTAGTTCCGCAGCACTGCCATCATCCGCCTGAAACACGTTTGGATGGAGCGCCTTATGGGAAAGATAAAGCATAAATGGGCTGTCCCGTTCTGTGTTGATAAAATCCACCGAAAGATCGTGCAGAATGTCCGTAACATACCCTTCAATCTGTGTTCTTTCACCGTTCATGTTAAACGTTGGATCAATGGCTTCGCCCTGCCCGCGCATGCCAGCCCAAGTTGAAAAACCGGGTCTTGCCGTATCGTCGTTACCCATGTGCCACTTACCAATGAAGGCGGTATCATAGCCGCTTTCATGAAGGCGACGTGGAAAGGTTTCAAGCTGATGGCTTTGCTCGTTCCGGGCCAGATTATCTGTAATGCCGTGATAGTGGGCGTGCTGACCGGTGAGCAAGGTTGCGCGGCTTGGTGAACACAGTGGGTTTACAGTAAAACTATTTTGAAAATGCGCCCCTTCGGCGGCGATCCGGTCGATATTTGGCGTTTGAATATAGGGATGGCCGGCAGCCCCAACCTCATCAAATCGCATGTCGTCTACCAGGACAACAATCATATTCGGTCTGTCATCGGCAATTGATTCGCTCTGCGCTTCGTTTACAGTTGCATTTACTTGTTCCTGATTGCCTGTCTGATCATCACTCGCTGAACAAGATGCGAGCACCAAAATCCACAACATCGTGAGCAACTGATACACCCGTTTGGGTATAGCAGTTTCTAAATTACTCTTTTCCATTTAAACCCCTTATCTAATTGTATTTAATAACTTAATTACCTGTATTTGTCTGGTGTTAAATTCCATTCCAGATTGTTAGGCGGCGTTACCGCCAACTCTTCAGGTTTGCCCATCTCTCTTAGCTGCGGTGTAAAATCATACGGCACCACAGAAGGTCTCGTTGTACCCCCACGGTTAATATACTCCCAAACAATTGTCTTGTCAGGTTTCACTTGAAACAATCTTCCTGTATTGTCTTCTGAAATATAGGTATTTCCGTTTGGAAGCCGTTTTTGTGTTCCCATGGATTTACTAAAAAACTTTAAGTTGGCGTAACCCAATGTCTCATACACCCAAACCACTTCACGGCTAACCGGATTAAGTTCAACAATATATGTTTGTCCTGTGTGGATACGTTGTGTCGTAAAAAGACCATTATCAAAAAGGATGATATTTCCTGCGCCAGGATACCCTTTCTCGATCATTTCCGGCTCATGGGAATGTGACATGCCACCTTTATAATCGTGACCACCTTCCCAAACCACATTGCCGGTTTCCTTATCAATGATGTACATGGCATTAATGTTGCGCGCATTGAAAATCAAATTACCTGGTTTAAAACGTTCGTCACCATCGTCATACCATTTATTTTCAGGAAGCTCCGCCATTGAATTTGCATGAAGCCAGTCACCAGGCGGCGTTGCCGGAGAATAGCGATTGAGATCCAGATGCTCATACGCTTTCCATTCCCACACCACGTCACCCGCTTCATTAACTTCATAAAGATTGCCACTTAACTGCGTTTCCTCAGTACCACGCTTTTTCTCGCCCCACCACTGAGTTGCCGGTTGATCCTTTACTTTTGCCTGATATTCTGCGGGCATGGGTTCATGAGCAATGAGAAGCTTATTTCCGTTAGCAAGCACCCGCATGTCATTAACGGACCCAATCCCCTGATGAGTCCAAACCACATTTCCATCCCAATCATATTCAATGATCGTTTTGTTGCGCCCGACTGTGACCAAATTACCATTAGCTAATAGCCGGCTGCGCTTATTAAAATATGGGTCAACTTTCCAGGTATGGACCACATTACCGTTCATATCTATGAGCCTGACATCGTCCGGAACTTTTCCCTTCGCCCGTTCTGAAGCCTTGGGATGGTTGCTTACATCATTGTGATCAGATATCAGAATGTAACTGCCATAAGCTTCATCCGGATAATAAATTGTTGTGCCAGTTGGAAAAATTGTGGGCGCTGCTATTGTCAATGGACCCGCCAAAACCAGCACCACCATAATCAATGTCTTGCTATTGAACATTAAATTCCTCCTCCTTTTAATTAGATTTGAAATGAATGATATGAGCCTATCGAAATTGGCTCATATCATCACATGTCGTATAATTCCCTTTACTGGTTAATCAGAACTCATATCGAAGAGCGCCGTAAACATAGCGTCCGAGAGCGTTGTGTAGCTGAGGAACAAACCCGAAGTTATCGTCCGCAACTGGTGGATCAACATCAAAAATATTATTCATACCCACCTGAATTCTCGCCCCTTCCATTGAGCCTTCTTCAAAGGTGTATGAAAGGCTGGTATTAAAGGTTAACCAGTCATCAACACGCCAGAAAACATCATCCGTTCCATCCTTAATAGCGGAAGTATCATTGACTCCACTTATGTAACGAGCGAAGAGCGTCGCACCCCAGGCACCATCAATGGACGTCCAGTTTAAACTACCTGTTGCGCGCCATTTCGGTCTTTGGTTAACCTCGATCAGATCACCACCACCAGCAACTATCACTGCCGCATTGCCCTGTGCATTGATAAAATCAGCCCTTTCACCCACAGCTTGATCTGCTTTGATCAGTTTGCTGCCCTGAGCACCAAGTCTGAAGCTACCAATACTCGTATCTGGAATGTTATAAAGAAAACGGATATCAATACCAGTTGTCTCCCGCTTATCAAGGTTAAGATAAGTGTCAAGAACATCAACTGCCTGACCAACAGGAGCAAGACCGGATCCCGTAAACCATGCGATGTTATCTCCAGTGGGCGTATCCCGAATAACATTTGCATTTGGATCCATGCCGCTTAAGCGACGTGCCCAGTCATAAGAAAGATGGTTCGGCGCCCCAAAAAGGCCAATAATACCTTCCTGGCGAATACGCCACCAGTCTACAGTCAAAGTCAAATTATCGATAAAACTGGGCTGCCACACGGCACCAAGAGACAATGAAGTTGAAGTTTCAGGTTCAAGATCCTCACTACCGGATGCAAGACGCTGAACACTTGCATCAAATTCATTACCATTCCCGTCACCACTACAATCGCCATAACTGTTGATTTGAGAAAAATCCACTTCAGTTATGCCACCACTATCATCATCATTTCTAAGGACAGCTGCCTCACAGAAATACCAGTCGGTAGCGCCACGAACACGTGCCTGAACACCGTCATTTGTTTGTGGTAGATTAGGTGCTCTGAAGCCTTCTGAATATGAACCGCGGAACTGAAATTCTTCAATGGGGAACCATGATGCTGCAATCCTTGGCGCAAAAACACTGCCGGAGAAATTAGTTGTTTCATCGCTAAACTTCTCGTAGCGGCCGGCGAGCTGCACATCAAAGGAGTAAAGAAATGGTATATCCATTTCCGGAGAAACAACCGGCAACGCAATTTCGCCAAAAGCGGAAATAGTGTTTCGAGCTCCGCTCGTATCGGATGTCGGACTCGAGTTCATAACATCACTGCCATAAGTGACACCAGTAACAGGATTGGTATATTGAACTGAGAAATCAAGCCGATCATCACGGTCGTCAAGATAGGCAATTCTGCGATGCTCTATCCCAAATGAAATTCCGATATTTCCTGCTGGAAGCTCGGCGAGATCAGCGTTCGAAACCTTAAAATCAACCAAACGCATTGTACTTTTGCTGAAGCGGTCAACATCTATATAAAACTGATGCACGTTATTGTTCGGATTAGGTGTTCCATCAGAATATTGCGCCGCTGAAACATCATCAACACCGGCACCATTCCAGAAATTATAGGCATCCGGCGTATCAAGACCAATCGCTCGAGCGAACAGCGTATTACTGATCCTGTTATTTGTCCGGTCCAGTGTTTCAGCAGATGAGTAAACGAAACCAGTATCAAAATCCCAGCCTTCATATTCACCGCGGAAGCCCTGAACCACACGAAAACTCTCATCAGAAACGTTAACAACACGGTCACGTTCCAATATCCTATAGTTTGTGCCACTAGGATAAGTAATGCTAAGCCCTTCCTCTGGCACCTGTGCCAGATCAAGGCCAGGCAATCGGTTCGGGTTTGTCCGACCATCAGCGAAAGTGACAGGCCCAAACGGGTTCCAATAGTTATGCGCTGGAATGGTAATCGGATGACTGCCCAAAGGCGAGTTACCGAACGCCCGCTGAAACCTTGAAGCAGTTTCAAAATAGCCAAACTCTGTATACGCTTCCCAACTATTGTCAAATTCGTAGGTCAGCATGCTGTATATGTTGGTTCTGACCACATCCGGTGACATGCTTCTTGGCCCAGCATTGCCATCGTAACGCAGCTCTGTTTCATCTACGGAACCACCATCAAAGCAAAGTCCATCCTGAAATTCACCTAGTCCCGGATCAATACTACATGGCTGGAGATGGAACTTGCCACTGCCATTTGTTATTGGCTCTCCAAACATAGTAATAGCCTCAGAAATAGGTAAATTAAAAGCACCCCATGCAGTTGTGGTACTCGTGTTGCGGAAATTGGTATCTCCTTCAAACTCGGTTCCTTCCACTAAATGACGCAGATCAGATGTATGTGCAAAATCACGGTCGCTTGTCAGCATTCCCTTACGGTCTACACGGTTGACAGAAAAGGATAAATTACCCTTACCATCTGCAAAATCGAAACCACCAAGAACATTGTAAGTAATATCACGTAGGCGTGAATTGGTTGCGCTTCCGTATCTAATGGATGTCTCAAGCCCGGTAAAATCTGTTCTAAGAACGTTGTTAATCACACCTGCCACCGCATCAGTACCGTAAATTGCCGACGCACCATCACTCAAAACTTCTACGCGTTCAATACCCATGACAGGAATGGTATTCATATTGACTGTAACGGTTGGCACCAGTCCGGGGGGATCTGTTTGGAAACCTGGATGATTTACCAATCGACGTCCGTTTAGAAGAACCAGGGTGTTACCCGTTCCGAGGCTACGTAGGTTAATGGATGAGACATCACCACGTGAGCCATTTACACCACCGGTGATCGCCCGCGTATTAGATGCACCAAACGAAACAGCACCGGCTGCTGGCAATGTTCTAAAGAATTCAGCGCCGTCCGTCGCGCCGGTGGCTTCAATTTCTGCACGTCCCAGCACACTTACCGGTAGAGCTTCAGTTACTGAAGCCCCTTTGATCTGAGAACCGACAACGATGATTGTATCCGTTTCATTACTACTATCATTATTTGAACTATCAGCAGACTGCTGTATTGCCTCTTGCTGAGCGGCTGCGAGCTGTAAATAGCTGCCATGCTGCGTTTCCAATTCTTCATAAGCTGCCAGATAAGCAACTTGATCGCCGCCTGATTGATTGAAGGATATTTTGTCTGCCAGAATATCCTGTTTCTCCTTTATAACGATGAGGCCTTTCGATGTTTCCTCATAAAATAAGTTAGTATCAAGAAGCATTTGTTCCAACGCTTGATCAATGGTCACCTCCCCTTTGATACCGGGTGATTGTGATGTCTTGACCTTTGATGATGGAAATATGATACGAATGCCTGCATCCTGCGCAAGTTTCAAAAGCGCCTTATCTGTGCGCTGTGATGTGATATTCAGATTGTATTTATCCTGATTCCGAATAGTTTCCCCATATGCAGTAGCTGCCGCCAGCAAACTAGCGGTAATTACAACACCAGATAAAAGATGTTTTTTTAATGTCCCGTTTTTCACTATGTTTTCCCCTCCTGATTACGGACCTTTATTGGTCCGCCAAACATAGATACGTATGGGAATTGAGTTACCTCAGCAGTTTTTTAATTTTTTGTTAACATTTTATGAACTGCTATTTTTTCCTACTATGACAATACGGTCCGAATATCGGATTATATTGACCGGAAATGAGTGTTCCATTCCTTCAAGAATTGCATCAATGTCTGTAAGTGGAAAAACGCCACTGACTTTTAAATCAATTACGTCCCTATCTTCTACAAGAATTTTCTTCGAGGAGTATCTGTTAAGCTCTTTCAATACTTCCATCAGTGATTTTTCATCAAATGTGATAATCTGTTTGCGCCATTCATCAAGGCGGTCGAGATCTTCATACTTTTCCCGAACTGGCTGAGTAGAGGCTATATTCTGGAAAGTTACCAGATTTCCTGCCTCAAGTTTTATTGCCTCATCCTGGCCCATAACGCTATCAATTGCATTACTCCTCAAGGCCTCTTTCTGAGCGTCATGGACTGCTACCAACCCATGAACAACACCAACTTTGGTTTTTTCACCGTCAAGCAATACATTAAACCTTGTCCCCAATACGCGAACGGTCCGTTCACCAGCAACAACTGAAAATGGTCGTTCTTCATCACGTACAACATCAAAAAATGCTTCACCAAATTCAAGTGTTACAAAACGTTCTTCTTGACTCATTCGAACACTAAGTTTGGTATTAGTGTTCATTGTAACGGTGCTACCATCTGTAAGCGATATTGTCTTTTGCTCACCAATCTTTGTGACATATATGTTTTGATTAGTCTCAACTATGAAATTTTCTATGATCAGATAAGTTGACAATATCAACAGCAGCATGGCTGCAACACCCACATATCTTTTCAAGCCTTGTCTAGAACCTAATTTGCCAAAGTCTTCATTTTGAAATTCTTCATCATCTTCTAAATCAGCAGACAGCGACCATACATTCAGGTGTTTTTCATATTCTTCTTTGTTGCGTGGGTCTTTGGCTAACCATTTTTCCAACGCATCCTCGTCACTTTGTGTCAATTCCCCCGAATGGAGTCTTGCCACATACTCGGACGCGACTTTTTCTCTGTTATTTAGAAAATCGATCAACATTCTATTTTTTATCCAGTTTTCTTTTTATTTCTCTTAGAACTTTCGAGATGTATTTCTCAACCATACTGACAGAAACATTCATTTCATCTGCTATCTCACGATAACTTTTGTTATGTACTCGACTTAACAAAAAGGCCTTCCGATACTTCGGTTTTTGTTTTTTCAAAATTTCTTTTACCTGTTCCAGTTCCTGTTTCACCGATAGACTACATTCTGGTGATAATTGGCCGCCATGTACAATTTCGTCGTCGTAGCTGTCATGGAAATATTCCTGTCTTACAATAGCTTTACGTTTGATATCTGTGACGTGATTGACAATTACTTTCATTAGATAGCCCCTTATGGGTCCAATCCCTGCCAGCAATATTTCCTCCAGCTTCTCCAGTTTAAGTAAGCGCACATATACTTCCTGTAAAATGTCCTGTTGTTCCTGTGTACTGATGAACCTCATTCTCATAAAACGTCTTAAAAAAACATCGTGATCTTCCATCACAGACATCACCTTCGCGTTACGATCAATTTCGTAACTACGCAATTTATAGACAACTTTTGAACCGCTCTTGCTCATTCACCCATTTCAACGCACATTTTTATATTTTTTCAACACGACAAGTATCAGGCAAATACAATCCAGATTGTTTGCCGCGAAGGAGCTTTTCCTCCTTTACCGATGCATAAAAAATGCAAGTAAAATTGCCCCTTTTTAGTTTAATACGTAAAGGAACAAAAACACCTCAATTAAATTTTCAAATAAATCAAATTTTAAAGAATAATACCATCTTTAAGAAGTATCACCCGATCCATACGGTGGGCTAGTGTATTGTTATGTGTTGCGATCAGCGCTGATATTCCTTCTTCCTTTGACAAGTTCAAAAGGATATCCATCACACCATTGCCTGTTTTTTCATCCAGGTTGCCGGTTGGCTCGTCCGCAAGTATTAACCGCGGCCGATTGGCTATTGCCCTTGCGATGGCAACCCGTTGCTGCTCGCCACCGGAAAGTTCTGAGGGCAGATGTTCAAGTCTCTCAGCCAGGCCAAGCTTTCCGAGCAAATCTTCCGCTCGTTC
>JANQJN010000201.1 GCA_028281625.1 Emcibacteraceae bacterium | reverse complement strand
TCCATGCCGAACAGGTTCAAGAGTACGTCATCCGGAACACGTTGACCGAAGTAACCTAACACCAAACCATTTATCACGAAGATCCAGAAGAAGATTTGTGACAGCGGACGAAAGCGCATTGAACGGATCCGTGAACCATCTAGCCATGGCATCGCAAACAGGATCAGGATTGAGGCAAACATTGCCATAACACCCAAGAACTCGTTCGGGATCGCACGCAGAATCGCATAGAACGGCAAATAGTACCATTCAGGAACAATGTGCGCCGGTGTTACCAGTGGATCAGCCTTGATATAGTTATCAGGGTGACCAAGGAAGTCCGGAATATAGAACACAAAGCCCGCAAAGATGATGACGAATACACCTAGGCCAAATGCGTCTTTCGCTGTGTAATAAGGATGGAATGGGATTTTGTCATAAGGACCTTTAGCATCAATTCCCAGCGGGTTTGTTGAACCCGGGATATGAAGAGCCCAAATGTGAAGGATCACAACACCAACCAAAACAAATGGCAGCAGATAGTGAAGGCTGAAAAAACGGTTCAGTGTTGGCTGACCAACCGCAAAACCACCCCAGAGCCACTCAACAATGCCGTCACCGATGAATGGGATAAACTCGAATGATGCAAACAGGCTGGTAATCACTTTCGCGCCCCAGAAGCTCATTTGACCCCATGGAAGCACGTAGCCCATGAAACCGGTAGCCATCATAATAAGGTAAATAATGATCCCTAGGAACCAGAGAATTTCACGCGGTGACTTGTAGGAACCGAAGTAAAACCCTCTTAAAATATGGATGTAAACCACAATGAAGAACATGGAGGCCCCATTGGCGTGGACCGCCTGGATGAGCCAACCATAGTTAACATCACGGCGAATATGCTGCACACTGTCAAAGGCCAGGTTAACATCCGGAACATAGTGCATTACCAGTACGATACCGGTTACAATCTGTACAACAAGCATAAAGCCTGCTAGCGAGCCAAAGTTCCACCAATAGTTCAGGTTGCGCGGTGCGTCATAGCCGGCACCAAGCGTACCATAAATTAGTCCGAGAATTGGAAGACGATCCTCTACCCATTTCACGGTCGGATTTGTTGGGTTATATTTTCTAGAAGCCATTCTTAATCCAATCCGATCTTAATTGATGTATCACCAGGAAGGAATTCATAGTCCACAATCGGAAGATTTTCCGGTGCAGGACCCTTACGAATACGACCAGAGATATCATAGTGCGAAGCGTGACACGGACAGAACCAGCCACCAAAATCACCTTTCTGATCAATTGGAACACAACCTAGGTGGGTACATACGCCGCTCATTACCAGCCATTCTGGTTTTTGAACGCGATCTGCATCTGCTTGCGGATCAGGTAGATCAGCGGTATCGTCGGCTGCTGCTTGGGCAATTTCTTCCGCTGTACGGTGCCGAACAAAAACCGGATTTCCACGCCATAGGAAAACAGCGCTTGTTCCTACCGGAATTTTTGTCAGATCAACTTCAATGGAAGAGAGGGCCAAAACATCTTTTGATGGGTTCATCTGGTCAATGAGGGGCCAGGCGGTTCCACCGACAGCAACTGCTCCTGCAGCGCCAGTGGCGAGATAAAGAAAATTACGTCTTTCTTCAACAACGTCATCATGTGTGGTCATACATAAACCTCGTAAGGGGTTTTCTTTAATATTTTAACGCGTTATTCAGCACTTAATGTGTAAAGGAAAATACGTTGATTCAGACTATTAAATCAAAGTAGTTAAAATTCCCTTCACCCATCGCATACTATGCGAGCCTTATTTACCTATATTAACTTCATTTTGCAATGCTTTTTCGGTAAAAAACTACAATAAATTTAACTTATTATTCTGCATTGTAAATAGTTGATTTGGAGAGAGGCGAAAGTGATGGCAAAAATCACGAGTTTTTAATCTTTTTGATTGATTTAGATCAATAATCCCATAGGCGATCGTTTATAAAATTTTCGATCTTTCGGAAGTTACGATACCGAGTGGGAATGCGAAATCTTTCCGCATGCTTTTCTTCCCTGGCGGTCCATTCGTCCACTTTGGAACCAAAATCCACAGTTACAAAATCTTCCGGATGTGCATTGATAAATGAACAAAGCGTTTCAAGCCGTTCCTGATTAACTCTGTTTCTTTTAATTTCTGAAAATTGAACATCCCGCTTTTTGATATAATCAAATGGCTGAGTAAGAAGAACAATTCGGGAAATACCTTCTTTGCGCGCTTGTTTTAAGATCTGTACGATTTCTGATTTGGAGCAACTGGCTATTTCCATGGACTTTCCCGAAAAGCCGCCCATAACATCCTTATCCTTGTAGGTAAAGAGTGGAACTTCCATTACATCTTCAAACTTCTTGCGTCCTCCATTTAGGATGAACTTTTTACCGTGTGGTTTATGTATTCCAAATCCCAAACTCGTACTTAAGGGAATACCGAGTTCACTGAGAACACAATAAACTGTTTCATCAACTTGGAAATTTCCACAGCGAACAGCGTCTGGCTTCTTGCCGGTCAGCCTTTCAAAGCTCTCGATAGATTTTTCAAATATTTCCCGAAGCTCATTAAAATTACGCTCAGCACAGCTGTCATCTTTTGAAAATTTACCTGATTTATCAAAATAGTACCAACAAGGGTGAACAAGAAGCTGTGTGTCCTGTCCTGCCGCATGTATTTTATCAACGATCCCTTTCATCGGTTCGTCACCAAAATATGCTGTCTGGGCAGTCTCGATAAAAAAACTCGCTTTAATATTGTTCCGCGCAAAACAGTCGAGCATAAAATCGAGTCCCTCACCTTCGCAGAGCACAGCACGATCCCCTACCGGCTTATAGAGCTCTGGATCAGAAAATGCTCCGCCAATACTAAAGGATGTACCGACCGTGATGGTAACTTCGAGAAGTTCTTGCAAAGTTATTCTCTGGTAATTGTCCGAAAAATAACCGGATCAAGCACCCGCTGGCCGCTAGTGAATTCTTCGCCAGTTGGTGGATCGGTTTTCACATTCTGAATGGCACGGACCACGTCCATGCCGCTGGTAACGATACCAAAGGCGGCAAAGCCCTGCCCATCGGGGTTTCGCATACCACCGAAGTCAAGACTGGGTTGATCATTAACACAGATAAAAAATTCGCTTGAGGCCGTGTCAGGTCCCCCGCGCGCCATGGAAATGGCACCATCCACATGTTTAATCCCGGTATCACGGGTGCGTTCTAATTTTATGGGCTCAAACATACCAATGTCGCTGTCACCGCTGCGGCCACCTTGTATCACTTCGATCTTGATATCGTTCTGGACCTGGTTATCCATTCTTACAACACGGTAAAATGCGCCGCCATTGAAATGGCCGCCATCCACATATCGCATGAAGTTTGCCACCGTGATCGGTGCTTTATCACCGTAAAGATCCAGATGGATATCCCCCATTGTTGTTTCGATCTTTATTTTAATGGTTTCAGCAATAGCAGTGCTGAGCGAAAACAAAAGAATTACGGTTGCAAGTAGTGAGCGGATCATCTGACGTTCCCCTTCGAAATGACTGTTTCATCGCGGTTCTTCGGTCCTTTGTCGCGAACGTTAACAAACCACAGTATAACAGCGATGAGCAGAATAAGAATACCAATAACAATATTATTCATCATATTCCACCCAAGCCCTTCAAGTGCATAACCGGATGCCAGCGTCGCAACCGCTGCAAGGCCAAAGACCACAAAATCATTTAAGCCCTGAACATATGCCTTTTCATCTTCATTATATGCGTGTTCGAGAAGCGTTGTTCCGGCTGTAAACATAAAGTTCCATCCAATGCCGATCGCCACAAGTGCGACATAAAAGTTGCTGAGCTCAATCCCGGATTTGGCGACAAGCGTTGAAATTAGCATAAGGATCATTCCGCTAAGGATGATTTTGATGGATCCGAAGCGCGCGATCAGCGTGCCCGTAATAATCGCCGGCGCAAACATGGACATACTGTGCCATTGGATTACGCCAGCGGCATCGGAAATCTGATAACCACAGACCTCTACGACTTCAAGCGGTGTCGCTGTCATGATAAAGGACATGGAGAGATACGCACAAGCGGCACTTAAGGAAGCACAAATGAACGCTGGCCGCGTGAGCACATCCCAAAGCGCCGGATTAGCCACTGGTGGTTGATTATCCTGAACGATCTTCCGTGGTGGTAGCTTAATCATGAAAATTAAAAAATGTGCAACAAGTGAGAGCACAATCACAAGGCAGTAAGTGCCTGCATATTGCACCGGTTCAAAATAATTACTTTCAAATAATCGCGCCAGTGTTGGGGCGCTGAGCCCCGCAAGAACCCCACCTAGGATCACGTAGCTTACCGCTTGCTTATGAAAGTCTGGTGGTGATACCTCCATGGCCGTAAAGCGATAGTAATTCGCGATTGCCTGATAAATTCCATGGCAAAAAGTCGCAAAACAAAGCAAATAATAGTTATTTTGATAGATAGACACGACTGCAAGCAATCCAGCAAGGCCCGCACACAATGCGCCAAAATAGAAGACTTTTTTACGGCCAAACTTTTTCATCAGTAGAGACGCAGGGAATGCAAAAGCAGCTGTCGCGATAAAAGCCGTCGCTGACGGGATGGTCGCAAGGCTGGTACTTCCGGTCATCATTTTGGCCACAAGGGAGGAGTAAGTAATCACCGTCACCACGGAAGCAAGGGTGATAAACTGCGCCATCGAAAGCAGGAAGATATTACGTCTGACATTTTCCATAAAAATGGACTCTTTTAATTTATAACCATTCCCTCATAGGGCTAATTAAAGCATGTCGCAACCTTATTGTGACCATATTCTTCATATATTGAAAAAATCACACTGAAATGTTATATATTTTGCAGTTACAAGGGGGCAGTCATGACGTATTTCAATAAAATTCTGACAGCAGCGATGCTCGTTTCGCTCGCCTTCATCACGCCATCGTACGCTGACCTAAAAAAGGGCATTAAGGCCTATGAAAGCCAGGATTATCGTCGTGCGCACCGCGAATTTTTAAAGGCGGCTGAAGACGGCATCACTCAAGCACAATATAATCTGGCGCTTCTTTATGAAAAAGGGCTCGGGATACCTCAAAATTATGCTGAAGCCATCAAATGGTATCGCCTGGCCGCTGTGGAAGGCCACGCCATGGCCCAATATAACCTGGGTTATATGTATGACATGGGCATTGGTGTGCTTCAGGATTACCGTGAAGCCGCCCTTTGGTATCAGCTTGCGGCGGAAAAGGGCGATGCGATGGCACAATATAATCTTGGCATTATGTATTTTGAAGGGCTTGGCGTGCGGCAGGATTACAAGGAAGCTGCAAAATGGTATGGCATGGCTGCAGATCAGGGAAATGTGGACGCGCAGCTCAGCCTTGGTGCCATGCATTATATCGGACAGGGTGTTCTGCAGGATTATAGCCGGGCGCATATGTGGTATAATCTTGCCAGTGCCTTTGGCAGCGAGGAAGGACGCAAAAATCGTGGTATTGTGGAAAAGAAAATGTCACCAACGCAGATTTCCCGCGCCCAAACCCTCGCCAGCGACTGGATGGCTGCTCATCCCCAGTAATCAAATATCTTGATTACATTTCTATAACCATACCGTCGTATGCAGGTTCCACACCATTAGGCAGCTCTTTGAGTAATGTTTCATAGTCCAGTTCCGCCGTCATATGGGTCAGGATCGCGCGTTTTGGTTTAAATTTTTCTATATAGCCCAAGGTTTGTTCAAGATGGCTATGGGTGGGATGCGGATCTTCACGCAGGCAATCCACCAACCACACATCCAGATCATATAAATATTGCTCTGTTTCCTCCGGGATATCATGAAAATCTGTGCAATAACAAAAGTTTCCAAATCGGTAGCCATAGGAAAAAATACCGCCGTGGGCCAGTTCCATGGCCTGGATATCTTTAAAGTTCCCAATAGAAAACGGAACTAAGTCAA
The DNA here is from genome assembly GCA_028281625.1 of Emcibacteraceae bacterium. Taxonomy (GTDB): domain Bacteria; phylum Pseudomonadota; class Alphaproteobacteria; order Sphingomonadales; family Emcibacteraceae; genus Pseudemcibacter. The sequence goes on along the minus strand of JANQJN010000201.1, from coordinate 6,396 downwards.
TTTCATGAGCCGTGCAGATGGAATTATAATATTTGCGACCTTTGAAAATGTAACCAAAGCGTTCTTGCAGGATTCGAAGCGTATGAACGTTTGAATAAACCGGCACTTCCTGCTTCATATTCTGCGCTATCGCGCGAAGATCATCAATACCGTGGGTATGATCCGCATGGTCATGGGTATAAAGAACGCCAGTCAGCGTGGTAAAGCCAGCGTCAAGGGCCTGTTCACGAAAATCCGGACCCGTATCGATGATGAGCCTCGTATCCCCCTCCTCCAACATCACAGAGACACGGCGTCGACGATTTTTAGGGTTGTTCGGGTCGCAGTAGCCCCACCCATTGTTGATTTTACCACCGATCCTTGGCACGCCTTGCGATGTACCGCATCCCAACACCGTAATCTTCATTTTGGTCTCTCGGTTTTAGAAAAAAGCTCGAAGAAATTATCAGTGGTTGTCTTTGCCAGCTCGGCGTAACTTACGTCAAAGTGATTTGCCAAGAACTCTGCGGTGTGCTTGACGAAACTGGGCTCATTGGGCTTGCCGCGCATGGGAACCGGCGCCAGGAACGGTGCATCCGTTTCTATAAGCATCTTTTCCATTGGGATGATCTTGATTGCTTCCTGTAAAACGCTCGCGCTTTTAAAGGTCACAATCCCGGAAAGCGAGATGTAGCAGCCAATATCAAGGGAACGCCGCGCGAACTCCTCTGATGCTGTAAAACAGTGAATAACCGCCGGATACTCACCCTTCTTCATTTCCGCTTCCATGATTTCCGCGCAGTCGTCATCGGCTTCACGGGCATGTACGATCAGCGGGAGGCCCGTTTCCCGGCTCGCATCAATATGGGCAATGAAGTTTTCTTTCTGTTTATCGCGCGGTGAATGTTCATAATAGTAATCAAGGCCGGTTTCACCGATCCCAACAACTTTTTTATGCTGCGCTTTTTCAATCAGATCTTCCGGCTTGATGCCCCATTCGTCTTCAGCGTCATGAGGATGGCTGCCGACAGTGGCCCAGATATGATCGTGAGCTTCCGCAATTTTAAGCACATCTTCATATTCGCTAAGCCGCGCGTTAATCGCCAGCATGGCGCCGACACCATTTTCGGAGGCGCGCGAAAGCACACCGTCCATATCTTCGGCCAGTGAGCCGTAGTTAAGATGGCAATGACTGTCGACAATCATGGTCATTTGTCCAGGAACCTCGGGAATACGCCTTCCGGCTTATCCATAGCGGTACCGCTGGCAAGGCGATGATCGCCGCCAAGCTGATCAAATCCGCGCTCTTCAGCAGGAATTTTAAGCTGATCAAGAAGCTTAGCCGCACTGTCCGGCATAATTGGCTGGATGAGGATGCCAATTTGGCGAATAACCTCAGCAGTAACATAAAGCACCGTCGCCATGCGGTCCGGGTCTGTTTTCTTCAGCGCCCAAGGCTCCTCACCAGCAAAGTAAACATTTGCGTTCGATACCACCTTCCATATTGTTTCCAGCGACTTATGGATTGCCTGAACGTCAATATGTTCGCGAACCTTTGGCAGGAGCGCCTCCACTTCTGCAAGGATCGTTTCGTCGGCATCACTTAAATCTCCTGGTGACGGCATGGCGCCATCACAGTTTTTAAAGATCATACTAAGGCTGCGCTGCGCCAGATTTCCAAGATCATTGGCAAGGTCGCTGTTGATGCGGTTGATCATGGAGTGGCGGGAAAAATCACCATCATTGCCAAAGGGCACTTCGCGCATCAGGAAGTATCTGACCTGATCAAGGCCGAATTCTTCAACAATCTGGAACGGATCAATCACATTGCCAAGGGATTTTGAGATTTTCTGACCCTCATTGGTCCACCAACCATGGGCAAACACCCTTTTTGCAGGATCAAGCCCCGCCCCCATCAGGAACGCCGGCCAATAAAGAGCGTGGAACCGCAGGATATCTTTACCCATCATATGTATGTCAGCGGGCCAGAATTTCTTATACATTTCACCATCTTCGTCCGGATATCCGGCTGCCGTCATATAATTGGTCAGTGCGTCAATCCACACATACATAATATGCTTATCGTTACCCGGAACCGGAACACCCCAGTTAAATGATGTGCGGGACACTGACAAATCCCGTAAACCGCCCTCAACGAAGCTCTTTACTTCGTTTTTTCGACTTCTTGGCAATACAGTAGCAGGTAATTCCTCATAAAATGCTAGAAGTTTATCTTCAAAGGCACTGAGTCTAAAGAAATAACTCTCTTCCTCCACCCATTCAATGGGAGCGCCGGTGGGTGCGAGCTTCTCACCACCCTCGCCTTCAATAAGTTCGTTTTCACCAAAGAAGGCTTCATCACGAACAGAATACCATCCTGCATATTTATCCAGGTAAATATGGCCATTTTCCTCTAGCCGCTTCCAAAGCGCCTGACAGGCCTTTTTATGACGTTCTTCGGTAGTGCGGATGAAGTCATCGTTTGAAAAATTCATAAATTCTGCAAGTTCGCGGAAGCGCTGGGATACTTCATCGCAAAATTCAAGTGGCGACTTGCCAGCAGCAGCAGCTGATTTTTCAACCTTTTGGCCGTGCTCGTCTGTTCCGGTCAGGAACATCACATCAAACCCGTCAAGGCGCTTAAAACGAGCCAGATAATCACAGGCAAGCGTGGTGTAAGCGTGACCGATATGAGGAATATCATTCACATAATAAATCGGTGTCGTAATATAAAAGGAAGGCTTCCCTGACATCACATAGTACTTTCTTATTCTTATTTCTTCAGCGCCGAATTGATCATATTGAGAATATCAATCACCGTTTGTTTCCGGTCCATATTCAGAAGATCCGTCGCTTTCATTTTTTCGGATATCTTTTCCCACAGCTCCGCCCATTGATCAAGTGGAATTATTGCCCCCAGTTCTTCCATCAATTTAAACTCTTCAGTGAGCGCTTCCTTGATGTTGTGGGTATGGGCCGTGTCCATATAACTAACATGCCGGATCATACGGCTGATAAACTGCGAAAGCATCTCTGAAAACAGTAGGAACGTATCGCCTGATTTCTTGGCGGTGATTTCCCCGGCAAAGTCATGCATAAGCGGCACGTTTATATTGGGCATGGTTGATAGAAGCCCGAGCATTTCCCGGTAAAGCTTAAGCCCCTTATGCTCGATCAGTGAAATGGCATACCCCGGGCTACCATTTGAGAGCGCCACATAGCCGTCAACGATATTTTCTTCCTTATCCGGAAACTTACTGCTGAGAATTTCCTTCACGGTCGCTGACTTAAGCGGCTTAAGCGGCAGCATCCGACAGCGGGACTTGATGGTCGGAAGCAGCCGGCCCGGCGCGTGAGCAAGAATGATCAGTATCGAATTATTTGGTGGTTCTTCGAGTATTTTAAGGATCGCATTGGCCGCATTGCGGTTCATTTCATCAGCTGTATCGACAATCGCTACACGCCAGCCCCCATCCGCCGACGTGGTATGGAAGAAATTATTAATCCTTCGAACATCATCCACAAGGATATTGCTTCGCATCTTGCCGGTCTTTGGGTCCTCGGACCGTTCAATCACCAGAAGATCCGCATTGCTTCCCGCCGTAATCAGGTTGTTTTCCGGACTATCCAGATCCGTATCCAGACTTTCAAGCGCTATTTTTTCAAGCGCATCGCCAAAAAGCCCCGGCCCCTGATCATCCACTGGCGGATTATTCAGCAGGAAACGCGCCATTTTATAGGCAAGTGTCGCCTTGCCAATCCCCTTGGGTCCCGTAATCATCCAAGCATGATGGATTTTTTCCGCGTTATAGGCGTCCAGAAACAACTGTTCCGCGCCCGAATGACCGGTCAGGTCATGGGTGTTTCTTGGTTCAAATGTGTCTTCAATTTCCATAAATACGCGTAGCCAGTTAAGTTCTTTTATCTGTTCACCTTATCTAACATTAAAAAGAATTAGATGGCTATTGGTAATTATTGTAATTTTAAAAATTAGACCCAAAATGCTTCATTTTAATCAAAAAGAACTATCAAATTCATAATTTGTAGTGTAGCATTTTGTTGCTTCGTTTCGCGAAGTAAAAACATTGGGGGATGTTCATTTCTATCAGTTATATATCCCCCGCGATTTTTGTAAATAAGCAAGGTTTCGAAAAGGGGTATAACTATGAAAAAATTATTTAAAGTTTCCATTTTTAGTGCATTGCTTTCACAAATTTCATTCAATGCCCATGCGGCTTGTGGCACTGGTTCTGGACATTCCTGTTCGAATGTGAAAGTTACCGAGATAACCACTTTTAGCGGCTATACATACGTTCAAACAGACGGCGTTGAAGATGACCTTGGAAATTGTGAGCCAATCAGCAATATATATCTCAAACTGGAAAACAGTCATGGAAGTGTAGACAGAGTATTTTCAATGCTTTTAAGTGCTCTGCACACGAATTCGGACGTGACCATAAGGCTTAATGATACTACTAATAACACTGGAGATTGCGTCATTGGTTATGCAGTAATTAAGGACTAGAACACGACACAAAGTCAAGCAGAGGAAATAGTTCAATTAACATCCTGGTTTTATACAGCCAAACCAGTATTCCGATTTATCCCTTAAAACCCTGCGCAACCAGGTAGGTTTCCTTGCTTTCAGAGCGGCTGGCAGGTGGTTTGAAATGTCGGACTTTATCAAAGTGAAGCTTAATTTCGTCAAGAAGCTTTGTATCGGTGCCGCCGGCAAATACCTTGGCAACAAAGGTGCCATTTTTCTTTAGCACTTTTTTCGCAAAATGAAACGCCAGTTCCACCAGGCCAATGGTCCTTAAATAATCCGTATTCTGATGACCGGTTGTGGCGGCCGCCATGTCGCTGAGCACAAGATCAATGGGTTCATCAATCATATCCAGAAGCGCCTGTTCTGCTTCATCTGTGCTAAAATCCATTTTCAGAAACTGTGCACCTGCAACAGCATCCACATCCAGAAGGTCAATACCGATAATACTCACATCACCTGCACAGAGCTTCGCACAAACCTGAGTCCAGCCGCCTGGCGCTGCCCCTAAGTCCACCACTGATTTTACGCCGTGAAGAAACTTAAACTTTTCATCAAGTTCGATGAGTTTATATGCCGCACGGCTTCTGTATCCATCCCGCTTTGATGCCGCAACATAGGGATCATTCAGCTGGCGATGCAGCCAGCGGGTTGACGATGATTTACGGTAACGTGCCGTTTTAACACGCGCCTTTTCCCCGCGCACGATCCCGCGTGGATCAAGCTGGCGCGGTTTACCACTTTTACTAAGTTTAGGCTTCTTAACCATCGGACGCCTGCTCACCGCCTTGTTTTTTCTTGCGGTTTAGATAATAGCGTTTTTTGGAGCGGCGACGTCGATTTGCTTTATTTTTTGCCCGTTGCCTGTCCATCAGATGATGGAGCATACCTTCACGAATACCGCGGTCGGCGACACGGCAATCAGCAATAGGCCAGACATCAATGATAGCATCAAATATCGCACATCCTGCCACTACAAGTTCTGCACGATCGTTACCTATATTATTAAGCGCAAGACGTTCGCTATAATCCAGTTTCGCAAGATCATTACAAAGTTCAACCAGATCTTTGGACTTCATCCAAGCACCATCCACTTCTGAGCGATCATAATAAGCCTGATTTAAATACATGCTGGTCAGTGTAGTGACCGTTCCAGATGTGCCCATAAGCTGAACCCGTTCTTCGGAAATGGAACTGTTGATCCGATGTTTTTGTTCAAACGGCACGATATGCGCCTTCACCCGTTCCTTCATTTCCTGATAATGTTCCGTGGGAAGCACTTTTACAGTGCCATATTCCTCTGACAGGTTCACAACACCTAACGGAACGGATATCCAATCAAGGATTCTGGGATATCGTTTATTGTCAAATTCAACCCAGATAATTTCTGTGCTTCCACCACCGATATCAAAAATGATACCGCGGTCATATTTGGTATCCAGAAGTGCTTTGCAGCCAATTGCCGCCAGTCGCGCTTCTTCCTGAGCATCAATGATATCAAGGCGAATATTTACTTCATCTTCGATGGTTTTAACAAACCAATCGCCGTTTTCTGCTTCACGGCAGGCCTGGGTCGCCACGTTCCAGCTGCGGGTCACGTTGCGCCGGTTCATTTTCTCGGTACAGATTTTTAACGCGGATACTGTACGTTCAGTTGCGGCTTCTGAGATCCGCCTTTCTTCTTTTAACCCCTCACCGAGTCTCACAATCCGGGAAAAGCTATCGATAACTTTAAAACCGTCCGGATTTGGTACTGCAACCAGCAGGCGGCAGTTATTTGTCCCCAGGTCCACAACGCCATACACATGCCGTTTTGGTCGTCTGGGTCCATTACGACGTCTTTTGTTTCTATTTCGGGAACGACTTTGGTT
>JANQJN010000176.1 GCA_028281625.1 Emcibacteraceae bacterium | reverse complement strand
TTGATCCAACTACAGACGGGATAAAGCATCGTTGTTGCGATAACGAAGACCAGATAAACACCCCACAGGTTTGTTCCGTATTCTTCGGGATAGAAACGAAAGGAGCCATAAAATTCGCTAATCTCGAAGCCTTGGTATACGCCAAAAATCATCGACATGACGTTAAGAAGCGCCATGTGAAGCATATAGAAAGAAAGTGGAACACGACCAAAAAGCACCACAATTTTCTTGATTTTACCGCCTATCCTATCAACATATGCACACATAATCGCCATAGGCCCTAATGTTGCAAGGAAGAACAAAAGGCTGGGCGGATATTTGCTCAAGTTAAAAAAGTCAGCCATTGTCATGGCAATACCGAGTTCCGAAACCTTCCATTGATCCTGATCACCAATTTCAAAGAAGAGCCGCATAACAAAAAAGACAACGATTAAAAAGAACCCTGTATTGATAAGTATCTTATTTCTCTCATCAGGAGCTTTCTTAAAAATAGATGCGGTGCCAAATCCCAGTAGCATTACCCCTGTCCAGGGAATAACCGGATAAAGGCTGGCGAACAATGCTGGACCAAATGTATATGATCCTATGGTAAAAAGCGTAATCCAAACTGGAGTATTTCCATCGAGATAGAAATCTATCTGGAGTATATTATGAATGGGAGCTGCACTACAAAGGATAAGTACTCCTAATGTAGTGCAGGCGCGCGCACCAAAATATATCGCGCCGGACATTATGATCATCCCGCCGCCTAGCGCCCAGAGCACTTGCATGACCACATAGATCTTGCCACCAACCTCGGGTTGACCGAAGGGAGACGAGGTTACGGCAAGTGAATGAACCATCACTTCCAGGAAAATCAACCATATCCCCCGAATTAAGACAAACCTGGCTAGCTCGTTTCTGGGTATACGCTCTGACATTAGCGCGATTGATGTTCCCGCAAGATAGACAAAAACCGGCGCACAAAAATGGGATATCCAGCGCGTGAGGTAAAGCCCAACGCTCGTACTTGGGTCATCCATTGCCACTTCAAGGCCTGATTCATGAAAAAAGGCACGCGCATGATCAAGTGCCATCAAAATAATGACAAAGCCTCGCATAAAATCAATGGTGGCTAGTCTGTACTCGCGCCCAATAGCTGTAATCTTCTTTCCCCCAGCCCTTTTTTTTCAACATTATAAGACTACGATGAAAAAGCAAGGTGTATTATTTAGAGGTAACTTAACCACCAGTCTCTGCGTCTTGATTTAAGATCCGCGAACCACTTACAAAGCGGATAAAGCATCACACAAACAAGCACCCAGACGCCATATACTCCTAGCAAGCTGATACCATAACCCTCAGGATAAAAGATAAAGAAATGAATGAATTGATGGGCTTCAAACCCCTGCATAACGCCAGCAACCACGCTGAGCGCATGAATTAAGTAAAAATGCGCTACATAGAACATAAAGGGCACCCGGCCAAACATCACAAGAATGTCTTTCACTTTTCCCTGCCATTTATCAGCATAAGCGCAGACGATCGCCATTGGGCCCATGGTTGCGAGCAGGAAAGAAAGGCTCGGTGGATATTTGCTCACATTCATAAAATCAAAAATGGTCGCGAGAAGGCCAAGTTCTTGCACCTGCCAGGGGTTGGGATCACCATAAACATCAAGGAAACGGATGACAATAAAGGCCGCAATCATAATCAGACCAGATTTTAGAAGAATTTTGTCCCTTTCCTCAGCAGGTTTTTTAAATATGTAGGCTGTTCCATAACCAAACATCATCAGTCCGACCCATGCGAGCAGCGGGTATGCCCCAACCATAAAGTGGGTTTCAGTGACAATTGCACCTTGCGCAAAGAGTATATGCCAAACTTCACCAATAGGGTCGGTCATGCCAACGCGCGGTATTACATTATCAAGGAGGTTGTGACCGAGCATGATCAATGCCCCCGTAATCATACAGAAACGAGCGCCAAGGAACTGCACACCTGCAAGTACGATCATCGAGATCGCCAGTGCCCAAATCACTTGTAATGTTACCGGGATAAGCCCGCCCAGGGCCGGCTCGCCAAAGGGTGTAAAGGTATAGGCGTTGGAGATGATGAAGAATTCAACAATCAGAAGCCAGATACCACGTTTAAAAACAAAAGCGCCAATTTCAGCAGTGCTTTTGCGGTCAGCCATAAGCCCTACTGACGTTCCTGCGAGGAAAATAAACACAGGTGCGCAAAAATGCGTAACCCAGCGTGTCAGGTAAATCCCGACACTGATATCCGGCTGGGCCATCGGATCCTGAATACCGCCAGCGTAAAAAAAGTCTCGAACATGATCCAGCGCCATTATGATAATCACAAGGCCGCGGAGCATATCAATGTTTGTAAGGCGATAAGATCTTGCGTCCTTAATAACGGTTCCAGCGGTTGTATCTGTCATTGTCTTTTCCCTCTTTTTTATTCACTATACACTTAATCAGGAAACGCAACTATCCGATTTTTGCGAATTAACTGTGCGATTAGTATGAAGTAAGGTATCTCCTTCTTATACATCTTTCAAAGAGGGCTTGAAACCATGCAAGAAGAAACCTCAAACGGCGATAAAATCTGTGAGATGTTCAGACGTGAAAATGAAAGATTGGGGTTGATTTAGAACTCACCAGCCTTCAAGAACATATTTACCGATGGCGCGTCCCTCTTCGATGCTTGCATGCACTTTACGGATGTTTTCGGCATTGATAGGCCCAGAGACATCCCCAACAGTCGTGACCAGCTCACCATCGTCGATCATTGCAGCGGTCTCGGAGAGGAGTTCATTGATTTCATCCATATCGTCGGTCTGATGCATGGAACGGGTAAACATGAATTCGAAAGCGAATGTAGCACTTTTTGGCTTTAGAAGATCCAGGTTGCCGTCTTCGAAGAAGTCTACAATGGTGCAAATTTTACCCTGCGGTTTGATCACGTCGGTGATGGTTTTCCAATATCCTGCGATATTCGTCAGACACAGCACATAATCCACCATCGGAAGGCCTAAAGCATCCAATTGCGCCGGGATATCTTCATAATGGTTGATCACATGGTCTGCACCGCGGGCTTTACACCAGTCAGCGCTTTCTTTGCGGGAAGCCGTTGCGATGATATTGAGATTGGCAAGTTTCCTCGCCAGCTGGATTGCAATAGAGCCAACACCCCCTGCTCCACCGATCATCAGGATCGATTTACCGGCATCCTTGCCACCCTTTGAAACACCGAGACGCTCAAAGATCGCTTCCCAAGCGGTGATGGTGGTCAGTGGCAGTGCCGCACTTTCTGCGAAGCCAAGGCTAGTTGGCTTTTTAGCAGCGATCCGTTCGTCAACCAATTGATACTCACTATTGGAGCCTGGTTTTGTGATGCAACCGGCATAATAAACCTCATCGCCAACTTCAAACATGCTGACATCATCACCAATCGCGGTCACCACACCGGCAGCGTCCCAACCCAGGATACGCAGAGTTTCATCTGGGTGTGGGCGTTTACGTACCTTCGTATCCACCGGATTTACCGAAATGGCTTTTACTTCCACTAAAATATTACGCCCGGTTGCTTGCGGTTTATCTACCTCCACATCCAAGAATGCCTCCGCTTCATCCACGGCCAGTGCTTTATATGATCCAACAGCTTTCATCGTTAGTCCTTTTAAATTATCGTTTTTCTATGGGTAGCATTCATGCAATTGTGGCTCAAGCCAAGTTTTGTTTTATTTTGGGTTACCAGTCACTTTTTTAGTTTCGACTGGACAACTTCAAAGAGAAAAGACAAACTTGAAACAGAATAAAGGTTATTAAAGTTTATAGACGGACTAGAGATGATCGATATTTTTCGCAAATTCTTCAAGAAAAAGAAATCTTCCGATGTTGGAGAAGATCTGCGCTATTATACGAGATTAAGCGATCTTATTGTTTCTGCAGGACTCTTTTCCATGATTTTTTCGTTTAAACTGGATGTAACAGAATATTTTGGTGGCTCCTCCCTAACAGAAATTGCAGACGCATCTTTTTTCTCAAATTTGGGAAACTTTTTAAGTTCGCAGTGGTTACTGGTTATTTTTGCGGTTTTTGTTTTTGCTTGGTATTTGCTTTACAAGATAGCGGTAAAAAACGAAACGGAAATTCTGGTCAGGTTATATTCCCAGTTCAACCCACCGCAAGGTTGGGAGGATTTGATCGGACAAAAATGGGTACCGCTACTGTCAGTCGGTATTACGGTTGCTTTCCTCGGTATGGCGTGGTTTATTGATGACGTGACAAAATTCTGTCTGATCATGTTGCTGTTAAATCTCATGGATGTAAGAGGAAATAATTTAATGCGACAAAATCTAACGCGTCATTTTGAAGATGAGAAATATATTCCACATCCTGAAGACTTGCATAAACCATTTATCATGCGGAGGCGCGAAGTTGCGAGAGATTACTGGATTTGGAAGCCGCAAATCGAACGAATAACGATAATGATTTTCTTCACGCTGCTCGCATTCACTTTGGCATCTTCTGAAGATGTGTTTGGATTTGATAGCTGGGACTGGCTGCCTTACCTGGTTATTATACTAACAATTATCGGCAATGAATATGTTATGGGAAAGTGGCGAACGGAACGGGATAATGCACTTGATCTGATTGAAGAGGACCAAACTGCACATGAAGTAGAGATGATTAAAAATCAGACTGAGTAAGGCTCTCTTTTTTGGTTTTAATCGGTCTAGTTTTAATTTTCGCCACAATTTACCAGCAATCTTTCAAGAATTATCCATAGCGATATGCAAAAAAACTTTTTTAATTTTCCAATTTCTGCTTAATTGGTCCTAATAAATAATAATACTTAGGGAAATATCTGAAAATGAAGAAAATACTTCTTACCATTCTTGTAGCACTTTTGTCGTTTCAGGTGCAGGCTCAGGATCAAAACCCGGAGGCCACGCTTCAACCAACTCTTGAAGATATGGTCCTTCCGCTGAGGGAACGGGCCAAAGTTGAAGATGATATTTTGAAATATCGACTAGATACACTTATTCCAGAGCTTATGCGCCGCGAAGGTATCGATGCGTGGGTGATAATTTCCCGTGAATATAACGAAGATCCAGTCCTGGAGACCATGTTACCAGCCACCTGGCTTGCTGCCCGACGTCGCACGGTCCTCATTTTCCTGGATCATGGACCTGACAGTGAACAAGGCGTTGAACGTATGGCTGCGTCCCGATATGCGGTTGGTGACATCTTTAAGGGGAATTGGAACCCTGATGAAGAGCCGGATCAATGGCGTAAGATCGCGGAAATTCTTGATGACTTTAACCCTTCAAATATTGCTCTTAATTATTCTGATGACTGGGGCCATGCAGACGGACTTACCTATTCAGAACAGCGTGATTTCGTTAGGTCTATCCCTGATCGACTTCGCACGCGCATCGTTTCTGGTGAACGACTGGCTGTGGGTTGGCTTGAGACCCGAACCGACCGGGAAATGGAACTCTATAAAGACGTGATGAAAATTGCCCATGGCATTATCGCAGAAGGTTTCAGCGGTAAGGTGGTCACACCCGGGGTTACGACCCGTGATGATCTTGTTTGGTGGTACCGACAGCGTATGAATGATCTTGGCCTTGATACCTGGTTCCATACCAGCATTTCCGCAGAACGCTCGGACGCATCCAAGAAAAACATTGA
>JANQJN010000131.1 GCA_028281625.1 Emcibacteraceae bacterium | reverse complement strand
TATTCGTTCGAGGGTGGTGCTGAGCTGAGACTTAATGGCCTTTATGAGCCGAACAGCTTTTCCTATCATGAAACACGTGCTGAGTTTGGCGATGATGCTGACTATGTGGAATGGGATAGACATTCCGACAATGACCGCTGGGAAATTGGTGGCGATTATAATCGCGAACTTGGTTTTCTTGGTCATTCAAAGACACTGTTCGTAATCAACAGCAATAAAGAAAATACAGACGTATCTCGCTTGCGTGACTTTGCGGATCCGGCGTTTATCTATGCGACGGAAGACACTGATGCCACAAGGAGCGAGAAAATCTTCCGTTCTTCGGTAACGCCGACCATTGCCATGGGCCAAACTGTGGAAATTGGTGGTGAGGTGGCGATTAACACTTTTGACAAAGTCTTTAACCGTTTGGGCCGTGATGTTGGCGGTGATCCTCTCGAAATTGAAGATATTTCGGACGTGAATATTAAAGAAAACCGTTTCGAAGTTTTCGCCATTCACAGCTACAACATTAATGAAGACATCGTGCTGCAAAGCAGTATTACTACTGAGTTTTCAAAAATTATTGCTGACAATAATTTTGTTGATGGTACGATCGATACCCGCGATACGTCCCTGACTTATTTTAAACCGCGCATGAATCTGCGTTATGACTTTACCGAAGTGGACCAATTCAGGGTCACCGCTGAAAAGAAAGTCAGTCAGCTGCGTTTTGATAACTTTGTGACCTCTTATGATGCGCAGAATGACGAAATTAAAGTAGGGAACACGCGCTTGCGCCCGACACAAACCTGGGAATTTATCCTTGCCTATGAGCATCGCCTGCCAAATGACACGGGGACACTGGAAGCGGAAACCTATTATCATCACCGCATTGATCACCAAACCCGTGTTGATGTGACCGAATATGTTGATTTTGATGGTAATCCGATCACTGCAGATGAATTCTTTGCCCTGCCGCCGGATATGGATTTGCGAGACAGCATCAGCTTTACTCCGACCCAGGGTAATATTGATAGCGCCTATATTTACGGAGTGGATCTAAAAAGCAACGTGCGTATGGGTTTCGTTGGCGTTCCTGAAGCCACACTTACTGTAGGGTACCGGTTTGAAAAGCGTCGCTCAATGGACCAGTTTACATTGCAAATGCGTGATTTCGCGCGTCACTCTGATCACGCATTTAACATTAATTACCGTCACGACGTCACCAAATGGGGCTTTTCATATGGGTTTAATTTTTGGACCCGCAGTGACTGGGCAAACTATGACATGCGCTATTTTCAGCCACAAAATCCATCCGCAAACATGCGCGCGTTTGCGGAATATACTATTAATGGGGGTATCAAAGCGCGGCTCGATTTCCTTGAAATCATGGGCCGGGAAGGTAGTATGACAACATATCGTTACACTGATCATATTCGTTTTGATGAAATATATAAACGCGAGGAACGCGAAAACAAGCGTCCCCGTGCCGTTCAAGTATCGCTCCAGGGTAGTTTCTAAAAAAATAAAATATGGACAAATTAAAACTGCTTAGTACCTCGCTTCTGGCGTCACTTTTTGTTGCAACCTCACACGCGGATGAGGACGTCCTGGAGGGATCATCGGTTGTCACTTACGACAAAGAATATTTCGAAAAATTTGCCCCTGTAACCTTGCTGGATATGCTGCAGCGTATTCCCGGTGTACAGGAAATCCTAAATAAAAACCGCGAACAGCGCGCCCGTGCCAACCGTGGCGGCGGCGGTGCGGAAACGCAGGGTGGACGCGGGTTTGGCTCCGGCGGCGATCAGATTCTAATCAATGGAAAACGCTTGGCTGGAAAAAATAACAATATCGACGATACCATGTCCCGTGTTTCGGCGGATAATGTGGAAAAAATCGAATTAATCCGTGGCGCTGCTGCAGGACTTGATGTTCAAAGCCAGGGCCTCGTGATTAATATTACGCTTTCTGAGGGTGCGTCATCATCGACCACTTTCTGGCGCTTTACAGAGCGTTTTTATACCTCGAAGAACAGCTTCCCGCCTGAATTTCTGATTTCCCACAGTGGCTCAAGCGGTAACCTGCAGTACTTGTTCAGTGGTGAAGTTAAGAATAATCGCGGCTTTTTTGACCGCGAAGAAGATCACTTCAACGCTGCAGACGAGCATACCGGTGATAAATTTATCAATAACAAAATAAAAATGGGTTCGGTGGTTCTAAACACCAACCTGACCTATAGTTTTGATGATGGGTCGGACTTTCGTATTAATGGTTTGTTTGATGATGGTTTCCAAAACCGCATCGAGGAACAGGAAGAAATCGGTACCCAGCCGCTTCACACACTTTGGGATACCCAGACAGATACCACCAAGTGGGAAATCGGTGGTGACTATACCAAAAATATCGATGGTATTGGACAGCTTAAGGCGCTTTTCGTTATTAACGATGAAAAGCAAACTACCGATGTCCTTCGTGACCGCGAAATTATGACAGTGGATGAGTTTGAGTACGCCCAAGAAAATACCAACCTGGACAAATCGGAAAAAATCTTTCGGGCGTCGCTGACCACCAGCTTAACCGACAAACAAAGTCTGGAAGCGGGCGGTGAAGTAGCAATCAATACCTTTGATAAAGGCTTTTTTGATAATCGTCGTGACGCAGCCGGTGATCCACTTGCGCTGCGCTCAAGCGATGAAGTGGAAATCAAAGAAACCCGCTACGAAATATTTGCCAATCATACTTATAATTTTTCACCCAGTTTGGTGCTACAAAGCAGTCTTACTACCGAGTTTTCAAAAATTGTTGCGGACAGTATCACTACCGGTACTCAGCGTAACACAAGCTTTACTTATGTGAAGCCACGCCTAAATCTTCGCTATGATTTCACCGGAAGCGATCAACTGAGGCTGACTGCTGAAAAGAAGGTAAGTCAGTTAGACTTTAATAACTTCGTGACAAAGTTTGACCAACGCACGGACCAGCTTGAATTTGGAAATACGGGAATCCGCCCGGAACAAATTTGGGAATTTTCCGCGGCCTTTGAGCACCGATTTGCAAATGACGGTGGATCCGTAGAAGCTGAAGTATTCTACCGTGACTATACGGATCACATCACCAAGGTTGATTTTACAGAATATGAAAACCTGCTCGGGCAATCCATTAGCGCGGACGAATTTTTTGCGCTTCCTGCCGCCGACCTTGACCTGCTTCGCGATGTGGTCAGCTTTACATCTAAATCCGGAAATGTTGATGGCGCAACCGCCAAAGGTGTTAAGTTAAAAGGCAATGTGCGTCTTGGGTTTGTTGGTGTGCCAGAAGCCGTCGTAACGCTTGGCTATACTTATGAGAAGCGCCGTGAAACGGATCAATTTATCTTGGAAGAAGTAAACTTCAGCCAGGTGTCCGATCATACCTTCTCCTTTGGGTTTCGTCATGACGTAACCGCTTGGGATTTCTCATATGGTTTTGAGGGAAGACAACGAAGTACATTTGATCGTTTTGAACGAAACTATACTTGGCCGTGGAAGCTAGGATTTGGGTTTTCCGGCTTCGTCGAAAAGACTGTGTTTAACGGGATCAAGGTTCGCGGTGAAATATGGAAAGACGATATGGGTAACGGAAATTCGACCTTGAGCATCTATTCTGATCACCGCCGTTTCAACGATCTATACGAGCGTTCAGAAAAATATCATCATCGTCCGGCGTACCTGCGCCTGATCATTCAGGGTACATTTTAACGGTATTTTCGAACCATTCGTCGACGCTGAATGTCCTTTTATCGATAATGCATTGATGGCTTGCCCGAAATTCTCTCTTATATAAGAGAAATTTAAACATTGGGCGGCCATTATGAATAAAAAATTTACGCATTGCGTAAAATATTTCCTCCATATGAAATATATTCCTTTTGGAAGGTTTATAGCCACTCGTTCATTTGTTTGGATTTCAAATCCTGCTGCCGGTGCTTTGTCGTTTCGATTTCCAAATTGTGCGCCACATTCCAAATTCACCTACTTATCCGGGGTGTTTGACAGAATGACTGAGTTGTTTTTAAAATCTTCCCGACTTGAAAATGGCTCTCGCGCGTACCTACCCCAGTTACGGAAAGAAGCGTCAGCACCGCAGCAACCTTTTTATGCGCAGCGCCGCGCACATGCCATATAGGAAATTATTGAGTGAAATTTTCGACTTTTTCCTCTATCTTTGCGGCTATGAAGGGCTTAAACAGCAATATCCTGAACCCCTATACCCGCCAGTTTCATCTGATCCAATTCATTTTGTGGGCGACCTATGGGGCTATATTCAGACTAAGTTGGCTTGGATATGATTATATTCCGCCAGAAAATTTCTGGTTTGCGGTTTATGTGATTGGTGGCTATCTGGCGACCACTATATTGGCATTTCTGTATTGGCAATTGCGGCAGCATTCCTTTCCCAAGCAATTTGTCATCGCCACCATTGCGTCAGTTATTTTAGGGATAACATGGCGCATATGTTTTAATTATTTCGACTTTCATTTTCTGCTGGATGAACCACCAAAGGACGTAGATGCCTTCTATTATGTGCTTGGCGGCACATCATCCGTAATCCATCTTATAGCCTGGAGCACAGGCTATCTCCTTATTTCCTATTACTATATGTTTAAAAAGGAGCGCGAACGAAGCATTCTCGCCGAACTCCATGCCAAAGAAGCCCAGATTAAACAACTTCACCAGCAAGTGAGCCCACATTTTCTTTTTAATGTCCTACACAGCGTTGATACGCTTCTGATAAAGCAGGATATTGAGCGATCACGAGAAATGGTTTCCACCCTTGGTCAGTATTTGCGCAACAGTTTAAGTATTGAACCAGACGCGAGCATTACGCTTGCAGATGAAATAAAAAGTGCTCAAAGCTACCTTAGAATTGGACAACTCCGGTTCGGCGAAAAGCTCGAAGTGCAATGGAATCTGGATGAAAAGCTGGACAAATTCACAGTACCGGCGCTTATTCTTCAACCGCTTCTGGAAAACGCCATTAAACATTGTATCGATAAAAGCGTGCACGGCGGCAGGATCGAAATTCGCACCGAACGTCTGGATGGTCGCATTTTCATCAGTGTGTTAAATGAAGCATTCGGTGAACCACAACAAACGAAAAAGCCAACCGGTCTTGGAATCGGCCTTGAAAACATAAAGGCACGACTTGAGATTTATTATGGTACCCGTGCGTCTTTACATACAAAACAGGAGAAAGACGGCGAGTTTACAGCCATAATTAAAATTGGTGATGAGCCATGATAAGAGCACTGATAGTCGACGATGAGCCACTGGCGCGCGAGAATCTTGTGCTTAGAACAGCTATGTTTGATGATATTGAAATTTGCGGTCAGGCCGATAATGGCCATGATGCGGTACTGCTCGCTTCCAGACTTTCGCCGGATGTGATCTTTCTGGATATCAATATGCCCGGCGTGGATGGGCTGGAAGCAGCCACCACGCTGATGAAGGATCAGGATGCAGAAATTGTATTCGTGACCGCCTATAGCGAACACGCGATTGATGCCTTCCGGGTAGAAGCCCTTGATTACATCGTAAAGCCCATTGATGATAGGATTTTTAATGATGTTATAGAGCGTATTCGCAAACGTGCGCGTGAAAAATCTCACCTGGTGAAAGAAGAAAAACCCATAGAGACTTATCTGAAGCGTCTTGGAATTAAGGATAATTCTGCCATTCACATGATTGACGTGGAAGATATAGAATTTATCGAAGCCGCGGGTGATTATCTTTGTATTACTGCCCGGGGTAAAAATTATATCCATAAGCAAACCCTTAAATCACTGATGACACTTCTTGATCCCGAAAAATTCATGCGTATTCACCGATCCAGCGCGGTGAATATAAAGTTTCTTGATCGGGTGGAAAATCAAGATGGCAAACTCATCGCGATTCTAAAAAATCAAAAGCCATTGAGTGTCAGCCGCCGCTATAATAAAGCCGTACGTGCACAAATCGATCGCGAGAGTGTCATTCGTCGCTAAAATTGTACCACTGGGCGAATATATGTTGCATGTGCCTTAATTTCGTCTTGTAGTTTTCCTAAAAAAACACCCTAGAACTTATTGGGGGAACGGATATCAAAGTAAAATTATCACATTTGGTCACGCCACTCGCGTTGACATTAGCAGTTCACACGCACGCATTTGCGCAAAGTAATGATGACACCGCTGTTGTCACTTACGACAAAGAGTTTTTCGAAAAATATTCTCCGACAACCTTACTTGATTTGCTTGAGCGTATCCCAGGCACACAGGACGTGCTGGAGCGTCGCGACGGTCGTGGTGGTGGAGACCGTGGTTTTGGATCCTCGGGGGATCAAATCCTGCTAGATGGTCAGCGTATTTCCAGTAAATCAAACAGTATTCGCGATATTCTTGAGCGCACACCGGCTTCACAGGTTGAAAGAGTTGAACTGATCCGCGGTGCAGCGGATGGACTGGATGTTCAAACTGAGGGTCTGGTTATCAATGTAGTTATGATTGAAGGAGCGGATAGTTCAAGCCTATTCTGGCGGGTCGGTGGCACCTATAAAACCGGTGAAAATGTCAGCCCGGATATAGAAGTTTCCTACAAAGACAAATTGGGAAATCTCGATTACACTCTTACCGGGGAAGCTTATAACCGACATAATTATTTTGGTCGTGAAGACACATATTTTGATGCAGAAGGTCTTCAAACCGGAACCCGTGAATTAGACGGCAGATTTCGGTTCAAAGGGTTCGATCTGAACTCAAACCTTACTTACAATTTTGAGAATGGTGATGTTTTAAATTTGAACGGAAAATATAACCCAAATGATATTCTGAATGACCGTTTTTTTACAGAAACCGGTGATAATGCGGAAGTGCTCCATTATGATGTGAAAGAAGGATTTATGTTCTGGGAAATTGGCGGTGATTATTCCACCGATTTTGGCTTTCTGGGAAAATTCAAAACAATATTTCTGATGGGCGGCGAGGAAAATTCGGATTTCATCAACAACCGATTTACCGGTGAGGGGGCTGATCAGTATATTTATAATGTTGAGGTTGTTGAATTTGCGACGTCGGAGGATATTTTCCGCGCATCTCTGACCACGCCACTCACATCAAATATGACCTTGGAATATGGGGCCGAGGGCGCCTTTAACAACTTTATGCAGCTCTACCAGGATTCCGATCGGGACGCACAGGGTGATCCATTGATTTTGTCCACCAGCAATAACGTCAAAATTAAAGAAAACCGCTATGAAGTGTTTGCACATCATAACTATACCATCCGACCCGGTATGGTGCTTCAAACCAGTCTTACGACCGAATTTTCAGAGATCATCGCCGATACATTATTGGTGGAAGGTGGGACCGTTCGCGACGCTGATAGTTTCACTTTCTTTAAACCACGTCTTAATTTCCGCTATGATGTTACTTATCGCAATCAAATCAGGCTGATTGCCGAAAAGAAAGTCAGCCAGCTTGAGTTTTTCCATTATATGACCTGGTTCGATGAGCAAACCAAAGAGCTGAAGGTCGGAAACACGAGCATCAGACCTGAGCAAAAATGGGAGTTTTCAGCGACATATGAACATCGCTTGGCCAATGATGGAGGGACTTTGGAAGCTGAGTTTTTCTATCATGATTATAAGGATTATATTACCCGCATCGATTTTAGTGAGTATCAGGATTTTGGCGGAAACCCCATCACGGCGGATGCTTTTTTTGCCTTGCCGCCGACTATGGCATTAAGGGACGAGATCGATTTTACATCGAAATCCGGAAATATTGACCATGCCAGTAGTGTGGGCTTTGAGCTTAAGAGCGATACCCGCCTTGGTATCATAGGAGTTCCTGAAGCGCAGTTGGGGCTGACTTATAAATATGAAAAACGTCGCTTCAATGATCCCTTTACCCAAGAATCCAGGGCCTTTGACTGGGTGTCTGATCATTCTTTTAAAGTCAACTTCCGTCATGACGTGACCAGATGGAACTTGTCATATGGTGGTGAAGCGGAGTTCAGAAGCGATTTCATTAACCGTGACATTCGCCACAATTGGATTTTTGATTCAGGCACCGAGGTTGAGCTATTTGTTGAATATAAGATATTTGGCGATATAAAACTGAGGGTCGAAGGAAAACAGGAACGAAACACCAATGAAAAGGCCACCTTCTTGAGCTATACCGACCACAGACGGTTTAACGAATTTAAAGGGCGCGAGGAACATATCAACACAAGACCAAGGGAAATAGAATTTTCTATCGAAGGCACTTTCTAGTTATAATATAACATTTTTAATTGATTAATGAATTCAATTAATCTATACAGCGGCTATATTTCATTTGTTTCTTTAAGTATTGTTTTTTAATGAGTTTATCGCTGTAAGAATTCGGCTGGCCGCTTGTTTTTTGATTTCGCATTTTGGTACCCACGAAATATCTGAAATATATATAAAAATATGTGATTTATTTTTATATCCTAACAGTTATTTAATATAATTAGGATATGAAGTGACAATCTTTCAAACTGTTGATCATTTTGCACTGAAATATGAAGAATAAACACCTGGTAATATCGCTTTTTTGCTTATCGCTATTAAATCCGGCGGCACCGGCTTTTGGACAAGCTGACGACCCGGTGGCGGAAGCAACGGCCATTGAACGTTTCAGGTTCGAGTATTTCGCGGAATTTGGTCCGGTGACCCTTCTTGATATGCTTCAACGTATTCCGGAAGCGCAACAAATACTCGCACAAAGCGGCGGCAATCGCCGTGGCGGCGGTAAGCGCGGGTTTGGCTCTGGCGGTGATCAGATCCTGATGAACGGCAAGCGTCTTAGTGGTAAAGCCAACAACATCAGCGATACCATGGCGCGTGTTTCCGCCGGTAATGTGCAGGAAATTCAGCTGATCCGTGGTAACGTGGAAGGGCTTGATGTTCAAAGTGACGGCCTTGTGATTAACGTGATTCTGGAAGCCGGTGTTTCTGATTCCACTACATTCTGGAGCGTTGGTGGGGTTTATTATGAAGGTCACGATGTTTCGCCGACCTTTACAGTATCGCACAGTGGATCATGGAATGATCTTGAATATATGTTTGGCGTTGAACGCAAGCACTGGGAATTTCACTTTGACCGCGATGAAATTTATCTGGACGCTGACGGTGTAGAGACCGGTTCACTGTATGTGGAGGGCATGTATCCGCGTCCGAGCACCGCCTTTACGACCAACCTAACTTATAATTTTGGCGACAGTAGTGTGCTGCGCTTAAACGGACTTTATGAGCCGCGCACAGAAGACGGTGAGGAGCTGCGTATTCAGGAAGGTGCAAGCGCGTTTTACAGGAACACGCTTCGTGATGCGTCCGGGTCAAAATGGGAAGTGGGCGGTGACTATGAACGTAGCGTCGGTTGGTTTGGTCGCCTCAAAGTGTTGTTTGTGGTCAATCAGGATAATCAAGATGAACTTGAAGAACGCTATAACGCACCGGACGCTGCGTTTCGCTATCAAAGTCTTGCAAAAATTATCGATCGGTCGGAAAAAATTATTCGCGGCTCCTTCACGCGACCAATATTTACTGGGCAAACCATTGAAGTGGGTGCTGAAGGAGCCTTCAATACCTACGATCAGAAATTTGATCAGTTTAACTATAGTGATGCCACCACTATTAGCGACATCATTGCGAATGATGAAGTGGAAATTTCAGAAAACCGCTATGAAGTTTTTGCCATTCACAACTACACGATCAACGACAAAATGACGTTGCAAACGTCACTGACCACTGAATTTTCACAGATCACGGCTGACACCATCCTGCCAAATGGGGACATCAGCCGCCGGCAAACCAGTTTTACATTTCCGAAGCCACGGGTGAATCTGCGCTATGATCTGACCGATAGTGATCAAATCCGCTTGCTTGCGGAAAAAAAGGTAAGCCAGCTAAATTTCCAAAACTTCATTACGCGCTGGGACAATGGTTCACAGCAGTTGATCTTGGGGAACACTGGTATCAAACCACAGGAAGAGTGGGAATTTTCAGCGGCAATTGAACACCGTTTCCAGGAACTGGGATCCGTTGAAGTACAATTTTTCCACACCAACTTTAAAGATTTCATTTCTGCAGTCGATTTCAGTGAATATGAAGACGAACTTGGAAATACGATTGATGCGGATGCTTATTTTGCACTGCCGCCAAGTGATGAACTTCGTGATGCCACCAGCTTTAGCGCAAAAAGCGGTAACATCCCAAAAGCGACCGCATATGGCGTTAAGCTTAAAAGCAATATCCGTCTGGACACACTTGGTGTGCCTGGTGGCGTGCTTAATGTGGATTATGAATATTCCACCAAAAACACACGTGATCAGTTTACCGGCGCTTGGCGTAGGCTAGATCGTCGTTCGGATCATACGCTTCGCCTTGGTTACCGTCATGATATTACCAGCTGGAAATTCTCATATGGCGTAAACAGCGAGTTTAAAAGTGACTACGAACGTTTTTATATTAATTTCTACTGGCCCAGCAGCCCTTATGCACAGATTAGCGCTTTTGCGGAGCAAACCATTTATGCTGGCATCAAGGCCCGTATCGAAGGTAATGCTCTTACTGGAAAACGCCAGAGCGCGGTAAAAACCAACTATAGCGATCATATTCGCTTTAACGATATTTCACGTGTTGATATCCGCGAT
Source organism: Emcibacteraceae bacterium (assembly GCA_028281625.1). Lineage (GTDB taxonomy): Bacteria > Pseudomonadota > Alphaproteobacteria > Sphingomonadales > Emcibacteraceae > Pseudemcibacter. Next base: position 18,887 of record JANQJN010000131.1, on the reverse strand, counting down.
ACGCGTACCGCTCAGGAAATACGTTTTTCATTGCAAGGCACATTTTAAAAAATCGCCATTCTCGGCGCATTTTCGCCTAATTTTCAAACGATTATTATTGTAAGTCCGCCCAATAGGGGGTAACCTGACGGACGAATTTTAATGTCTTTGAGGGACAAAAGTGACCAAAAAATTTGCATTCATATTATCACTCGTATTGGGGCTCATTTCCCTACCGGCATTTGCCGATAATGAAAAAGGTGAAGCCGCCTACGAAGCTGGTGATTATGAAACTGCATTTGAAGAATTCACTAAAGCCGCGGAAGACGGCGATATGAATGCCCAGTTTAACCTTGGTGTCATGTATGAACATGGTCACGGGGTTCAGCAAAGCGACCTCAAGGCGGGGGAATGGTACCAACTGGCGGCTGATAATGGACATCCGGAAGCTCCAACAGCCCTTCAATTGCTTTATGAATATTTCTAAGTCAAACAGGTAATCCAATGAATAAAATGTCAAAACTCATGAAAATTTTAACAGCAGCATTAGTGATGTGTATCGTAGCGCCTGTCTCAAGCGCACTTGCTGATTATGCATCCGCGAAAAAGGCTTATGACGAATTTCGCTATGACGAAGCCTTTGAAGGTTTCAAGGAAAGCGCGGAGCAAGGCCATATGCTTGCACAACATTATCTTGGTGTTATGTATGCCATGGGACATGCGACGCCCCGCGATGACGTTTCCGCCTATAATTGGTTTATGAAAGCAGCACTTCAAGGACATCCTGTTTCCCAGGGAAACATAGGGACCATGAAACTTAATGCCCGCGGCACCGAGGAGGACGTGGCCGGATCATATTTCTGGTTCATCGTTGCAGAAGACGGTGGTTATGAAAAGGCTCGTAAATTCATGTGGCGGGTGACCAACTATATGGCCCGTGAAGACATCAACAGTATCCGTGCTAAGGCCGAAGAATGGATCCGCGAAAACCGCGGTGAAGAGGAAAGCTAAGAAAACGCCTTTGTAAGGGGAGAACCAGATGCGTTTTGCAAGATCGCTTGCAATATTCAGTGTTGCTTTATTTTATGCCGTTACCGCTCACGGACAAGCACAAAATGTGGGTCCAAAGCCAGCGGAAGCCCCATATTACTTAAGCAAATATTTTGGTGAATATGCTTTCGAAGGCAAAAAGGTTATCATTCGCGAAAATGGTGGCCGCTTGGAAGCGGTTTTTAATCCGATTGTATATAATCCGGATATTGACGGTGAAAATGCGCCAGACCCCGAAATCTGGCCACTCAGTCGCATTGATAACAATAAATACACCTATACTTTCCGGGGAACATTCTCCACTTTTATTTTCCAGGTGGATCGAAATGACGCCTCGATTGCCGTATTGATTGACAGTGATCGGTATGAGCGAAATTTTATTGAACCGGCAAATGGCAATACGTTTAAAGTGAGCTTAGACAAGCCGATAGAAGATTATATTAAAGCAGCACTTGAAGAAGAGCCACCCGTTGAAGATGGTGAATTTCGCGAACCGGATTTAGTGGATATTACGACTGTGCTTCATAATGTGAAGCTTGATGTGCGTTATGCGACCAACGATAATTTCCTGGATGCGCCGACCTATGCACTTGCAAAGAGTTTTTTGCACCGGCCGGCAGCAATGGCACTCATTGATGCGAATGAAGCCTTGAATGCCATGGGATATGGTTTGCTTGTGCATGACGCCTATCGTCCGTGGTATGTGACCAAAATATTCTGGGATGCGACCGAAGGGCCAGAGCGTGATTTTGTGGCAAATCCGGCAAATGGATCCATTCATAACCGGGGAAGCGCAATTGATCTTACTCTTTATGATCTCGCGACAGGGGAACCCATAAAAATGGTGGGTACCTATGATGAAATGTCTGATCGATCTTATCCCTATTATATGGGCGGTACATCGCTTGAACGATGGCACAGGCAGGTACTGATTAACGCCATGGAGGCGGTTGGTTTTACGGTACTTGATAACGAATGGTGGCATTTCGATTATAAAGACTGGCAGGAATATCCTATTTTGAACCTTACGTTCGAGGAGCTCCTGGAAAACCAGTAGTTTAGCAACTATAGCGGGGAAAAATACATGACAGAACGAAACCAATATGACCCCCAGACAGGCCTGCCGGAACGCGGTTATCTCTGGTCATTATTGGATGATAGTCTTAGCCGAATTCGTCGCAGTGGCACGCCCGCTGGTCTTCTGCTGATCCAATTGGAGGATTTAAATTCCTATCAACAGTTGATTGGCGCCGAAGGTATTGAAGAATATACTAAACTGATGGCGGGACGTCTTAAAAACTGTTTGTGGGACTTGGACGACGCGGTACGCTTTGATGAACGCCAGTTTGTTTATTTTGCGGGCGGTATCAACCGGTTAGAAGATATTCACGTTGTGATGAAGAAGGTAGTGGATTACCTTTCTGTACCGTGTGAAATAAAAGAATATACCCTTACTCCGTCGATCAGAATTGGAGTGGTTGTGCTCCCTGAAGACGGTGAAACCGCGGATGAAATTATGGCCAATGCGCAAATTGCACTTGGACACGCCCGCAGTGGTGTTTATGGCTACTTTAATCAACAGCTTGGCGAAACCATCGCCCGGCAGGAGCAGATAAAAAGTTCGATACTTTCAACACTTGCCGAAGAAAGTTTTGTGCTAATGCTCCAGCCAAAAATCAGCACCGAAAGTCGCGAAGTGTGCGGCATCGAAGCCTTGGTGCGAATTCGCGACAGTGAAGGAAATATTGTTACACCGGCTGAATTTATACCGGTTGCGGAAAATAGTAACCTTATCCTTGAAATCGGAGAATGGGTTCTATCCAAAGCGCAGGAAGTAAGCAATGATTTAAAAGCAGCAGGCCTTAACATCCCTGTTTCTGTAAATATTTCAGAAGTTCAGTTTAGAAATAGTGCGTCATTGCTTTCCACGCTCCATAAACTGGCCGCAACGGAGGACGCAGCCCCCGGCAACATTATTTTGGAAATTTCAGAAAATACAATCACAAACAATGTGGCCTTGTCAGCCGCACTTATGGCTGAGATCAAATCTTGTGGTTATCAGATTTCCATTGATGGTTTTGGCACTGGATTTTCAAGTCTTTCTGTTCTTAAGGACTTAAGTGTCGATGAAATTAAGGTGGATCGTCATTTTCTAAGTGATGTGCCAAGCGACGAAAAAAACACAGCGATCCTTAAGTCGATCATCATGCTTGGAAAAGCAATGAATTTCCGTGTGGTCGTCATGGGTGTTGAAACTGAAGCGCAGTTTAACACTCTAAAAGAACATGAATGTGATGAGTTTCAGGGCTTTTTGGTAAGCGAACCCATTGATGCAGGCAGTTTCGTAAGCTGGCATAAGGACTATACTGCTTAATTCAGGGTGCTTAGTGCCTTAACCACCAATTTCGCGTCATCCAGATCATTATAAACAGACACACCCAGTCTAAAATGCCCCTTATATAGGCTTGCTTTGATGTCTGCTTTTTCGAATATAGGTGAAAGCCTTTTTGCTGCATCTTCACATTCAAAAGAGAGCAGGGGCGTGACTGATCCGTCAGGTGTCAAACACTTAAAACCAAGCGCTTCAATTTCTTCACGAAGGTATTTAAGCAGCGGTTGTCGGTACTTCGTGATCCGGTCTACGCCTACTTCATTCAGATATGCCAGTGATCGGTCGAGCTGTGCAAGCACGATACGTGGCTCGCTCCAGATGGAGAAATAACCTTCGCTATTCTCGGCGAGATCATATTCATAGACATTATCATCTTTTGTTATGTCATCACCCGGAAAGACATGGGTTACAAGGTTTCTCACTTGCCGCTTGCCGTACCAGGGGCGTTTTAGCTTTGAGAGCGATGCTTTTTTGACATAAAGAAAGCCGCAGCCCTGATCTGCCATAAGCCATTTAAAGGTGCCCGCTGAACAAAAATCAACATCACAGTCTTTTACATCCAACGGTGTTGCGCCAACCTGATGAATTACGTCGGCGTAGATAAGCGCGCCATGTTTATGGGCAAGGGCGCTAATGCGTTTTAAGTCATGTTGATGGCCATTGAAGGTGGAAACTCCGGAAACACACACAAGATCTGTCTCATCAGTGATGGCTGCTTCATAATCAGCATAGTCGATGGTGCCATTTTTATTTCGGATAGTGGTTACTTCGACCCCTTGTTTTTTAAGCTCGCCAAATATCTGATAGGATCCAAAATAATGAAGATCATCAGTAACAACCCGTGCCTTTTTCGCGACCAGATCCATGGCATTTACAATCAGGTTTTCACCAACCGTTGTGCTACCAACAATTGCGATCTCTTCATCGTCAGCTTTGATCAGCTTTGCATATTTGGCCAACACCTCTTTTCGAAGTGCAAGTGGATCAATATCAAGATCCGTATGAAATCCTTTATAATCAAGATATTCCTGTGCTGCGGCGGCGGACGCACGGCTTATGGGATGCTGAACACCAGCATTAAAATAAATGCCCTTAATGGGGAAAAATGCATCTTTATGGGGAAGGGGCTTTGACGCATCAAAAGGTTTGGGAACACTCAATTTTCACCACCTTCCATGATATTCAGGATTGACTTTTGAAGCGCCCTGAATTGCTCGCCGCCGCGGGTGACATTCAGAAATAGTATTATGCCGTAGTTGCTATTCGGTCTGCTGTATTTCTGGTAGGCATAGAACCCGGACGTGCTTCCGGTGTGATCTACAATGGTGCTTGTTCCAATTTCATTAAGTCTGAAGCCCTGGGCATACAGGGATTGGCTGCCATCCTTTAATTTTACCGGTTCAAGCATTCTGTCAAGTATGTCGTTATCGATGACTACACCATTCAAGAGAGCTCTATCATATTTATACATATCGTCCATCGTTGAGATAAGATCATCATCCCCGAATGTAAGGCCTCTCATACGCGGTCCAGCATCAGGGTCCGGGTTTCTGCTGGTGCTGCCATCGTCATTCAGCCGGTAGCCAAAGACAAGTGATTGGTTTCGTTCATTCTCAAGTTCTCCGAGCCAGAATGTGTCGCTCATTTCGGCGGGTCTGAGGATATTTTTTCGAATATAATCAGTAAATGACTGACCAGATACTTTCTCAACCAATAGACCAAGAATGACGTAGGCGGTGTTACTGTACTTATAGCGCGTAAGTGGGTCCGAGAGCAGACGTGGCTTTTCCTGGACCACAAAATCGAAATAGTCCTGATTGGAATAAGGAACATGAATGTTACCGTAGAAGGCAAAATATTTTTCCCTGAGTTCCCTTTCTTCATACACATCATAAAGGCCCGAAGCATGACTAAGCATCATTGCCGCGGTGATCTCAGGGTAGGGCAGGTCAGGAAAATAATTAGTGATTGGCGCATTAAGGTCAACTTTGCCCACCTGTTGCAGCTGGTATAGCGCAATTGCAGTAAAGGTCTTTGTTATGGAACCAAGTTCGAAGCTGGATTGATCATCAATGCTTACTTGTTTATCAATATCTGCATAGCCAACGGTTCTTTTCATGAGTATCTCATCCGCGTCCCAAACCATGACCGCGCCATTAAAAGCTTGGTTCGCTTCAAGCTCATCGAATAATGTTTTCAGTTTTGCGCTCTTGGTCGCGCTGTCGGCGAAACCGCTTTGCACGGCAAAAAATGTAAGCAATATTGCGGCTAAAATTATTCTCACGTATGTCCCTCTCACGTCGGGTTTATCTTGTTGCAAAATATAATTTCATACTAATGTAATTACGTTGACGACGCTAACATCTCTTTATACCTATAAAAAATTACACCGACTACATCTCATTTTCGGTTATGCGCGCATTTCTTCAACCGTTTACAAGTTTAATAAAATTAATATTTTTTTAAGCCAGATCGGTTACTAGTAAGATCATAAATATTCCTTAGAGGATTAATTGGGGCACTAAATTCTACCAATAATCAGTAAGGATCTTTAGTCGCGAACATCAGATTTTATTATGAGGGTTAAAAAGTGAGTGTAGAATTAGCAATTGATGAAGTAGAAGTAGAAAACGAAGTAACTGCCGAATCCAAAGCGAAACCGACTGAAACTAAAGAAGGAAACGATACTGAAGTTGAGGCGGTTTCTGAAGAACAGGAAACAGATGTAGACGTTTCGGAAGTAGAAGAAGAAACCACATCATTTGAAATTAAAGATGAATTTGCAAGTGTTGTAAACAGAGTGCAGGAAACTGCAACATCTGTTCATTCAGAAGCGGAGCAGCTCCAAACACGTGCAAAGACGATGCAGCGCAATGCACGAAATAATATTAAACTTTCCCAATCTATCTCGAGCGCAGCTGAGCAAACAGCAATGAATTCTCAGACTGTTGCTGCGGCGACAGAAGAGCTTTCAGCAAGTATTGCGGAAATTGGTACTCAGGTTTCACATGCAGCCAATATCAGCGGTGAAGCGGAAGAAAAAACCGAAGAGTCCATTGAAACCGTATCTGGTCTTTCCGAAGCATCAAACCAAATCGGAAATGTTGTAAACCTGATTAATGACATTGCGTCACAAACCAATTTGCTTGCGCTTAACGCGACAATCGAAGCGGCACGCGCCGGTGAAGCGGGTAAAGGTTTTGCGGTTGTGGCTTCTGAAGTTAAGAACCTTGCCGGTCAGACGGCGACTGCAACAGTGGATATTAAAGAACAGGTTGAAAATATACAGGCACAGACAAAAAGCGTTGTTGATGCCATCGAGATGATTCAAGGTACCGTTAAGCAGGTAAGTGAAATTTCAACAGCAATTGCTGCTGCCGTTGAACAACAAGGTAACGCCACCCGTGAAATCAGCTCCAGCGTTCAGGAAGCTGCACGGGGCGCACAAGAAGTATCTTCATCCATCGGTGAAGTGCTGGCAGCATCAACGGAAACAGGTGGCCTTTGCGAAGAAATCAATGAAGCATCCGAGCTTCTTGTATCGCTTGCAGACGGACTTGGCGAAGAAGTAGAAAAAATCAAAAATTAAAGAGTATAGTATTACTGAACTTAACGGGTAGCGGAAACGCTACCCCTTTTTTTTGATCGTTTGTACATTTGCAGATAGAGGAGCGATATATGCGCTGCATTCTTAATCCGCTTCCGATCAATCACATATACCTGGGTTTCATTTTTTTGCTCTGCTTTCCCAGAAAGCAGTAATTGTAAATATAGTAAAAATGGAAATAAAATACATGTTAATACATAACAAACACTAATAATCAAGTAATAACAATCACTTAAAGTTCTCAAAATATTAATTTCTTTAATAATTAATTAACCTTAATCATGCAATTAATTTACATCTATACAGTTTATTCGAGTGGAATCTTTTAGACTGACCTTGAAACATCTACTTGGGGATAAAAAATGCAATAACTAACTAAAAAACAGAGAGGGTAAAAAGTGGACGTACAAACCGAAATTAAAGAAAGTAACACTAAGAACTTTGAACGAGTAATAGAAGGGTTGCCACTGAATGTAATGCTGTGCGATCCCGTTTCACTGGAAATTATTTACGCCAATGAAACAAGTATTGATACGTTAAGACCACTGGAACAATATATTCCGATAAAAGCAGACGACCTCGTTGGGTCCTGTATAGACATTTTTCACAAACATCCTGAACACCAACGCGCGATCCTGGCGGACGCCGATAATCTTCCACATAAGGCCACTATTCAACTTGGGCCAGAACATCTCGAACTTTTAATCAATCCGGTTTTTGATGATGCGGGTAATTACATTTATGCCGCTCTAAGTTGGTCTATCGTGACAGAAAAAATTGCAGCGGACGCAGAAACAAATCGTCTCACACAGATGATCGACAAAATGCCGATCAATACGATGATGTGCGATCCTGAAACATTTGTAATTACCTATGCAAATGAAACCTGCATCACTACTTTGCGAGACATTGAAGAACATTTGCCCATTATGGCTGACGAACTGGTCGGTACAAGCATTGATGTCTTTCATAAAGATCCATCCCACCAGCGCAGGCTCCTCTCAGATCCCAGTAACCTTCCCTGGAATGCCAAGATAAATGTTGGCCCTGAAATCCTTGATTTAAATGTCAGCGCTATTATTGGTTCAAATGACGAGTATCTCGGCCCTATGGTGACCTGGTCAGTTATAACGGCACAAGCAGCCGTTGAAAAAGCAGTTAAGGAGGCAGTGTCTTCTGTACATGCAGAAGCCGAACAGCTTCAAGACAATGCCACAGTCATGAGCGCCAATGCTGAGCAAAACATCAGTCTGTCCCAGTCTATTTCAGCAGCTGCGGAACAAACTGCCACAAATTCACAAACCGTTGCGGCGGCGACAGAAGAACTTTCCGCAAGCATCGAAGAAATAGGCAAGCAGGTTGAACATGCCGCGACGATTAGTGTTGATGCAGAGAAGAAAACAGAAGAATCCATTAGTACGGTTTCCGGTCTTTCTGAAGCGTCCAACGAAATTGGTAATGTGGTGAACCTTATTAATGATATTGCGGCGCAAACAAATCTGCTTGCGCTGAATGCGACAATTGAAGCGGCCCGGGCAGGTGAGGCGGGCAAAGGATTTGCAGTTGTTGCATCGGAAGTTAAAAACCTCGCCGGTCAAACGGCAACAGCAACAGTAGATATTAAAGAACAAGTTGAAAGCATCCAGGCAGAAACAAAGAGCGTTGTGAGTGCCATTGAGATGATTCAGGCTACTGTGAAACAGGTGAGTGAAATTTCATCAGCCATTGCTGCCGCAGTAGAAGAACAAGGTGCTGCAACCCGTGAAATCAGCTCAAACGTGCAGGAAGCAGCCCGTGGCTCTCAGGAAGTTTCAGCTTCTATCGGCGATGTACTGCAATCATCTACTAGCACTGGTGAACTGTGCAAAGAAATCAATCAGGCCTCAGACCTGCTTGTCAGCCTGGCTGATGGTCTTGGGGACGAAGTTCAAAAGATGTTGGAATAAAAAAATTAAAGTTAAAATCACAATTGAACTTAGCGGGTGGCGAAAACGCCGCCCGTTTTTTATATGATAAGCCCCGGCACGTTACCGGTCACCGCGCTGATCCGTTGCAAACCGTCCTGATAATTTGCCAGCTGCTTCTGAAGATGGGGCGGCACCGGACCATCAGATTGTTTTAAGGCATCTTTCTTAATTTGTTCCGCAATCGGATCATAGGTGAGGGAGCGATAGGCCGATTGAATTATGGAAATTGCATAGTCAAGTTCCTGCGCTACGTATCTCGCATCGCGCTGATCGGCCACAGAAAAGCGATTATCAAGTTTAAACGCAAACACACCACCAATTTTAGGCGCATCATCTTCGTCTTCCTCTAGTTCGAAAAGTTCCTCGTTGGAAAGCACCAATGTTGGTTCAAGTCCCAGTTTTTTAAGGGCATCCTTTTCGCCGCGCCCGGCGATGATCTCCACACGTCCACCTTCCTTGGTCGCGATCTTTAGACTATTACCATAAACATCCAGATCCGCGCGCTTGAATTTTTCTTCCTTTTCAATGCCATTACGCGCGTCTTCAATTTCCTTTACTTTAGCGGCAATGATCGCCTTGGCGTCAAATTCCGGTTCTTCGATAGTATCTCTGCTGGTACTTGTACCAGTGTTATAGGTAACCGTGGCATTCATATAACGAAAAGAAGCCTGATTAATGCGGTTGGCGAGGGTTCGGTATGTATCGCCCAGCTTGATTTCAATCTTTTTGGTGATTTTGTCATTCACTCTAATGTAAAAATAATCACCGGCCCGGGCGGTTGTCTGAGTTTCAATGATCCTTTTCTCATCATCTTCGAACCCACCGATAGGAAGTCCAAGCTTGGTAAGCACAGACGTTCCCGACGTCGCAAAGGAAACACCGGCTGCAGATCTGTCCTCCGTTGCGTAGCCAAGTTGTTTGGCCCAGTCGGTAACACCCGTGGTCGCATCAATTCTAAGCACGAAATCATCCTTATTACCAGCGAGGGATCCGCCCTCTGCGTCGCCTTCGGTGGTGCCTGCAAGATATATTTTCCCGCCTGATACCGCGATGGATCCGCTGGCATCATCGCTGCTGCTGCCGATAAACTTGGTCCAGTCAGCCGTGGCGCTGGCGCCTGCGTCATCAAGGGCCAGGATAAAGTTATCCAGCTCGCCGATGGGGGAAGTGATTTCAGTTCCGCCGCCTGTCAGGCTGTTTTTACTGCTTCCTGAGATATAAATCCGGCTACCGTCCACGATAACCTTGCCAATTTCACTGCCGGTGCCAAGATCACCAAAGTCATAGGACCATACAGTTGTTGAAAGATCATCCTTATTCAGTTTGCTGAGGATAAAATTACCGTCTTGATGACTGGCGACGATGATATCACCATCCGATGCCACGGCGATACCCTGGCCGTAATCTTCATCGGACGCGCCGATTTCAACATAATCTTCCTGGCTGCCGTCAAAACCATCAAGTTTTAGGACATAGGCATTATCGGTACCGGCATAGGCCTGTGCCGAGTTTTGCCGCCCGGTGATGTAAACATTGCCGTCAGCATCCGTGGTGATACTCTGGGCGTTATCCGCGCCATAGGTATCGTTTAAATACATCCATTGTTGTGTGCCCACGTTGCTATATTTAATCACGAAACTGTCCTGACCATCAAATACACTGTCACTGGTGGCCAGTGGATCGTTGCTTTCCCCCTTGGATAGCTTGTCAGCCCCGCCAGCAACGATCACGTTATCATCGGCATCGATGGTAATAGCATAGCTGACACCGTCTCCCTGACTGCCTAAAAGTCGGCTCCAGAGCAGCTTTCCACTGGCATCATATTTATTGAGGAAAGCATCGCCACTTTCCGATGTGTTGAGATGGTTGGCAAAGCGCCCTTCCGTGGTTCCAACGGTGTAAAGATTTCCGTTACTGTCTGTTGCTGTTGCCTTTGTTATGGTTTCCGCTGCGTGTTTTAGGGGATCAACGCCTTCAAGTCCTGTGCCTTCAGCAGGGACAAGAAGCGCTTCACTTTCCTTACCGAAAACGGTTTTGTGAAATTCCTGGCTCGCTGTCGCTTCGTCAAGGTCCACGAGTTTGGTGATATAGGATGTCGTGGGCACATCATCTACGGCAAGCTTGGTACCCAGTTCAATGCGGCTTGTGTTTCCCGCGATATAGATGGCTGGCTCGGTATCTGCTGCAGAAAAGCTCATGGTTTCACTGAAATCTGTTTTAATACGCAAAGCGAATTTTTCGTGTTCCACTTCTTCGGCAAAAAAACGGGTGTTATAGAGCGGAATTTCTTCGCCTTCGCTGTCTGTAGTCTTAATAGCTGCGATTTTTTCATTGATTTGCGCGATCAGATTTTCCAGGGTGCGTTCGCCCGCGTTCGTTGGTACATTGATATCAAAATCAGTGGTATCAACGCTTTCAACACCATTATTTGTGGTGCTTCGCGTGATGGTGATGGTAAAGGTTTCACCGCCATCGAGCGTGGTGATGGTTTCGTCCTTTTCGCCCTGATGAATGATCGGGCCCACATAATCATATTCTTTTTTACCCAGGCCAGCACTTGATGTGATGCCGCTTTTCTTTTCACCAAATAGCAGCGTGAGCTCTTCAAATTCCTCTGTGTTGATGAAATCCTTCACTTGTGCAAAGCCTGTCTGGAAAAGCTCCTCAATGCCATCGCGTTTGCTTTCGCTGGTGCGAGGATCACCCGCATATGCAGCAATTGTTTGCAGATCCTTCAGCGCGTTATAAAGGGTGAACAGACCTTTGCTATCGTTATTAAGATCAGAATTTCTAATTAGGGGATCTTTTGGATTTATGAATTCATCCTGATTTTGGATGGCGGCAAAATCCTTTGCCAGCAGTTTATATAGAGCGTTTGAGGATCCGTCTTCAGCAAGGCGTTGTTGCTGGGTAAACTCATCCTGTTCCCATGGTGTGATGGCTGCACTGTTGCCCGCACTTAGGGATACATTGGACGGCACGGAGGGCAGCGTGAGCAGCGATGCTGTCTGCTGCTTAGCCGTGTAGTAGGAACTGAGCAAATCAGCCCCAAAACCCACCAATTGAAACGTACTTTCGTCGGACATACGGAATTCCTTTACTTATTCAGTGAATTAATAGCAATTACCGTGCCATTTGCTTGTGGAGGGCTAATTCATGATAAATACTCATAAAACAAGGGATTATGCGGCTTAATTCTCTTGCAAAGTCGTGCATTTGCAAATTTACAGGGCAATAAATGCCTGTTATGTTGCGCGAAATGGAAATAAGTGCACATCGATAGGCAGCATCATGGAAGTTTTTGAAAGCAAACCACCGTCATACAGTGAAGCGGAAGCACTGGATCTTGCCGCAAAGTTTTTCGGCAAAACCGGAAAAATCAAGATGCTGGTCAGCGAGCGGGATCAAAATGCCCGGATAAGTGCTGATGATGGTGATTATGTCCTTAAAATCGCCAACAGCGCTGAGGATCCGGTTAATCTGGAATTTCAAAACGCAGTGCTCAACCATGTGGCGGATCTGGATCCTGAGCTTGCCATCCCGAAAGTGGTAAAGGGTGAAGACGGCGGCGATCTTTATACCCACGGCGACAATAAAATCCGCATGATCACCTACCTGCACGGTGATATCTTTGGCGATGCGGAAAAGCCGATTGCACTTTATGCCGACTTGGGTCGTTTTTTGGGTCGGTATTCGAACGCCATGCAGGGCTTTGGTCATCCGCAGGCCCACCAGCCGGATTTCCTTTGGAATCTGGATAATGCACCTTTTACCAAGCAGTATATCGACGACATCGTAAATGATGATGATAAGGAACTGATCTCTTACTTTTATGACCGCTACGATAATCTGGTGCTGCCGCGACTGCAAAAAATGCGTTCTGCGGTGATCCACAGTGATGCCAATACCTATAATCTGGTGGTGCAGGGCGATAAAATCAGCGGTCTTATTGATTTTGGCGACATGCTATTTTCAAAGCAGGTCAATGAACTGGCAATCGCGCTGGGGTACGCTGTGCTTGATGTTGAGGATATTTATGCGGTCGCAAATGCCATGATTAAAAGCTATGTGGCTGAATTCCCGCTTTATGAAGATGAACTTGAAGTGCTTATGGACCTGGCGGCCATGCGCCTTGTCATGAGTGTCTGCATTTCATCAAATCGCGTGATAAAAGCAACTGATGAAAAGCATAGGGAATATCTGCTGATCACTCAAGCTCCGGCGCTCAAGGCGCTGCGCCGACTTCGGGCTGTGGGAATGAACTTCTTAAGCTGCTTTGCCCGCAAAGCCGGCGGATTTGACGCCGTGGCGTCATTGACGGATCTAGAGGCATCCCTTGAAGGGCAGACGTTTGCGCCACTTTTTGATTTTGATCTTTTAAGCGAACCACGGGTGCTGTTTGATAATGCCGAAGGGGCGCCGGGTACAGAACATATTCTGGACGCGCACGCCCACACCAAATGGGTCCGCGAATTCCTTGACGAAAATGAAGCCCGCTACGGCCTGGGTAATTACGGTGAAAATCGCACGTCGTTTAAAATTGCAGGGATTGACGGTATCGGCAGCCCTGAGCCACGAACAACTCATCTCGCCATTGATATCTGGCTTCGGGAGCCGGAAAAAATCTACGCCCCGCTTGATGGTGTGGTACAAAGTATTTCAACAAACGATGACCCGTTTGATTACGGTACCGTGCTGATCATAAAGCATAAAGTGGGTGGCGGTCCTGAATTTTATACCCTTTATGGTCATCTGGCGACAGCAAGCCATGATATCGTCAAAGCAGGGGATGTCATTAAAGCCGGTGATCATATCGCAACTCTTGGTGAAGCTCATGAAAATGGCGGCTGGACACCTCATCTGCATTTTCAATTGATCTCCGACATGCTTGGTGATGACAGCGGTAACTTCCCTGGTATTTGTCCACCAAGTACCTGGGACGTGTGGCGGGATATCTGCCCTGACCCCAACATGATCATGGGCTTTATCGAAGAAAGCTTTGAACATACCAGCGTTACCGTTGATGACATGATGAATGTCCGCCGTCAGGTGCTCGCACCAAGTCTCAGCGTAGCCTATAAAAAGCATCTCCATATTGTCCGTGGGAAGGGGACCTATCTTTATGATAGTTCAGGACGCGCGTTTCTTGATTGCGTAAATAATATCACCCATGTGGGCCACTGTAATCCTCATGTGGTGGAAGCGATCCGTAAGCAGGTTGGTATTCTTAATACGAACTCGCGGTATCTTTATGAAGGGATCAATAAACTCGCTAAAAGAATAACCGACAGTATGCCTGATCCGCTTTCAGTGATGTTTTTTGTAAATTCCGGCTCAGAAGCCAACGAACTGGCACTGCGGCTCGCGCGCCATTATACCGGCCGTAAAACAACGATCGCGGTTGACTGGGGGTATCACGGTAATACCAACGACACTGTCGCCATCAGCGCCTACAAATTTAACCGCAAGGGCGGTAGTGGCTGCCCGCCAGAAACACGTCTAGCGGAATTTCCGGATCCGTATCAGGGGCGATTTAATGATTACAGTGAAGAAAGCGGCAAAGCTTATGCCGAAGATGTGGATACACAAATCGATGATCTGATAACAAAAACCGGGGAGGGGCCAGCGGCCTTCATCGCAGAAAGCATCGCCGGTGTCGGTGGGCAGGTTGTATACCCTGATGGATATCTTGCGGCCGCATATGAGAAAATCCGCGCTGCTGGTGGACTTTGCATCGCTGATGAGGTTCAAACGGGTATTGGCCGCACCGGGAAAATGTGGGCCTATCTTCATCAGGGGGTCGTGCCGGATATCGTAAGCTTTGGTAAGCCCTTTGGTAATGGTCACCCCATGGCGGCTGTGGTCACTACCCGCGAAATTGCTGATAAATTTGCCAATGGTATGGAATATTTCAACAGTTTCGGTGGTAATCCCGTTTCTTGCGCCATTGGTATGGCTGTGCTTGATGTTGTTGAGGGCGAGGGTTTGATGGAAAAAGGGATTGAGACCGGCAATCACATCATGGACGGCATGCGCGACATGATGGACCGCTACGACATCATTGGTCAGGTGCGCGGTAAAGGCATGTTCTTTGGTGCTGAGCTGGTTAAGGACCGGGATGCCAAGGAACGCGCCACCGATGAAGCAAGCCGCATCGTCCAGTATTTGCGGGATGATGCGGTGCTCTTTTCCACTGACGGGCCATTTGACAATGTGCTTAAAGGCAAGCCCCCAATGGTTTTTGGTATGACGGAAGCGGACATCTTCCTGTCAAAGCTCGAAAAAGCCTTCAAACGACTGTACGCTGAAGGATTTTAAATCTTTAGCGCCTTAGCCGTTTTAATCAGTTGGGATAATTCATTTTCAATCATACCGCGCTGGCGTTCGTCCGCAAAATCACCATTTTCGTCAATGGCTTTTGCAGCGGATCCCACAGCGACCTGTGTTGGCACAACATGGACACCAAGTCCACAGAGCAGCGTTCGGAGGTGCGGCACCGCCCTAATACCACCCATAACACCTGGCGATGATCCAGCGATGCCCGCGACCTTACCCTGGTATGGATTTCCTATACCAGTGTCATCGGGCCGTGACATCCAGTCGATGATATTTTTAAGTAGCGGGGAAAAGAAACCATTATATTCCGGTGTCACAATGAAATAGCCATCCGCTTCTGCAAACATGGCTTTTAGTTTCTTTGCGTTTTCCGGCATGCCTTCGGCTTCTTCCAGATCACCGTCATAAAGGGGTATGGGAAAATCCCGAAGGTCAATGAAGGTTACGTTAGCCCCCATTTTTGCGGCTTTTTCCGCTGCTGCCTGTGCAATTTTTTTTGAAAGTGACGCTTCGCGGGCGCTACCCGCAAGAAATAATAAGTTCGCCATAAGTCATACCCTTTATGATTATCAATAATCATAGAGTAGGGGTTCTTTATCATTTTTCAAGTAAGGGAACAAAACAAGTAATGCAAAAGCCGCAAAAGCGGCTCCTGCGCATTAGATTAAGCAAAATACCTGATAGTTTTTTATTAGTCTACGAGTTTGAGTTCACCAGCAGCTTCCTTGCCGCGGCTTTCTACAATTTCAAAGCTAATCTTCTGACCGTCGCTTAGTCTGTCAATTCCTGCCTGCTCAACAGCAGAAATATGGACGAATACGTCTTTACCGCCTTCGTCTGGTTCAATAAAGCCATAACCCTTGCTTGGGTTAAACCACTTAACGGTTCCTGTAGCCATTTCTTACACTTCCTCAAAATATTGTTATAATTATCCATCGGTACAATTCGATGAATGTCGACTTTTAACATGCTTATAGTGAATATGTGGCATCATTAGATTGCAAAAAACCCGGTAAAAATCTAGGTTCTCCGGTGTATAAATCTAGTGCAATACCCCCTCAAAAAGGTACATAAACTAAAAATCAGAAAATACCGTATAGGCGTTTTTTTAAAAAAGCAATGCTTTATTTATGAAGAGTTTAAAGAATTCACTAAAGTTTATAATAATTTAACGGAAATTTCACAGTGGCAATACATGGGTATCCTTGATGGTATCCATGATAAAACTGGTATGCGCGCTTTCAATTGTCGGGTGGTTTAGGATCTGCGTACTCATGATTTCATAGTAGCTTTCAATGTCTGATGCGATGATGGTGAGCAGATAATCATTGCCGCCGGAAGTGGCAAAACACTCAAGCACATTTGGCTGTTGTTTGATGTGAGCTTCAAAATCATCGCGACTGTCGGTGCGGTGACTGTTGATGCTGATCACGCAACTTGCACGGAGTTTTAGTCCTATTTTTCGGGGGTCCAGTTCCACACGTCTTTTAAGAATGACACCTGCGTCTTCAAGCTCACGAACATGGCGCCAATATGACGATCGGGACATGCCGACGCTGGCGGCTTGTTCTGCCTGCGCGTAGGACGGATTCTTTTGAAGGGCTTTTAGTATTTTCTTGTCGGTATCAGATATTTTCATAACATATTCCCAAATTTTTGCTCATTATGAAACAAATGTATCAATATTTTGTTAAAATTGGTCAAAAAAGGACAGATTTCTCAAATTCACGGGTCATACTGATAAGCATAATAATAAAAAATATTCAGGTATATATTGGTCAGGGTTGTCTAAGTAGTAACAGTATAGGAATAGACCAATGAACGAATTTGATTTTTCAGCACTTCCTGAAATTCCCGATGGACATTTTGTAAACAAGCACAACAGACCCGACACCGTGGGGCCTGACTGGATTTTGCCAGCGCAAAAGGAATATACGGCCGACGAAGACGCCATGTGGGACTTCTTGTTTAACCGCATGATGAAAATTGTCCCGGACCGTGCGTGCGATCAGTTTTTAAAAGGAGTGGAACTTTTAAACCTTGGTAAAGGTGGTGTTCCAAGAATTGATGAAATTAATAAAATTCTAAAACCCATGACAGGATGGATACTTGTACCGACACCTGATCTTGTGCCGGATGATGCGCATTTTTTCCATCTTGCCAACAAACGCTTCCCGGTAGGGAACTTCATCAGGAAACCGGATCAAATTGACTATCTTGACCTTCCGGATGTTTTTCACGATATGTTTGGGCATGCGCCGCTGTTGACCGATCCTGATTTTTCCAACTTCCTGCAAAGTTATGGTAAAGCAGGCTATTTAGCGCTAAAGCATAATCGCCTTCGCAATTTTGCCGCCCTTTATATGCACACGGTAGAACTGGGCTTAATTAACACCGATAAAGGCATTCGTATCTATGGTGCGGCGATCCTGTCATCGCATAGGGAAACCCTGTTTGCGTTAGAAGGGCAATCACCGAACCGTTTTCATATGGATTTTGAGCGGATGCTGCGGACCAATTATGTGCTTTCTGATGTGCAGCAAAGCTATTTCGTAATCGGTGGCTTTGAAGAACTTTATAACCAGATGCAGGAGTTCCGTTTCGAGGAAGCCTATTCATGGATTGAACCAAGCTATCAATTTGCGGCATCGGCGATTCTCGATACAGATAAAGTTTATCATCGCGGGACCCAGGAATATGACCTGCGCGGCGGCAGATTTTCAAATATCGAACCCGTATAAGCACTTACGTTAACCATAATATCGATGCGTTTTACGTCTTTTGATCGTAGAGCGCATTGATTAAATTATATAGTTAATGCTCAAATAGATCTATAATTTTGAAACAGTTGTTTCATTTTTTATGAAAATTTGCGCAAAATAGGACAGTTTTCCCACCCAAGTCGGTCATACTTATATGCATTGGATTTTATCTAATTCTTAAATGTACCTTAGTTTTTGATAGATAAAGTCAGCGTGTTTTTTTTAATAGTTTTGTAAAGGGGATCGTAACAATGAAACCGTTCGATTATTCAACGTTACCAAGAATGAAAGAAGGCTTGTATATTAACGAGCATGTAAGGCCAGACAACGTTGGCTTTGATTGGGTGCTTCCAGAGCAACGTACTTATACAGCTGAAGAGCATAAAAGGTGGGACTTTCTCTATAATCGTATGATGAAAGAAGTTCCGGGACGCGCCTGTAATGAATTTATCGAAGGACTGTCTAAGCTTGGCCTTGATAAAGGCGGCGTGCCAAGTCTTGCGGAAGTTAATGAAAAGCTAAAGGCGCTGACCG
Source organism: Emcibacteraceae bacterium (assembly GCA_028281625.1). Lineage (GTDB taxonomy): Bacteria > Pseudomonadota > Alphaproteobacteria > Sphingomonadales > Emcibacteraceae > Pseudemcibacter. The sequence continues at coordinate 260 of JANQJN010000131.1, read as the reverse complement.
GCTGGACACTTGTGCCGGTTCCGGCGCTTATTCCTGACAACGTGCATTTTTATCACCTTGCCAATAAGCGTTTCCCGGTAGGGGACTTTATTCGCGGAGCGGATCAGCTTGATTATCTTGATCAGCCAGATGTATTCCACGATGTATTTGCCCATGCGCCAATGCTTGCGCATCCGCATTTTTCAAAATTTCTGCAAAATTACGGTAAGGCTGGCTATGAAGCCATGCGCCATAATCGCCTGCGTTCACTGGCAGCACTT
>JANQJN010000117.1 GCA_028281625.1 Emcibacteraceae bacterium | reverse complement strand
GTGATGATCCTTATTACCGGTCTTTTTTCTGGGGCGTGGGTGATGGTAAAGGCACGATCGATATGGTTGGTGTTAACGGACAATCGGTGCGCATATCACCGCGTGCTGGCATGGTAATTGCCATTTTTTCCAGCTGGCCGGAAATGGATGTTGATGACAAGGACGGTTATGGCTGGGCCTGGTATCACAATCTGATGGAAGCGCTGATCGATCATTTTGGGGGTGGGGAGTAGCGTCGGTTCTTACTCCGGTGGAACCTTCTGAGCGTAAGATTCCCAGGTTCCAATGGGATGGCCATCATCTTGAGCCAGGCACTCCGCTCGCCGACGGGACAGCCAATCTTGTTAGCGTGATGAAGGACTACGGTGTTAAGCGTCTGATCGCCATGTCGTCGATCGGGATTGGTGACAGCGCCGGGCAGGGCAATTTCCTGGTCAAGATCCTTCTTAAAACCCGGTTTAAATATGTGGTGATTGATAAGAACAAGCAGGAAGATATTATCAGGGCAAGTGGCCTCAGCTGGACCATCATCCGCCCACCCCAAATCATACCCGGTGATAAAACCGGCGATTATTACCAGTGGTCCGGCATACCCGACGGCCGCAAAGTAAAATGGAAAATCACCTGCGGCGACGCGGCACACTCCATGCTTTCAAAAGTGACTGACACAGATACTTTCCAAAAAGCCTATCAGATTGCGTATGCAGGATAACAGGAAGTCATCGTCATTTAAATTGATTGGGAATATTTTTAAGCTGTGTCTCCAGATCCCAGTTTTCCGGTTTATGTTTACGAGACCACCATTTACAACCGCCTTCCAACCACCGTATCCGATATTGTTTAACGCTCTTAACTAAACAATCTTCGTAGCCGAATTCCACGCCACAGCATTCGCAAATATTGTAGTTTGGGGTCGATCCATCAAAACCCCAGGGCGGTGAAATATGTAGAAATCCACATACTCTGCAGGCGTACTTGGCTTGGCGAGAATCTTTGTTTAAAATTTTTAATGCCGTTTTGTAAAGGGGTTGAGCGAATCCCAGGTAACCCAGGATTGTCCACGCCACAACCATCACCCAAAAGAAGGTCATATTCCCTTCCATTGGCCACCAAAAAGGGAAGAGGAAAAAGGTAGCAGTTAGCACCAAATACATAAACACATCGAACAGAATATCTTTCACTAGTCTCCGTCCCCGCCACAATCAGCTATGGTTACTAGAGCATCAGTTGGAGATGATAAATCATTGCTGGTCGACCTGATTGGCGTGTCGAGCCCAATACCCAGTAATTTACAAAGTAATCCGACAGTTAACGTCAAGCCCACGCAGAAAATTATAGTGTCAGGTAGCAGTTGCTGCGTTTCCACCCAGAACAGTGAGAAATCTTGTACCTTGATAAGCGTTGCTAACGGTGCCACCAACAAGGCAATCAAAACTCCCGAGAGCGCTAAAAATAAAAATGCTAGTATAGTTCTCAATACGGATCATCCCCAAATTTAATCTACCGCTCAACTGTAACTGCTGCCCTTGATTGGGTCAATGCTGCTGGAAGTAACACTGCCCCAAACATGCTTTCAAAAGTGACGGATGAAGAGACATTCCAGAAAGCTTTTCAGATTGCTTATTAAGAGTCAGCTATCGATCCAAAACGGACGATTGATAGCCAGCACCGATCGCGTTCAGAAATTCTGACTGAGTGATTAAATTAAATAACTATATGTCAATTCCCGATAATCTGATTTTCGCTCAGCGCATTAACAATTTCGCTAGCTAGAGTTGGTATTCCGTCTCCAACGTGTTGGGAGTTCATAGTTGTTGATCTACCGGTCCAAACCAACATGCCATTCTTAACATCAAACATATTGGTCTCTAGCACCACATCCGTGTCAATTACAACATAGCCAGGTTCGGTCACTTTACTTCTCGAACTTTCAAAATGGTCGTAATAATCCATATTTTCCATACGCTCAAAATATGTTCTCTCTTGAACTGTGCGCACAGAAGAATTCAGTGATACAAGTGTGGTCATCACAATTGCATCATATCGATTTTGTTTGGCAACCTCATCAATCGCGTCTTTTTCTAATTCTGTAACTGCCGGAAAGATGCTGTAGGAAGCGATAGCAGTTATTCCGCTTTCTTTAAGTTTTCCAGCCAAAGTGTCCTCGTACTCAATCCTGGTTTCATCTCTGTCGGCTACACCTATCACCAAAACCCGTTGATATTGATTTTTCGCCCACTCTGGGTTTACCCAATTCGTATCCATATTCACTTTTGTCGCGCAGGAAGCAAACATAAGGGCTATCAGCATTATGGACAGGTTACGAAAAATTTTAGTTTGGAGATTCATTTCTGTATTCCTCAATTAGTATCTAATATATAAAAGTGCCTATTGTTATTTGCGTTCACTGAATAACTTGGGTTTGAAGCCACCCATTATTAATTCTGTAACAAGTGGTATGACATTGCTCATGCCAACAATTTGTTCTATTGCGGCCTTGTCCTGAAAATCCTGACCTACTACCCCTGTTTCCAGTGATTCCAACGCCATTTGCGTTAGCTCTGGCATCATGGGAACAAGAAAAACAAAGGCATTTATGGCCAAAAAAGAGGTCATGAGCATCTTGACCTTTAACCAGTTGGGTTTGTGATCCAAACTTCGGTATAGAATTAAGTCTGCAACTATTTTTAAGGAAAGCCCCGGTATGATAAGAATGTAGGCACTGCTCTCTTTGTAAATTGCCACATGATATGCTGTGCTTACGTCTGGATGCCCCAAAATAGCACCGATTACGATGTGTGAGAGTATACCCCCCACATACATGATGTTTCCTATTTCGTGGGCAAAATTAACGTATTTATTCATGGCTTAAAGTTTTCTTTCGATCTCGTCAGCCAGCGCCAGAGTATGATTTTTCATCACCATGTGAAAAACACCCAGCGAGATGAAGAAGCCAGCCAACCCTTGTAAAATAGTAGAGAAACTCAAGTAACCATTCGGTCGCAACCAGAAATATCCCAGAGCTGTCAAGAGAACAGGCAATGCGGCCAGTGAGATAAACTCCAGTGCATCATTTTGAGTGAGCCAGGCTCTCTGCCTCGGTATTTGAAGCAGTGGCGCAGATAGACCCGTAATCACTACGATAGGCCAATAGAATTGCTCCAGAAGAACAGCTGCGCCCATAGAAACCACGCCGAAAAGTAGGAGGAAGGGTCCAGCGTTGGCGGATATGCGCGCGCGTTTTACATAACTTTGTTTTGGAGCCCCCACCACTATCCTCCTTGCACAGCTAAATAAGCAAATAAAATAAATATTGCCCCAGCGATCAGGGTTCTTGGAAAATGAAGTTTTCCCCAATCGCCCAGGTCTTTAGTCATTTGATCAGAATGGATATCCGCGTTTTCAGCCATAATCCTATTATTGACAGGCATAAGCACGAATATTGTGTAAGGACCACTTATTTGCAAAATAACTGCACCAGTAAACCATAGCCAAATACCCGTTAAATAAGAAATAATGAGGCTCAAAAACAAAACAGTGATTGAAAGAACAAGTTGCAACCGATTTGACTTATGAAAAAATGGCTTAAAGTAACCAACTGCTACCTCGCGACTACTGGTTATCATCGCCGGATACGATACAGCAGACGCCGAAAAGCCATATCCAAATATCAACGCCATCAATACTAAATTCAAAATAATCAGAATATTTTCCATCACAGATAAACCCTTTCTAAAAATTCATCTAAATTCAAACGCTTCAAAATGAATGTTTGCATCAGGAACACCATCAGCCTTCATATCTTTTCGCAACCCATCTAGCATTGGCTTGGGGCCACATAAGAAATAATCATAGTCGTTCAATTGTTGGTCTAGTTTGGTTTTCATAATGTCAACGCGTGCGAACTCACCTTGATTGGATTGGAGCAAGACTACCTTGACATTCCCAAGCGCGTCACACTTTGCTTGGATTTCTTCTAGAAATAGAGCTTCATTTCGCTCTCTGACGGCGTAAATTAATATTACTTCGCGCGCGTCAGCAGCATTCATGTCTCTTAACGTTGATAGAAATGGAGTAACACCAATACCACCTGCGAACCAAACCTGTTTATTCCCAGCGCGTTTGGAATTGAATTTTCCATAGGGGCCACGAACAATAACTTCTTTATCTGGTGTAAGTTCCTCGCGCACTTTGCGGGTCCAGTCGCCCAACACTTTAAGTGTAAATCGAAGCTCACTTTCCTCTGGTGCGCTGGTTATTGTAAAGGGATGAGGTTCAGACCATCCCTTACCTTGGATTTCCAAAAAGGCAAACTGTCCAGGTTCAAAATTGAGCCTATCATTCAATGGCTTAAGGACCAATTCTGTGGCGCGCTCTAGTGCATTCACTTTTTCAATCGTATATCGATAAGCAGCTTTCTTATTCAATCCGAATATATTGTAAATATAGGAGCATAGCCCAACAACCGCTGCAACTAATAGAAAAATACCTGATACACTATACTGCTCAAAGAAAATAGTCGGTGCAGTCATAAAATGGCCAATAACCAAAAAATACACTAATCCCATCCCTTTATGAGGTAGGCGCCAACGGTGATATGGTATTTTTCTGTTCAAGGTAATTGCCAATGAAATGACCAGCAAGATCATTGCTATCATTCCTAGAGGCGCAGACGGTACTAAAGTCAAATCCGAGTTTAGCAGATTTGAAGGTAGTTCCTTTGGAGCAAGGAAAAAATGGATCAAAACAAAGAGTGCGGAAAGAACACCACAGACTTTGTGAACCTGATACATGCGGTCAAGTCCTCCAAAAACATCTTCCAAGAACGCCGCTCTGGTCGAGAGAAATATAGTGACTGTCATCAAAATGAACGCAACACCACCTAGCAATGTCGATATGGCTACGCTTGTTTCAATTTGGATTGGCGAGAATACAATATGTAAAACAGCAAAAGCACTAATAAGAAATACAATTGACAAAATTCCTGCTTTGGATGTCATTGTTGAACTCCTGTATTTTGACTATTATCTACTCTGTTTTGATTGCTGCTCGGATGGCAGCCAGAATGGAAAATCCCTGCACATACTCGGCTCTTTCAAGCACGACATTGTTGTCAATGTCAGCCCGTTCAAAATCCGCGACAATTGCTTTTCGATGCTCCGTTAGGGAAATGCGTCCATCATTGTTTCTATCCCAAAAATTAAACACAACTTTTAGTGCGGTTTTGTATGCGGATAATCTGTTCACCTCGGTGGCGGCGAGTTCAAAGCCAAAATCCCAACTGAGAAACTCCTCCAATTCGATTGCATTATTTTCATTTGCGTCCATAGATACAAACACCTGCTGTCGAAAAAATTCAATATCCGCATATGTCAAATATCCTTTTGAGTTTATGTCAACTGCATCGAAGCTATTGTTTGCAAGTATTTTTCCTTCCGGCTCATTTTGCGCCATTGCTAGTGAAGTTGTTCCCATTACGGCAACCAACATTAACAAGATTTTTTTCATTACATGTTCCTTGTATCGTTCAATTTACACAAAAAAATAATATTATTGCAATTACAATAGTTGCAATTACAATAAATGTAAATACAATAAATTAAATTCATAATTAACACGATTACAACAGTTGCAATTAACAAGTGTCGGAGGTAATGTATGGGCTGGAACCAGTATATTATGTCTCGTATTACAAAAGCTCAAAACGCTCGGCAGTCCAGTTTTGGATTTTTAATCCAGGTACTAGCAAGACGCATCGATGGTGTAATGAAGCAGCGCCTATCGGAGATTGGGGTCGACACAAAAATATTCGCTAACCTGATGTTACTGAACGAGCGCGATGGCGTTACTCAGAGTGAACTCGGGCGACTTCTGGAATTTCCGGATTATTATACTAGTCGAAATGTGGACGCATTGGTTGAAGCAGGATATGCTGAACGCAAGCCAGATCCTAATAGCAGAAGAACCGTTCTTATATTTCTTACTGCCAAAGGACGAGATAAAGCCAAAGAACTGCCAAAAATTATTGCTTCAGTTAACTCTGATTTCTTAGAAGAGTTTAGCAAAGAAGAACGATCAACGGTCATTAAGCTGCTACAAAAAGCGGCCCTTATTCCTGAAGATGGTGATCCCAAACTGTAGATAAGCATCAAGTGGTTTAGGCGTGTATGGAGTAACGCACGTCAAATTTAAACATCCGCTTTCGGGTCGTTAGCCGTCGTTCAATTGTTAATAAATTGTTTAAAATCCCCCTTATTTAACCCCTTTAATACCGTTTATCGCACGTGGGCAACCGTTCATCGAATTACGCTTTCTTTTGCGGGAAGGCTGTGGCTTAGTACATAAGCGATCAATTGATCGGAATTTCTTTGGGTAGGGAAATTATCAAAAAACGGCTGACGCCAACAAAGTATGATTAAACTGACCAAGGACATTAAAAATGAGAACTCTCCTAACTTTCACCACAACAACTGCACTTGCACTTTTCGCCGCTTCCGCGCAGGCTGCTGACAAGCCATCAACCATCAATGAATGGGTTGAGCAGGCCAGCGCCGCCATCGAAGCCAAAATGGAATATCCTGAAACAGCAGCGCTTGTCAACGAAACAGACACACACACTTATGTGGTGACTGTAAACCGCAAGGGCGATATTCTGGACATCACCAAAGGTGAAAAAGAAAGCCAAGCTTATTTCGCACAAGCCTCAGGCAGGGCTCTTCGTTATGTTGACCTTCCTGACCTTCCAGCAAGCTATAAGAAAGACAAATTAAGTTTCGCACTTGTGCTTGATTATACAAATCAGGACATTGAAGAACCCAAGCAAACACAAGTGGCAAAACAAGAGCTTTCCGATGAGCAGCTGATAGCACTTTCTCGCGGTAACGACGGAAAAGGCTCCATTGACGGATTTTAATTCCCGCTATAAACATTCCAAAAACGAAAAGAGCCAGGTTTAGCGACCTGGCTTTTTTTCTTTTTTGCTTTATTGATGTGGGTCAAGGGCATGACATTTCCGCTCAGTAGGATATAATGGTGATTATGGAGGTGCACGTCATGTGGTCAATCATCTTTGCGTCTGGATACAGGGTGTTTTTTCCGTTGGGGGCCATTGGTGCCATAGTGATCCTTGGCTATTGGGTGCTTTTGCTCACTGGGGCGACATTTTATTTTCCCAGTTATTTTGCCGAGGTATCCTGGCATCAACATGAAATGATTTTTGGTGTTTTTGTCCCGATCATCATTGGTTTTCTTTTTACCGCCGTTCCCAACTGGACCGGTGTGCCGTCACCTTCTGGTTCAGCGCTTGTCGCACTTGCGCTTTTGTGGCTTTTGGGGCGGCTTGCGGTCTTTTTTGGATCTTTACTTCCCCCACTGGTGCCGGTGATCCTTGATGTGGCGTTGCTGCCCATCGCGGTGATGTGCATTGCGCCCGCTATTTTTGCGACTAAAAACAAGCGTAACTACTTCCTGCCCGTTATGCTGATGATTTTTGCTATCTTTAATCTTTGCAGCCATCTGGCGGCTTTGGACATGCTCTCGATTGATGAAAATAACTTCTTCATTGCGGCACTGATTTTCGTTGTGATGTTGATGAATGTAATTGGCGGACGGATTGCGCCTAACTTCCTTAAAAATAAATACAGGGACGTGAAACAGTTCAGCCATAAAGCATTACTGCCAGCGAGTATGATATCAATTGTGGTTGTGATGGTTGCGATTGTCTTCTCGGCTTCTGATGTCTTGATCGCGTCTTTTTCATTACTTGCTGCGATGGCGATCCTCATTCGCGTGCTGGGCTGGAATGGCTGGGTGGCGATTGGTGATCCGCTGATGATCATTCTTCATATTGGCGTGCTTTGGATATCAGTTGGCTTTTTCCTGATGGCTTATGCTTATTATTTAGATTATACCTTCATCGCGCTTTCCTATCATGCTTTCAGTGTAGGGGCGGCGGGATCGCTCACCCTTGGGGTGATGACAAGGGCCGTGCTCGGGCATTCCGGCATGCCGATGAACAATGAATTTATCATCACCCTTTATTTTGTGCTGATAAACATCGCGGCGCTGTCACGGATTGTCGCACCGCTTTATTTTGCCGATTACTATCTGTTGATGCTGAACCTGTCCGGTGTGTGCTGGGTGCTTGCCTATGCACTGTTTCTTGTGCGTGTGATCCCGGTGGTTATCCGCCCGAGAGCGGATGGGAAGCCTGGTTAAACTCCTGCGAATTGCAAAAACAAATCGCCGCGTTCTTCGAAGTCATTGAAGGCATCATAGCTTGGTGAAGCGGGGGAGAGGAGGATATAACCGCCTTCCGGTGTGATGCTTTTGGCCAGCGCCACAGCATCCTCAAGATTTTCTGCCGTATGTTTGCGTTCTGTTGTGATCTGGCCATATAACCTTGGTCCGGTTTCATAGGCGCAGATGGCATTCACGTTTTCGCTATCATCAATCAGCGCGCAAAGGTCGGCGTAGTCCTGCTTTCTATCCTCACCACCGGCGATCAGGGTAATCTTCTTCCCTGCCAGCGCCTTTAGTGCAGCAATGGCTGCTTCCGGATCGGTGGAAATGCTGTCATTGACATAAGTGATGCCGTCGATGGGTCCAACAATCTGCAGCCGGTGGCGCAGCCCCGGGTACGTATAGCTCGCCCGGAGGCACTCCGTAATCACAAGACCAAGCTTTCGACATATGGTCAGCGCTGCACAAAGATTTTCAAGATTATGATCCCCCAGCAGCGGGAACTTGGCGCTGCCGCCCACGGGCATATAGCTGTCGTAAATCATCCCCATTTCGAAATTGATGGAATCCCCATCATTGAAAACGGTTTTATTGTCGGTATCAGCCAGTCGCGGATCGGCTGCATTGACGATGTTTGCCGCGGCACCGCATCTGAGCAGGTTCATTTTATCATGATAATATTGTTCGTGGGTCCTGTGCCATTGCAGGTGCTCCGGATGGAGATTGAGGAGTACCGCGATATCCGGTGCGTAATGCAGATCACAGGTCTGGTAACTTGAAAGCTCCACCACATAAATATCCGCATCTTCCCTTAAAGACAGCAGTGGTGTTCCGATATTTCCGCCCAGCTCCGCGTCCTCGCCCAGCTCAGTGAGCATATGATGCAGAAGCGCAGATGTGGTGCTTTTACCGTTACTGCCAGTGATGGCGACCACTTTTCCGGCACGGGGCAGCGCGAACCAGATGTTGGTGGCGGATGTAATGATTATTCCGGCGTCTTTCATTTTACCGACCATCTCGTGATAGTAACTGATGCCTGGTGATTTGATCACCACATCAAAATCAGCCATATGTTCCTCGATTTTATCCTCAGGGATAAAGTTTCTCACATCCTCCGGCCAGTCGCGGTTGATGATCAGAAAATCCTTATCCGGAAAGTGTCGCTCAAGGAAGGAAAGGGTGGTGGTGCCCTCCCGTCCCATGCCCCAAATGGCAATTCGTTTATCTTCAAGATCCGATAAGTTCATTGAGCATGTCCAGATAAGTTTCGGGAATATTGTGGTCGTAACGGAAGCTGAGCGCCCAGCGGGTCAGGCCCTCCGTGTCCATGGTTTCATTGTCAATTTCCGGTGCAAGGACCTTGACCAGCGCATCATCTTTAAAATTGGTGGTTGTCAGATGTTTCATGATCAGGCGGCATTCCTCAATTTCACCGACGCATTCAAAGGGCTTATGCCCCTTAAGACCGCACAGTTCGCGGTAGCCATCTTCCTGGGTCATATCTTCCAGCATGTTTTTACCAAAGATTTGAATGAGCCGCTCCCGCGCGATAAACGGCGATAGTGCCAGGAAGACAAACTGGCATTTGGGGCAGTTGCCACACCAGCCATATTTGCGCGCGCCTTCGTCGATATGGAAATTGCGGTTACAGCTTTTGAAGACATCGAAATATTTGGCCTGTCTTGCAAAAAGTGATGCGATGCCGGTTTCATTAAGAGGTCTGAGCAGTGAGAAATAATGAAAGTTTTTAAGCGCGAAGCGGCGGATGTAACGCTCAAAATCAAGTTCAAAATCAAGGGATTTGCTGTATTGGTGATTAACCTCAATTCCCGCAAAGCGCACATTGCCTTCACTTGCCGATCCTTCGTTTGACATGACCACACTATCGTACCCGTAAAGTATTGCCCCACAGGCCATGATAAAGGAAAGAATGCCTGTAATCGGCACATGGCCGTTCATGGCACCCTGATCATTGAGGTCAAACAGGTTTGGCGAGAGCTTCCGGCGGATATGGATCTTATTCCCACCGGATGTGTCCATTACTTCAAGGATGGGTCGGCCGGCATTGATGGCGATCATACGGTGGGGTTTTTTCGCCTTTTTTATGGCTTCAAGGGATACGATGCTGTCCTTGCCGCCACCGATGGGCACGACACAGGCACTGTTCAGCTCAATATCACTTGCATGTAAGTGATGATTGCTATTTACCGGGAAAAACAAACGTTCCCGCAGGTCAATCTGATTTTCCACGGCAAATTCACCAAGGCCGTTTAAATAAAATTTATAAAAGAAATCCGCTTCTTCCTTGGTCAGACGGTGATTTTCCACGAGGATATTTTCGGGGCAATATGCTTTATAGTAGCTGATCCCCGCCGCCATGTGAAGACCGCGCATACATTTGGAAAGCGCGTGACGTTCATCGTCGCTTAGTCGCGTCTTCGCTCCTGGAAATTCAATGCGTTCTTCAAATTCCGGTCCATTTTCATACGCGTAGGAAAGGACAATCGTCTGACTGTCCTGCTCGTAATGGGCTGATTTAAAGATAAAGGCATTCATGATCCTGTTTTCACCCTTTTTTACGGCAAAAACAAGGCTTTATTTTATTCGTTGAAGAGCCTGATAAATTCTCTGACACGATTGGCGTTAACACCAATATCACCAACGCCGATACGTGACACACTTCTAACATCAATGCGACTGCCGTTTGGCGCGGAGCTCACGACGACGACGGTATCATCTACAAACTTGAATACCGGCGTTCTTGCTGTGCCTTCGAAGCGACGGGCTGTCGGATCGGCGCCGATGATTTCCCAACCCATAGCTTCACCCACA